>NZ_JUHH01000001.1:318137-636274 GCF_000799735.1 Methylotenera sp. G11 | reverse complement strand
TGGTTTGTGGGATGCTGTGATGGTGTCCGACCTCAAGTATTTTGATGGGTCACTGGCACCTATCGACCGTGTGCCTGCGGATATCAAGCAGCTTTATGCGACAGCCTTTGATGTTGACCCAAGCTGGCTGATTGAAGCGGCTGCACGCCGGCAGAAATGGATAGACCAGGCGCAATCGCTAAACCTGTATTTCGCTGTGCCATCCGGCAAAAAGCTCAATGACACCTACATGCTGGCCTGGCAGCGCGGCTTGAAAACGACCTACTACCTGCGTTCCATGGGCGCTACTGCAGCCGAGAAATCTACCGGTTCCGGCGGTGAATTGAATGCCGTCGTAGCGGCCGTGCCCAGTGTGAATGAGCCTGCGCCAAAAATGTGCTCGATTGACAACCCTGAGTGCGAATCTTGCCAATAAGCGGGCGAGCCAGTGGAAAATAAGGAAAAATAAACATGCTTACATTTGAAGATGAAACATACACGGAGTCATCCGACTCAGGGCTGACGGCAGCACCCGCCGCGGAAACACGCACGGCTTCAGCGTTTGCGGCAGGCCAGGCTACAATGCCGGGGCGCGTGAATGCCTCGGATAAGCGCATGATCAATGGTCAAACGGATGTCAATCAATTAGTGCCATTCAAATACCATTGGGCCTGGGATAAATACCTGGCGGGTTGTGCCAATCACTGGATGCCGCAGGAAGTCAGCATGAGCCGTGATATTGCGCAGTGGAAAGACAGCACGGCGCTCACCGAGGATGAACGCCTGATCGTCAAGCGTAACCTGGGTTTCTTCACTACGGCGGATTCGCTGGCTGCCAACAATATCGTGCTGGGCACCTATCGGCATATCACCGCGCCGGAGTGCCGCCAGTATCTGCTGCGCCAGGGGTTCGAAGAGGCGATCCATACGCATGCATACCAGTATATCGTCGAAAGCCTGGGCCTGGATGAAGCGGAGGTTTTCAATGCCTATCAGGAGGTGCCCAGCATCAAGGCAAAGGATGATTTTCTGATCCCGTTCATCAATACGCTGACTGACCCGGAATTCAAAACCGGTACGCCGGAGGCCGACCAGCAACTGCTTCGTTCGCTGATTGTATTTGCCTGCATCATGGAAGGCCTGTTTTTCTATGTGGGCTTTGTGCAGATACTGGCACTCGGCCGCCAGAATAAAATGCAGGGTGCCGCCGAGCAGTACCAGTACATCCTGCGCGACGAGTCCATGCACTGCAACTTCGGTATTGATGTGATCAATACCATCAAACTTGAAAACCCGCACCTATGGACGCCAGTATTCAGGGATGAAATCAAGGCATTGATGCAGCACGGTGTCGAGCTTGAGTATCAGTATGCAGAGGCGACCATGCCGCGCGGTGTACTGGGTTTGAATGCGACCATGTTCAAAGAGTACCTGCGCTTCATTGCCAATCGCCGCTGCCAGCAGATTGGCCTGGAGGCGCTGTATCCCGGGGCAAACAATCCATTTCCCTGGATGAGTGAAATGATGGACCTTAAGAAAGAAAAGAACTTTTTTGAGACGCGGGTGACGGAGTACCAGACCGGCGGTGCGTTAAGCTGGGATTAACCATAAACCGGGATTGGATGTAAAAAACAGCCTTCAGATGAAGGCTGTTTTTTTATTGGCGCATGAGCAGCAACCTTATCAATGGAGAATTCTGCTCATATCCGTTTTAAATACATTAAACTACAGGCATGGCTAATGATATTTTAAAGATAAGGATTGCGTGCGGTGACAAAGTCGCAATGGGGCCGGGCAAAGCGGATTTGCTTGAAGCCATTGATGACTGCGGGTCTATCTCTTCTGCCGCTAAGCGCATGCAGATGTCATACCGCAGGGCCTGGGAGCTTGTGGATGTCATGAACAAATGCTTTGACCAGCCCCTGGTCACCAGCTCACCGGGCGGGCATCACGGGGGCGGGGCGGAACTGACCGAGCTCGGCCGCAGCATGCTTAAAAACTATCGCGATGCGGTAGCGAAAGCGCATCTGTCAGCCCAGGCAGAGCTTGACCAGATTCTGTCACACCTCATCACCGCCGATTAATCAACGCTGAAGCAGTCAACCGGGAAGCAATGATGCGTTTCTGATCATCATGCCCCTGATGGTTAGTTTTTATCGTTATTCCCGTTTGAATATAGCGATAGTCGTGAGAGAATGGCAATATAGGCGGCAAGCCGTCATTTCATCATATTGTCATAAGGGGGAGTTATGCATATCAGTCACCATTTTTTACGGTCTATCATTGCACTGTCGGTCACGGCAGCCTATCCAGCCACGGTGCTGGCGCTCGATGATGCCGAGTCACGCATCAGGGAGCTGGAAAACAAAGTGCAGCAGCTGATCCAGCAGCGCGCGGAGCAGGACCAGCAGCTTGATATCCTGACTAAAGAACTGGTGGGGCTGGGCAACCAGGTCAGCCAGTCCAAGATCGTTAAATCAGAAGAAAAAGGCAGCAGCAAAGGCAATCCCATCTATGGCGGGTTCAAAGACGGCCTGGTATTTGAAGATGGCACCGGGGACTGGAAATTGCAGTTAAACGGGCGGGTGCAGGCTGATTACCAGAATTACCGGCCGGATGACTGGGCAAATGATACTTTCAGTATCCGTCGCGCACGTTTTGGCGGTACATTTTCATTCCTGAAAGACTTTGCCGTGCGGGTTGAAGGCGAGTATGCAAATGACAATGCCGGCAGCAAGGGGACAACCGCCCTGACTTATGGCTACCTTGATTTTACGCGCTGGTCTGCCGCCAAGATACGCGTTGGCCAGTTTAAACCGCTGTTTGGCCTGGAGCGTGCGCAAAGCACGAACTTTACCGATTTTACGGAAATATCCTTGGCAACAAGCAATGGCACGGTGTTTAACTCTACCTATGACCGCGGTGTGATGATACATGGGGATCTGCTGCCATGGGTCAATTACAATGTGTATGCAGTGAACGGCAGCGGCCAGAACAATGATGACGCTAAGGACAGCAAGGATATCGGAGCCAGGCTGAATGCAAACCTGGCGAAGCTGACTGACAGCAAGAGCCTGGTATTGCATGTGGGTACATCTGTGAGCAAAGGCAGCATTGATTTCACCACCCCGACAACCAAAGCGATCAAGCAGAAAACGGAAGGTAACGGTGTCGAGTTCTTCAGCGTGGGAAATTTCATCAACACGGAAAAGACAGACAGAAACCGCTTTGGCCTTGAAACCGCTTTTGCTTATGGCCCGGTAAAGCTACAGTCTGAATATATTCAGGCGAACTTCGAAGGCAGGCGTGGTGCGGCCGCTCCCGGCACGGCATTCGATAACGATATCAAAACCTGGTATGCGGATATCAACTGGATGCTTACCGGAGAGCAGTATGCCGATGCATACAAGAGCGGCGTATTCGGCCGTATCAAGCCGAACAATAATTTTGACGACAAGGCCGGCTGGGGTGCGTTCGAGCTGGGGCTGCGCTACAGCAAGTTCGACGCTTCGGATTTTGAATCAATCAAGGTCGCAAACACTGCAACCAAGGCAGATGCCTGGACCGCCGGTGCGAAATGGATATTCAATCCGAATGCACGCCTGGTGCTGAATTATGTACGCACCAGTTTTGACAGCGGTATTATTGTGAACGGCAAGCGTGAAGACAAAGAGCAGGCGATCAATCTGCGCGCCCAGTATGACTTCTAGCACTGGGTCAACTTCAACCGATAATGAATACATCAGGAAAAAACATGTTAAAGAACAAATTACTTTTATGCCTTGCCATCTGCGCGGTAAGTGTTTCCATGGCTGCACAGGCCGAGCAGAAAATTACAGTATTCGCAGCAGCCAGCCTGACGAATGCGATTCAGGAAATTGCCGCTGAGTATGAGAAAGAAAAGGCTGTCAGCATCCAAACGTCGTTTGCGGCATCGTCCACGCTTGCCAAGCAGATCGAGCAGGGCGCGCCTGCCGATATTTTCATGTCGGCAGATACCAGATGGATGGGTTACCTGCAGGAGCGGGGCTTGATTGACCCCGGCAGCAGAACCAATCTATTGGGTAACCAGCTGGTATTGATCGCCCCCAGGGGTAAGGCTTTCAAGGTTGAAATGGACAGGAAATTCAATTTCGGCGCTGCATTCAGTGGCAGGCTGTGCACGGGGGAAACCGAATCGGTACCGATCGGGATCTATGCAAAACAGGCATTAAAAAACCTGGCCTGGTGGGATGCCATTAAAATGCGGCTGGTCGGGACGCAGGATGTACGCGCCGCGCTGGTTTTTGTGGAACGCGGCGAATGCGCGGCAGGCATCGTCTATGAGACCGACGCCAGGGTTTCGGCAAAAGTTGAAACCGTCGCGACATTCCCCGAGGCAAGCCATGACCCTGTCATTTATCCTTTGGCCTTGGTCAAAGGAGCAAGTCCGCAGGCCGCAGCGTTTTATCACTATATGAAAGGCGATAAGGCAAAAGCCGTTTTCACCAGGTATGGCTTCAACCGGTTTTGTTGAGCCGGGTTTAAAGTACGGTTTCCTGGCTGTCCGATGGCTGGCTGTCAGGCAACCCTGCAACGCAAACCCGGTTTCTGCCGGTATGCTTGGCCTGGTAAAGGGCTTTATCTGCCTTGTTGATCAGGTCATCAATATTATCCTCTTTGGATGACAGAGAGGATAAGCCTATCGAAACAGTCAGCTGCAAAGAGGATTCGCCAGTCGGCAGCGGTACTTGTGTATTCTGGATGAACAGCCTGATGCGTTCTGCGACCTCAAGCGCTTTATCCTGGTTTGTCTGCGGCAGCAGAATCATGAACTCTTCTCCGCCCATGCGGGCACACATATCGAAGTCACGCAGGATCTTCTGCATGAACTGGGCAACGCTTTTCAGTGCGATGTCGCCGGCCTGGTGGCCGTAAGTGTCATTCACAAGCTTAAAGAAGTCGATATCCAGCATCAGCAGCGATAGCGGGGTGTTGAAGCGGCTGGCACGATGCAGCTCTATGGTTGCCTGCTCCATGAACCATGCGCGGCTGCGCAGACCGGTCAGGAAGTCATGGTCAATCTGGTGCTTGAGTTCTTCCTCCAGCGCTTTCAGTTTCGAAATATCGTTCACCAGCCATAAGGATAAACCGGAGTCATAGGGGATTGCAGCGCCGCTGATTTCTATCCATACCTTATGTCCATCGACTTTTTTCATCTCGAACTGGGTACGGTAAGGAGCGCCGCTCTTGAGCGGATAGGCATTCCTGCCCACGGTCTCGTACATGGCTTCATCCGCAAACAGCATCTTGGTCGAAGAGCCTAACAACTCGGACTGCGTATAACCCAGGATCGTGCTCATGGCTTTATTGCACCAGATGATTTTTCTATCCCTGAGCATCATGCTGCCGATCATTTCATTATTAAGGATGACATTGGTTTCCTCGATATAACGGTGCAGCCTGGAAATGAAAAATCCGATCAGGGTCGATGTAATCGAGAAAAAAATGATGGCATTGGAAATGTGGATGTGCCCGGAGAATTGGTTGTAAGGCGGTATAAAGTAATATGAGCCGGCAAGCCCGGATAGCACCGCGACCATGGCGCCCGGGAATGTGCCGCAGAAATAGAAACTCAATATGATTGCCGGGTAAAAAGTCACGAAAGGTCCGCCGGTTGCATGCGTCAAAAACGTAAAGCGGGAAATCAGTGCAAGCGCGAAGAAGATAAGCGCCACACTGAAGCGGTAAATGGGCTGGAGTTTGTAATGGGTGTAATTAAAATTGACCATGTATGATTATGTTTAAATTTATTGGTTGTGATAATCAGTATGTTTGATTCTACTATCAATCAATACATTCCGTTCAATAGCATCATGCTGCGTCACTCCTGGCTTTAAGACCCCCGTTGTCTATCTGAGTTCACGCTGCTCGCGTGCATGCATTGTGAACGGCATATTGCACCAATATTAACCATACTTTGTTCATCATGGAACCATGACGGCAGCAGCACTCCACAATTTCTGTGGATAACGCTGTGGGGTGCATGGGGATATGGAGCCTAAGCCACTGGTGTGCCTGGAAAAGTCCGTATAGGGGAAACTTTAGGCATGAACCGGACAGTTGGAAGCTAAAGCCCTATCCAAAGGTTTCGCTGTGTCAATAAACCCCTGCGCGCACTGGGAAGGCACGGCCGGCGCAATTGGATCATGCGTTGCAGCGGTTTGCTCCTTTATGGATGATTTTTTTAGTGCTGCTGCACGTCTATGGTGCACCGCTTATTGGCAATGCATGCGCTGAAAATCCATAAAATATTATTTCCCATTACTTTTCAATGCATTAGCCTATGTTTTTTCAACTGGCATGCAAGTTGCTTTTATGTTGCTAAATGCTTTGTTCAGGTTATGCATGCTTTCTGTAATGTTGGTTGATGATGATTTGGTGAGAACTGCGCCGCTAAGGCAGTCTTTAACAGATGCCGGTTATCAGGTGATTGCCCATTTATCCAGCACTGAGAACCTTGATGATGCAGTGCGTGAGCTGCAGCCCGATATTGTCATCATCGATACGGATTCACCAAGCCGCGATACTTTGGAAAATCTCTGTGTCATGAATGAAACCGTGCCTAAACCGATTGTCATGTTTACGCATGACGGCGACATTCAGAAGATGCGCGAAGCGACCAGGGCGGGTGTGTCGGCTTATGTGGTCGGCAGCTTGCCAAGCGAGAGCCTGATGCCGGTGATCAATGCCGCGGTTGTCAGGTTTGAAGAGGTCAAATCCTTAAGGGATGAATTGGGCGAGGCAAAGCTCAAGCTGGCGGAGCGCAAGGTGCTTGAAAAAGCAAAAGGGCTCCTGATGAAAGAGCACAGTTTTGATGAAGATCATGCTTATGCAATGTTGCGAAGCATGGCGATGCGGCAGAACAAGCGTATTGCAGTCCTGGCAAAAGAAGTCATTGAAGCGGCAACGAAGCAGCTTTAGTGGTTGGGGACGGTGATGCGGTACCGGGTGGATCATGTCCGGTACCAGGCAGTAAACGGATTATGGCAGTGGGTACTGCCGCGGACAAAGGCGTCCTTGCAATGGTTATTTTAACCGGATGCAGGACGCCTTTTTTGTTTTCAGGATTCTGGTTTTTATATTAGGTGATTGATATGGTTTTAAAAAGTTCAGTAAAGTCGGAGCTTGCGCCAGAGCTGTCAGAAGTGCAGGTCGGGTTTATTCCCCTGACCGATTGCGCGCCTATTGTCGTGGCATCGAAAATGGGTTTCGACAAAAAATATGGCATCAATATCAAGCTGCACAAAGAGGCCTCCTGGGCAGTTATCCGCGACAAGCTGATCAGTGGCGACCTGCATGCGGCACATGCGCTTTATGGCATGGTGTATGGCGTTGAACTCGGCATAGGCGGCCAGCAGAAAGACATGGCGGTGCTGATGACGCTTAACCATAACGGCCAGGGGATCACCTTATCCAACCAGTTAAAGGTTCAGGGCGTTAATAGCGGCAGCGATTTAAGCAGCTTCTTAAAGCAACAGGCTTCCAAATTAACCTTTGCGCAGACTTTCCCCACCGGCACGCATGCCATGTGGCTTTACTACTGGTTAGCCAGCCATGGTATCGATCCGCTGCGCGACGTTAAGACCGTGGTCGTTCCGCCGCCGCAGATGGTAGCCAATATCAGCAGCTGCAATGTGGCCGGCTATTGCGCCGGCGAGCCCTGGAATGCGCGTGCCATTTATGACCAGGTCGGCTTCACGGTGGCGACCAGCCAGGATATCTGGGTGAATCATCCCGAGAAGGTGCTGGGCGTCACTGCCGAGTTCGCGGATCAGTACCCGCAGACCTGCCGTGCCATGATCATGGCGATACTCGAAGCCTGCCGCTATCTGGATGTGATGGATAACCGCGCGCAGGTGACGGATATGCTTGCCGGTCCGGATTACGTCAATGCCCCCAGGCAGGTCATCCATGATCGCTTTGTAGGCGATTACGACGATGGTAACGGCAAGCTATGGCATGACGCCAATGCCGTCAAATTCTTTGACGGCGGAAAAGTTAATTTCCCTTATCTCTCTGACGCGATGTGGTTCATGACCCAGTTCAGGCGCTGGGGTCTGCTGAAGACTGCACCGGATTATCTTGCGCTGGCCAGCAAGGTGAACCGTATCGATATGTATACGCAGGCTGCGCATGCCATGGAAATCAATACCCAGCAGCAACCGATGCGGACAAGCCGCCTGATGGATGGCGTGGTTTGGGATGGAACCGACCCGGATGCCTATGTCAATCAATTCGACATCAGGTCTTAGGGCGCACGACTTTACTCAACAAAGTTGGCAGGCAAACGAAAACATTTAAGTGATTAAAAGGCTGAATCAGACATGACAGGTAAAGTTTTTTTAGTAGGCGCAGGCCCGGGCGACCCTGAGTTGCTGACGTTAAAAGCCGTAAAGGCGCTGGCGGTTGCTGATGTGGTGCTGGTGGATGATCTTGTGAATGCGGCAGTGCTGGAGCATTGCCCGCAGGCGCGCGTGGTGAATGTCGGGAAAAGAGGTGGCTGCCAGTCAACGCCGCAGAACTTTATCAACCGCATGCTGATCGCGCTGGCGGAGCAGGGGCAGACCGTGGTGCGCCTGAAGGGCGGCGACCCGTTTCTGTTTGGCCGCGGCGGCGAAGAAATGCTGGCTTTGCGCAATGCCGGCATCGATCTGGAGGTGATTTCCGGTGTGACCAGCGGTATTGCAGTGCCGGCAAGCATGGGTATTCCACTCACGCACAGGGAGTATACGCATGGCGTCACGATGCTGACCGGACACACGCAGGATGGTGAGCCACTGGATTGGCATGCACTGGTGGCGAGCAAAACAACGCTGGTCATTTACATGGGGATCAAGAAAGTTTCGGAAATCGTCAGGAACCTGCTGGCCGCCGGCATGGAGCATGACATGCCGACGATTGCTATCCAGCATGGCACTCTGGAGACGGAGCGGCATGTCAGTGCGCCTTTGGCCATGCTGCCGCTGGCTGTGCATCAGGAAAAGCTGCAAAGCCCGGCGATTATCGTGATCGGCAATGTCGTGCGCATGGCCAGCAATAATAAATTATTAGCTACTTTAGAAGTAGCAGCGTAGAAGGAGAAAGTGGTATGAAAAAAATGAAACTGGTAGTTGTCGGCAACGGTATGGCAGGCATGCGGACTGTAGAGGAGCTATTGAAAATAGCGCCCGATATTTATGACATCACGGTATTCGGGGATGAGCCTTACCCCAATTACAACCGTATTATGCTGTCCCCGGTTCTGGCTAACGAGCAGACCATCGATGACATTATCCTGAATAGCCGTGAATGGTATGCAGAAAACAATATCGCGCTCTACACCAATGCGCGCATCAATAAAATAGACCGTAAAAACAGGGTGGTCTATGCAGAAGACGGCACCAGCGCCGAGTATGACCGTCTGCTGATCGCAACGGGTTCCAAGCCGTTCATGCTGCCGATCCCTGGCCGTGAACTGAAAGGTGTGCTTGGTTATCGCGACATCAAAGACACCAACGACATGATAGAAACGGCTAAAACGCATAAGCATGCCGTGGTGATCGGTGGCGGCCTGCTGGGGCTGGAAGCCGCCAACGGCCTGAAAATCCAGGGCATGGATGTCACTGTGGTGCACAGAAACGAATGGCTGCTGGATAGGCAGTTGGACAAAACAGCCGGTTTGATGCTCAAGAAAAACCTTGAGTCCAAAGGGCTTAAGTTCCTGCTGGAAACCAATACAGAACAGCTGATTGGCGATGAAGAAGGCCGTGTTAAAGCAGTGAGGTTCACTAACGGCATGGAATTGCCGGCCGATCTGGTAGTGATGGCAGTCGGTATCCGCCCGAATTTTGAACTGGCAAAATCTGCCGGCATTCATTGTGACCGCGGCATTGTCGTGAATGACACGATGCAGACCTTTGACCCGCGTATTTATGCAGTGGGTGAGTGCGTCAGCCATCGCGGTATTTCCTATGGCCTGGTTGCGCCGCTGTTTGAAATGGCAAAAGTGTGCGCGACGCACCTGGCTAATTTTGGCATTGGTTTGTACAAAGGTTCGGTCACCTCTACAAAATTAAAAGTGACAGGTATCGATTTGTTCAGCGCCGGTGAATTTGAAGGCGGTGAAGATACGGAAGAGATTGTTTTACACGATGCAGTTGGCGGGGTTTACAAAAAGCTCGTCATCAAAAATGACAAAATCATTGGCAGCGTGCTGTATGGGGATACCGCGGATGGTTCGTGGTATTTTCAGATGCTCAGGGATAGCAAACCTATCCACGAGATTCGTGATTACCTGATGTTCGGGCAGGACTCATTGGGTAATACTGGCCACCAGGGCCAGGACAAAGCGGCAGCCATGACCAACGAGATGGAAGTGTGCGGCTGTAACGGTGTGTGCAAGGGCACTATCGTCAAGGCGATCCAGGATAAAGGCCTGTTTACGATAGACGATGTGAAAAAACAGACCAAGGCCGGTTCAAGCTGCGGTTCATGTGTGGGCCTGGTGGAGCAGATCCTGGCCAGTACCCTGGGCGGCGGCTATGCACCGCCTTCCACCAGCAAAGCGATCTGCGGATGTTCTGATAAAAATCATGAAGAAGTGCGTGCGGAAATCCGCACCCACAAATACCTCAACATCCCGGATGCGATCAAAGGCATGCAGTGGCGCACGCCCAATGGCTGCGCGACATGCCGCCCTGCACTCAACTACTACCTGATTTCCACCTGGCCGCATGAGGCGGTTGATGACCCGCAGTCACGCTTCATCAATGAACGTGTGCATGCCAATATCCAGAAAGACGGTACTTACTCCGTGGTGCCGCGTATGTACGGCGGCGTGACCACGCCAGACCAGCTGCGCAAGATTGCCGATGTGGCCGACAAGTATGCGGTGCCGATGGTGAAAGTGACCGGCGGTCAGCGTATCGACTTGCTGGGTGTGAAAAAAGAAGACCTGTTGGATATGTGGAAAGACCTGGACATGCCATCCGGCTACGCTTATTCCAAAGGTATCCGAACCGTGAAGACCTGCGTAGGTTCCGAGTTCTGCCGTTTCGGCACGCAGAACTCGACGCAGATGGGCATTGATATCGAGAAGGCGTTTGACCATATGTGGGCACCGCACAAGGTGAAGTTTGCCGTATCCGGCTGCCCGCGTAACTGCGCTGAGTCCGGCATCAAGGATGTGGGCATCATCGGCGTGGATTCCGGCTGGGAAATCTATGTCGGCGGCAACGGCGGCATCAAGACCGAGGTTGCGCAGTTCCTGTGCAAGGTGAAAACCCATGAGGAAGTGCTGGAATACTCAGGCGCCTTTATCCAGATCTACCGTGAAGAAGCCCGTTACCTGGACCGTACCGTGCACTGGCTGGAGCGGGTAGGGCTGGACTATGTGAAACAGCGCGTGGTTGACGATGCCGAAGGCAGGAAAGCGGCTTACGAGCGCTTGCTTTATGCGCTGCAAGGGGCTGTAAATCCCTGGGCGGAGCGTGTCGAAAAGCGCGACCAGTACAAAGAGTTTGAAACGGTTTCAGTTTGATTTTTATTGGATTTAGAGGAATATCATGAAAAGTAGCTTCTGGAAAGTTGGACATAAACCAACACTGTTTTCCGCGTTTTTATATTTTGACCTGAGCTTCATGGTGTGGGTGCTGCTGGGGCCACTGGCGGTACAGATGGCAACGGATCTGCAACTGTCACCTTCACAAAAAGGCCTGATGGTCGCCACTCCGGTGCTGGCGGGTGCATTGTTGCGTATCGTCATGGGGGTGCTCGTAGACCAGATCAAACCGAAAATGGCCGGCCTGGTTGGGCAGGTCGTGGTGATTCTGAGCCTGCTGCTGGCATGGCTGCATGGCATCCATAGCTTTCAGCAGGCTTTGCTGCTGGGCTTGGGGCTCGGTTTCGCCGGCGCGGCTTTTGCGGTGGCGCTGCCGCTGGCTTCGCGCTGGTACCCGCCTGAGCATCAGGGTACGGCACTGGGTATTGCCGGCGCCGGTAACTCAGGCACCGTGTTTGCAGCGCTGTTTGCGCCGGGCTTGGCGGTTGCCTATGGCTGGAACAACGTGTTTGGCCTGGCATTGATTCCGCTGGTGATCGTTTTCGTGGTGTACAGCACCTTTGCCAAAGACAGCCCTGATGCGCCGCCGGCTAAATCACTCAGCCAGTATCTGGCTATCCTGAAAGACAAGGATGCCTGGTGGTTCATGTTCTTTTATAGCGTAACGTTTGGCGGTTTTGTTGGCCTGGCATCTTCATTGACGATCTATTTCAATGATCTGTATAACCTGGGTCCGGTGGTTTCCGGCTACTGTACGGCCGCCTGTGTGTTTGCGGGTTCTCTGGTGCGTCCTTTGGGCGGCACAATTGCCGACCGGATCGGCGGTGTCAGGACATTGCTGGTGATGTACGCTGCGGCTGCGGTGCTGCTGATGATCATGAGCTTCGGCCAGCCGACGTATCAATGGGCTTTAGCGATCATCCTGCCTGTGATGGCGGTGTTGGGCATGGGTAATGGCGCGGTATTCCAGCTGGTGCCGCAGCGCTTTCGCAAGGAGATCGGCGTGATGACCGGCCTGGTTGGCATGGCTGGCGGTATCGGCGGCTTTTATCTTGCTGCCAGCCTGGGTTATTTCAAACAGAACTTCGGCAGCTACCAGATCGGCCTGATCATTTTCTCAGCCCTGGCAGTATTGGCCATGTTGGGTCTGACCGGTGTGAAAACGCGCTGGAGAACGACCTGGGGCACTACAACCAGTGCTAAAGTTTAAACCCGGCGCCAAAGTTTAATTACGGGAACCACTGACATGTCATTGAAATTCAGCACCGGACAATCCAGCCTGACTGGCCCCAGACAGCGTAATGAAGATTACGTGGGGCTGGTGACACCTGCGCGCGAGCAGCTGAACGTCAAGGGTGCGATCATTGCGGTTGCCGATGGCGTGAGCGGTAACGCCGGCGGTGGCGAAGCCGCAGAGATGACGATCAGGACCGTAACCACGGATTATTACGCGACCCCGGATACATGGGAGCCACTGGTAGCGCTGGACAAAGTGCTGACCGCAGCCAATCGCTGGCTGATTGCACAGGCCAACGCCAATCGAGACATGGCGGGCATGGCAACTACGCTGTCACTGCTCTTGTTGCGCGGCCAGCGTTATTACGGGGCGCATGTCGGTGATACGCGCATCTACCTTTACCGCGGCGGCATGCTGCAGCAGCTTACGACAGATCATGTCTGGGACAGGCCGGATATGCGGCATGTCCTGAAGCGTGCGGTTGGCCTGGATCAGCACCTGTCCGTTGATTTTATTGAAGGAGAGCTGCGGGCGGGTGATGTGTTTATCGTGATGAGCGACGGGGTCTGGGGTGTGCTGGATGAAAAAAGCATACAAAAAGCGTTGACGCTCTACGATGACCCATCCCTGCTATGCAATTACCTGACCAGGACTGCACTTGAGAAAGGCAGCCAGGACAATTGCTCGGCAGTCTCCATCAGGGTGACGGAGCTTGGCGAAGATACGCTTTCTGAACTGATTGCCAGCGGCAGGAACCTGAAAGCGCCGCAGAAGCTGAATACCGGCGATGTGCTGGACGATTTTGAGATTGTCGAACTGCTGCATGAGTCACGCGCCAGCTTGCTATACAAAGTGCGGCATACGCAGACCCGCCAGCTGTTCGTGCTTAAAACCCTGCAGCCGCTGTTTGCGGAAGATAAGGATACATGCGCAGCGCTGCTGAATGAAGAATGGCTTGCCAAGCGGGTGGTTTCACAATATGTGCCGCAGGTGTTCCCGGTCTCTGTAGAAAGGCGCAGCAAGCTCTACTTTATCCTTAGCTGGCATGAAGGCGCGACGTTGCAGGAGCGCCTGGATAACGGCCATCACTTTACCATGGCCGGTGCAGCCAAGATCGGTCTCGACATGATGCGCGGGATCGGCGCGCTGCATCGGCTGAATATCATTCACCGCGACATCAAACCGGCTAATGTGCATCAGGCCAGTGACCAGCGCCTGCGTATACTCGACCTGGGCATTGCGATCAGCAGCGGTATCGGGAAAATCGATGCGATGCAGAATCCCGGCACACCGAGTTTTATGGCGCCGGAATTATTCAATGGCGAGGTTGCCAATGTGCGTACCGACATCTACGCCGCAGGTGTCACGCTGTATCACCTGCTGACGCGCAAATACCCTTATGGGGAAATCGAGCCTTTCCAGAACCCCAAATTCGGTGAACCGATACCGCCATCCAGATACCGGCCGGATACGCCATACTGGCTGGAAAATATTATCCTGAAAGCGGTATCGCGTAACCCGGAATCCCGTTTTGAAACGGCAGAAGAAATGCTGCTGGCACTTGAATATGGTGAGTTGAAGCCTATTCTGGCGCCTGCGAGAACGCCCCTGGTAGCCAGGGCACGGTTTGTAAAATGGCAGTGGATTGCTATTTTTTCCTTGATTTTGAATTTTTTATTGATTTATTTATTAATCATCGTCTGATTCAGGGCGATATCAAGTTTTACACAAAGGATTAAACAAGATGAGTAATTGGGTAAAAGTACTGTTGCTGGAAGATATTCCGAAATTAGGCGCACGTGTCGTGCGTGCCAAAGACAAGGAAATCGGCGTGTTCCGCCTGGCGGATGACCAGGTCTATGCGATTAACAACCAGTGCCCGCACAAAGGCGGCCCGCTGTCTCAGGGGATTGTGTACGGCGACAAGGTTGCCTGCCCATTGCATAGCTGGAAAATCAGCCTGGTAGACGGCAAAGCGGAAGAGCCGGATGTGGGCGAAACCGCATGTTTCAAAACCAAGGTTGAAGACGGAATCGTATATTTGGAACTAAAAGCGTAGTCAGGTATGGGCTTACGCTAAAGACTTGCCTCTGTCTGTCATTTCTTCCACCTGCGTCATTCCGGCGCAGGCCGGAATCCAGGCAGGTTTCCTGAACATATAAATTGATGTACATAGAGTGAAGTATCAATGAGTCATTTTTACATTACTTTCTCTGAAATAACGACTCTAAACGCCACCTTGACTGGATTCCCGCCTATCGCGCTTCATCTTGCCGCTTTAGCGGCCTAGATGAGCGGTGATGACCTTTACGGTTACGCGGGAATGACGACTGTGAATTGAATCAATTCCCGGTTTATTTAAAGCATTTAGCTAAAAGAGTAATCAACCAATGAAGCAAACAAAATCTACCTGCTGTTACTGTGGCGTTGGCTGCGGCGTGATCATTCATTCTGAAAACGGCGTGATTGTCGATGTGAAGGGCGATCCTGACCATCCGGCCAATTTCGGCCGCCTGTGTACCAAAGGTTCTACGCTGCACCTGACTGCCAAACTTGATAACCGGCTGCTGTATCCTGAAATGCGCACCCGGCGTGAAGATAAAAGAGCGCGCGCCAGCTGGGATGAGTCACTGGATTTTGTCGCGGATAAGTTTGCAGAAACCATTCAGCAGCATGGCCCGGACAGCGTGGCTTTCTATATTTCAGGCCAGCTGCTGACCGAGGATTATTACGTTTTCAATAAACTGGCCAAAGGCCTGATCGGCACCAATAATGTAGATTCGAACTCACGCCTGTGCATGTCATCCGCAGTTGCCGGCTATAAGGTTACATTGGGGTCTGATGCGCCGCCAGCCTGCTATGAAGACATCGATCATACAAACTGCCTGCTGATCGCCGGGTCGAATACCGCTTTTGCCCACCCGATCATTTTCAGACGCATCGAGGACGCCAAAAAAGCGAATCCGGACCTGAAGATCATTGTAGTGGACCCACGGCGCACCGATACCGCAGAGTCTGCCGATCTGCACCTGGCAATCCTGCCCGGAACCGATGTTGCCCTGTTTAACGGCATGCTGCATGTGCTGCTGTGGGAGGGTATGCTGGATAATGCTTTTATCAAAACCAGCACAACCGGCTTTGAAATGTTGAAAGATACCGTTCGTGAATACACGCCGAAAATGGTCGCAGATATTTGCGGCATCAAAGAGTCGGATATCGTGACTGCCGCGAAATGGTTTGGCCAGGGTCCCAGCCTGTCAATGTACTGCATGGGTTTGAATCAGTCGGTCTACGGTACCGATAAGAATGCGGCGCTGATCAACCTGCATCTTGCGACCGGGCAAATCGGCAAGCCAGGGGCGGGGCCATTTTCACTGACAGGCCAGCCTAATGCCATGGGCGGGCGCGAAGTAGGCGGCATGGCTAACCTGATGTCAGGCCATCGTGACCTGTCAAATGCCGGGCATCGTGCAGAAATCGCCCGATTATGGGGTGTTGATAGCGTTCCTGAGGCCGCCGGCAAGACTGCCGTGGAAATGTTTGATGCGGTAAAAGCAGGTGAGGTCAAGGCGATCTGGATTGCCTGCACCAACCCCGCACACTCCATGCCCGACCTCAACAATGTACTTGAAGCGCTGGGTAATGCCGAACTGGTCGTCGTGCAGGATGCGTTTAACAACACCAGTACTGGCAAGTATGCCGACGTATTGCTGCCGGCCAGCACCTGGGGTGAAAAAGAAGGCTCGGTGACAAACTCCGAGCGCAGGATCACCCGCGTAAATCCTGCTGTCGCGACACCGGCAGAGGCACGCCACGATTGGGCGATCATGGTGGATTTTGCACGACGCCTGGAGCAGCGGCTGGGCAAGGCATCCACGCTGTTTCCTTATGCCGAAACAGAAGAGATTTTTAACGAACACCGCAAGACCACCCGTGGCCGTGACCTGGACATTACAGGCTTAAGCTACCGTCTGCTGAATGAACAAGGCCCCCAGCAGTGGCCGTTCAAGCCCGGTGATGCCGCCGGTAAAGCGCGTTTATATGCGGACGGGGTGTTTCCAACCGCAGACGGCAAAGCGCGATTCGTCAATACAAGTTATAAGGCAACGGCAGATAAAATCGACGCACGCCATCCGCTGCATCTGTTAACCGGGCGTTTGCGCGACCAGTGGCACGGCATGAGCCGGACCGGTACGGCGGCGCAGTTATTCAATCACGTTGAAGAGCCGTTTATCTATATGAACCCGGATGATATGTCGCGCCGCCTGATTAAGGATGGCGATATTGTCAGGGTCGGCAACAAGCGCGGCAGCCTGGTGCTGCCGGTAAAAGCTTCCAATGATATTCAGGTGACCCAGACTTACATTCCCATGCATTGGGGCAGCGAGTTTATGAACGGGCTGGGGGTCAACGCCATGATGCCACCATTGTTCGACAAGATATCAAAACAGCCAGAGCTGAAGCACACGGCGATCAAGGTGGAGAAGTTGACCTTGCCCTGGCGCATGACCGTCATGCGCGCAATCAGGGATCTGTCATCGCTGCAGAAGATACGCGCTTTGCTGCCGAGGTTTCAATACGCGACCTGTGGCCTGTTTGGCCGCCAGCAGCATGGTTACGCCGGCATGCTCATATTCAAGGCGGCCAATGATGAATCGCCGGACCTGTCACTGATTGCCGAGATCGATGCGATCCTGGATATGACCGATGATATGCCGCTGCTGAATTACCAGGATGATAAACGCGGCATCAGTAAACGTATCCTGGTTGAATCGACGGGAGATGAAGGTTCGGTCAAGAAAGTGACTGGTATCCGCCTGGTCGGTGAAACCATTGCTTCAGACTGGCTGAAAGAGGCCATGACCTCCGGTGAGTTCACTGCAGAAGTCAGAAGATGGGCGCTGGCACCTTTGAGTGCGCCGCCGTCTGGCCATTCCGGACGGGGCAAGGTAGTCTGCAGCTGCCTGGATGTGTCAGAGAATGAAATCATCGATGCCGTATCAAGAGGGGCGGACCTGATCACATTGCAAAACAAGCTCAAATGCGGAACGCAATGCGGCTCGTGCGTGCCGGAGCTTAAAAAACTGATCACCGTGCACGGCAAAGCTTGATTGGCCGGCATATTGCGATCCGGCAATACACCGATGGCGGCACCGGCTTTGAACATGCCGGCCGCCATTGTTTTGCCTGGGCAGCCTAGCCTGGTTGCTTACATAGTATCGCCTGTTTTTATTGGCCTTAATCCGTCTTGCATATACTGGCCGGCATCTGTTGCCTTGCCGCGCCCGTTCATCTCCTGATTGCAGGTTCATGCCATCGCCTATGGTATTTAATCATTCAAATAGCCACAGCGGGCTGTGAATTGCTTTAAATTGTTACAAATTGTAAAATCCCGTTAATGTGCAATCTATAATCGCTCACAGTAAAATCGTCCAAAAATTAAAAGTACCAAAAATTAAATTAAAAGTGGAATCATGAAAACCATACTGCCAAAAATGCAACCCAAAATCATCGTAGCTGCAATCATTGCCGCCTACGCTACACCGCAGCAAGTATTGGCGGAAAACAGGGCTGAGGCGATAGAGCTGGGTGCGGTTGAAGTGGTATCAACCACGCCGTTGCCAGGTGTGGGCGTGGCGCTTGACCAGGTGCCGGCGAATGTTCAGTCGGTAAAAGCCAAGGACCTGGCGCAGCAGCACACTTTGGAATTGTCTGATTACATCAATAACAATCTCGGCGGGGTCACCATTACCGAAGGGCAGAGCAACCCTTATATGGCTGATGTGAATTTCCGCGGTTTTACCGCTTCTCCGCTTGCCGGTGCACCACAGGGACTTTCAGTGTTCCAGGATGGCGTGCGTATCAACGAGCCGTTTGGCGATACCGTAAACTGGGGTCTCATTCCCCAGAGCGCGATCTCCAGCATTAACCTGATGCCGGGTTCCAACCCTGTTTTTGGCCTTAATACCCTCGGTGGCGCCTTATCGGTGAACACTAAAAGCGGTGCCAGCAATCCCGGCCTGTCAGCGGAAATGTCCGGCGGGTCATGGGGGCGCCGTGG
Source organism: Methylotenera sp. G11 (assembly GCF_000799735.1). Classification (NCBI taxonomy): domain Bacteria; kingdom Pseudomonadati; phylum Pseudomonadota; class Betaproteobacteria; order Nitrosomonadales; family Methylophilaceae; genus Methylotenera; species Methylotenera sp. G11. The sequence goes on along the minus strand of NZ_JUHH01000001.1, from coordinate 617,416 downwards.
TTTGAATGCAAGCTACGGCGGCGTAGACGGGAATGTTGATTATTTCATCACCGGCAATCACTCCAAAGAAGACGGCTGGCGCGACTCATCATCCAGTGAAGTCAATCAGCTGTTCGGTAAAATCGGCTGGCAGAATGAAACAACCGATCTTGATCTCAGCGTGACACTGGCGCATAACAACCTGAATGGTGTGCAGGCATTGCCAAAAAGCTGGCTGAACAAGCCCGAGCAGGCTTACACGTATCCGGATACGATCAATAATCGCATGCAGATGGTTAATCTGAAAGGCAGCCATTTTCTCAGTGATGACCACCTGATTGCCGGCAATATTTATGTACGCAATAGCCGCATCAACAATTTTGCAAGTAACACCAATGATTGCTACAACGCCAGCCTTGCTGACCAGGATGTCGGTGCGCAGTGCGACCAGAGCCTGCCGGAGTCTGTCGATATTGCCAGTCAGGGTTTTAATGAAAAATCCAGCACCAGCCAGCTCGGTTATGGTTTGACAGCACAATATTCGTTCCTGGGCAATGTGATGAACCACAAAAACCAGTTCACTGCCGGTTTAAGCGCTGACTTGGGCAGAAGTAGCTATAAATCTGATGAGCAGCCTACAGAGTTCACTGCCGACCGTGGTGCGGTAGCTGCCGGTGCATTTGAGAGGGAAACGGATATTCGCACTAGGAATCAATATTACGGGTTATATGCCACGGATATTTTTTCTGTGACCGAAAAATTGCATTTGACCCTGTCTGGCCGCTATAACTACGTGCGGGTAAACATCAAAGACAAGATGGAGGCAGATCCTAACACCGGAAAATATGTTTCTGGAGATTCCGATCACATCACGCATTCGTTCAACCGTTTCAACCCTGCTGTAGGCCTGAATTACAACGTCAGTCCCGCGTTAGGCTTTTATGGCGGCTACAACGAAGGCATGCGTGCGCCATCCCCGATTGAGTTAAGCTGTGCAGACCCGCTTACCCCATGCCGGCTGCCGACGGATTTCCTGGCTGATCCCGTGCTTAAACCCGTGGTTTCCAAGACATTTGAAGCTGGTGTGCGAGGCTTGATCAGCCCCAATATGCGCTGGAACGCAACAGTGTTCCAGACGAAACTGAATGATGACATTCAATTCATCAGCAGCGGCAACAGTTTTAACCTGGGATATTTCGACAACGTAGGCAAGACGCAGCGGCAAGGCCTTGAGCTGGGCTTTGGCGGCGATTTCGATAAATTCCATATGACAGCCAACTACCAGTACCTGCGTGCCACTTATCAGGACAGTGTGGTGTTTCACAATGAAAACAACACGTCGGCAGAAGCCCTGGCAAATGACGGTAATTACACCGCAAAACGCGGGGATTATCTACCCAATATTCCTAAACACTCGCTCAAAGTACGTCTTGCCTATGATTTTACGCCCAAGCTGAATGTTGGCCTGAACGTGATATCGAGCGCGGGTGTATATGCGCGTGGCGACGAGAATAATAAAGACCCTAATGGCAAGGTTGCCGGTTACACCATTTTTAACATGGACGCCAACTGGAAGTTCCATGAGAACTGGACGGCATTCATGAAGCTCATCAACCTTGCGGATAAAGATTACTCTACCATGGGCATTCTCGGCACCAATGCCTTTAATACCGCAGATAAAAGCCTGAACCTGGACCCGAGCGGATGGCAGGCTGAACAGTTCCAGTCACCAGGGGCGCCGCGTGCAGGTTGGGTAGGTGTGCGCTATGATTTTGGCAAGCCTAAAACAGCAGCTGTCCAGGATAACGATTAAGCTGTAGTTGCGCACAGGTCTGGATGGCTGCCTGAAGCGGGAAGGGCAGCGATGCCGATATTGCCGTGGCGTGTGAATGAGCCGGTTTCAGTGATGCGTTGCCGCCATGATGCAGTTGCGTCCGGACTTTTTAGCGGCATACAGATAATCATCAGATTCTTTTACCGCGATATATTCGTCCACCTCTTCAGGGGTCGCGATAGCGACACCGATGCTCACCGTTATTTTCCCGGCAACGGGGTGCGGTGTGGCTTCTATGGTGTGGCGAATCTTTTCGGCCACTAACCTCGCTTCGAACAGTTCGGTGTTCGGCAGCAGCAGCAGGAATTCTTCCCCGCCATAACGGGCGGCAAAGTCACTCTCTCGCAGCGTGGTCTTCAATATCTGCGCCAGCTGCTGCAAAACGCTATCGCCAATGGCATGTCCGTGGATGTCGTTAACCTCCTTGAAGAAGTCAATATCCAGCATCAGGATTGCATAATTATTCTGGGAACGTTTCATGCTGATGAATTCCGAGCGTAATCTTTCGTTAGCGGATAAGCGGTTATGCATTCCGGTCAGGGCATCATGCCTTGACAGGTGCCGCAGGTCTTCATTGGCTTTCGAGAGTTCCGCGGTGCGTGCCGCTATTTTTAATTCCAGTTCGGCATTCATATCGATAATTTTCTGTTCCATCTTCTGGCGTTCAGTGATGTCGATAATCACACTATGGGCACAAATGAACTTGCCTTCCTTGTTGCGCTGGATGCGACCTGAAATGATGACCGTAATCGGCTGCTGATCACGGCGTTTCAGCATGAATTCGCCTTCCACAAAATTGTGGTCTTTAAAGTGCTGGTAGAAGGTGGCGAATCCTTCGGCCACATCAGACCAGCTGTCGGTAAAGCGTTGGCCTATCATTTCCTCCGGTGTTGCAAAGCCCAGTATGTGCGCCATTTTATGGTTCGCATCCAGCCAGCAGCCGTTGATATCAAGTGCCTGGTATCCGACCGTAAGGTTGGTGAACATGTTGCGGAACCGTTGCTCGCTTTCCTGTATCTGCTGCTCCGCCAGATGCAGGCTCGTTGAGTTGATGCAGATACCGGAAAATTCAACCAGCTTGCCTTGCTTGTCATAGATCGGGCCTCCATAGCTGTCAATCCAGCGGATATGGCCGGTAGGCAGGATGACACGGTAAAATGTCACGAAAGCGTTCAGGTTGCGGCTAGCCTCTTTTATCAGGTTTTCTGCACCTTTAAGATCGTCCGGATGCACGATCTTGCGCCAGGTCTCAAAGGTTGGCTTGTCAACGTCGGGATTCAGGCAGAAGAGTTTATATAGTTGTTCGGACCAGACCATCCTGTCCGTGTCGATATACCAGCGCCATGCGCCGGCGCTGACTGAGCGTTCAGCCAGCATCAGCAGTTCATTGGTTGTCTGCAGTTCTTTGCCGATTTCTTCAAGCCTGTCGTGTTCTTTACTGATAAGCTGGTTGTGCCAGTAATGCCCTCTGGTGAGTACGTAGCCCATTACCCAGGCAGATACCAGGAAGAACGCAGCTGCGCTGATGTTTTCGTTGGTGACGTTGAATGACCAGTAGGGCGGCGAGAAAGTATAGAAGGCGGAAACAGCAGAAAGAATCGTAACGAGAGCCCCAGGCTGGGACCCGCAAAGATAAAAACACAAGAATACCGCCGGATAAAACGTGATGAAAGCCAGCCCGGATTCAGGCTGCCATGCCCAGATGCGCAGCGTGAGTGCAATTAAAAAAATAATGACTGCAACAGCGAATCGTATCGGCAACGATAGCTTTGCATGCAAATCATTAAGATTAAGTTGCGCTCCCATACAGAGCTTTCTTGATGGCACTTATGCTAGTTAAGCATATTCGATCTTCAAATTGCAAATTTATTATTAAAAATGACTTATCCGTGTGTGCAATCTATGTAGTTGAGATGTTTGATTAATTTTGCAGCTAGCGTGGAAACGTGAACAGAAAGGCCGTTGTTTATGCAGTTGCAAAGCATAAAAACCCTATTTTTTTATTGGGAATTATCGTAAAGTGTCGACTGGTTTTAATCGTTGGTGATGGCAGTCCACTAACGATGAATATCCAGCCTGGATAAGGGTTGGCGGGCAGGTGACGTGGCAGTGCAGGGTGAGGAAAGATTGAATCTTCTGGTCTATGGCGGCACGGCAGTATTGAATGATGAGATGATTTTTCCTGATAACAGAGTGATTGATAATGCGTGATTTATTAGACAAACCTTTGCTAGATAATGAGATCCGGGTTGAGGCTGAAGATGTCAGTCTGGGTATGTACGTGACCGCACTCGATATTCCGTGGGAGCAGTCGCGGTTTATCTTTAAAGGTTTCCTGATCGAAGAAGAAAAAGAGCTCAATGAGATCAGGAAAGTATGCAAGTTCATTATCGTAGACAAAGACCGTTCGGTTAACGTCACATTCAAGAAAAAAGCAGCACAGCCTGAAAAGGGCAAGCCGGTTGCGCAGGGCGACCTGTTGCAGCAGTTCCTTGCCGATGAAGCTAAAGGCAGTAAACCAAAACCGGCTTCGGTCAAAGCGGAAGAAGCTGTCAAGCCGCCTGAAGCGCCGGTAAAACCCACAGGTACACTGGCTTCGACCTTGCACGAAGCTGCGGCCCCTCAGCAGGAAAACAAAGCGGCAGAGCCGGTGCCGGCTGCTGCCAGGCCCCGGCTGTTCAGGTCGATTATTTCCCCGCTTGTAGACATGATCAGCGGCATACCCAAGATTAAAGAAAACTTTAATCCCAATAAGATACATCAGTCCAGAAAACACCTGAATACTTCGGTCAAGGAAGATATGCGGCGCATGCAGTTAGCCAAAGAGCTGCGTGCGCAGTTTGAATTCAGCAACAGCCCGATCTCCGACAAGATGACCAATTACGTGACCACGGCATCCCTGGCGCAGGAAATGCCGGTTGCCAAGGCGACCCAGAATAATTTCATGGATGTTGCACAGACGACCCTGGCGCTGGATATGAATGATTCATCATTGCATGAATCCGTCAATGTTGCCAAAGAAGCGGTGGCCGATGTGGTTGATAGCATTACGCGCAACCCGGAAGCGATGCAGCTGGTGAATAACATCAGGAAGCTGGATGAGCATTCCTACCAGCATGCGATCGATGTGTCGCTGCTGATGGTCGCCCTCGGGCGTGAGATGTGCCTCTACAAGCAGGACCTGATCGAAGTCGGGCTGGGCGGAATGCTGCACGATGTAGGGGAAGTCAAGCCTAAAGGCGTATCAAAGATCAATAGTATTAAAAACATCACTAAATTCAGGGTGTACAAGGATGATCATGTGCAGAATGGCATCAATATCGCCATGAAATCCAACCAGAGTAAGATCGTCAGGGAGATTATCGCCAATCACCATGAGCATTTTGATGGCACCGGCTACCCCATGGGCAGGAAAGGCGGCCAGATAGGGCTTTACGGAAACATGATCTGCATTGTCGATACCTATGTATCCCTGATCAATGGCCGCAACTGTGAAGTTGCGCTGCCGCCGAACAAGGCGCTGGATTTTATGTACAAGCAGAAAGGCCGCCTGTTCCACCCGCAGATGCTGGATCAGTTCATCCAGGTGATCGGCATCTATCCGGTTGGCACCATGGTCAGGTTAAATACCGGTGACGTAGGGTTTGTGATCAAGCAGAATAAGACCTGGCGCATGAAACCCGTGATCATGGTAGTGATGAACAAATACAGGGAAAAACTGGAGACTCCCATTCATATCGACCTGATGAACCAGCCCAAGAACAAAAAAGAGATCATGATTCATTCTGACTTGCCGATGGATGCATTCGGGCTGAAAGTGGAAGACTACCTGACAATGTAATGCCTGCGCACAGGGTAATTCCTATGCGCCGGTTCAGGTGCGCCTTTCCGGCAGTGGCGGCTCAGACCCACGGCTTGGTAAACAGGGCTTTTAATTCATCAAGCGCGTTATCGGCTTTTTTCAATAATGTATCTTTGTCTTTAAAATAATGGGCTGGCTCATTCACATGAGGGGATTTTGCCTCCTCTGCCGCTATCCATTGCAGCCTTTTCTGGATGGCGGCTAATTTGTCTTCCAGCCGGTTTAATTTGGATTTAATAGAAGCATCGTGCATTTTCTTACTCCCATTCATCATTCAGGTTTACTGATGAGTGCATATTACGCCAACTTGGGTGAACATTTAACCGGGTTGAAGATTTGACAGCAGAACGGCTGTGTAAAATCCGTCAGTGCCTTTGATCTGCGGAAAAAACAGGCAGGTTTTCAGGCATGTCGCGTCGGCCGGTTATATAAGTTAAGCGACCTAGTTACTGTCGCGGCAAATTTTTAATAGAATCTAGCTAAAAATCCTGATTAATTAATAAAAACAAGCGCAGCTCAATTAAACTTGGAATATAAACTTCAAAGGTTAGCTCAATGGCAGAAAAAGAATACGACGCAGATTCGGTAAAGGTTTTAAGGGGGTTGGAACCGGTACGCGCCAGGCCCGGCATGTATACACGTACGGATTCACCGACGCACATTGTCCAGGAGGTGATTGATAACGCGGCAGATGAGGCATTGGGTGGCCATGCCACCAATATCCATGTCACTGTGTTTAAGGATGGTGCGGTAGAAGTGTCGGATAATGGCCGCGGCATTCCGGTCGAGGTGCCCAAAGGCGAAACCCAGCCAGCCGTAGAACTCGTGTTCGTGCAGCTTCATGCCGGAGGTAAATTCGATAAAGAAGACGAAAGCAGTTCTTATCGTTTCTCAGGCGGCCTGCACGGTGTAGGTGTTTCCGTCACTAATGCTTTGTCTACCCGCCTGGAAGTGAAGGTGAAGCGTAATGGTAAAGTGTACAACCTGTCTTTTGAAAATGGCAACTGCGTAGAACCGCTGACCGAAGTCGGCAAGTGCCTGAAACGCGATACCGGCACCACGGTAAAATGCTGGCCTGATCCCAGGTATTTCGATTCGCCCAAAGTTTCAATCCAGCAGCTGGAACACCTGATCAAGTCCAAGGCCGTATTGCTGCGCGGTGTCAGCGTCACGCTCGCTATCGAAGGCAGCGATGGTTTCGAGGAGCGTTCATGGACGTATGCGGATGGTTTGCCGGAATATCTTGATGAGCTGGTTGGCGAGCGTGAAGCGGCTGATGATGAAATGCCTATCCCGATCGTTTCCGATGAGTTTTACCACCAGGAAAACACGGACGGCATTTCCAAAGGTGAAGGCGCGATATGGGCATTGTTCTTTGGTGCAGGCGGCGGCCGCGGTGAATCCTATGTAAACCTGATCCCGACGCTTTCCGGCGGCACGCACGAAGCCGGTATGCGTAACGGGGTATTCGAGGCAGTGAAGTCGTTCATGGAACATCACGGCATGATGCAGCGTGGTATCAAGGTTTCATCGGAAGACGTCTGGAATAACGTCTGTTATGTACTGGCGGCAAAAGTGCTGGATCCGCAGTTCCAGGGACAGACCAAAGAGAAGCTGACCAATCGTGATGCCATGAAGATGGTGGCATCCGCCGTGAAGCCACTCATGGAGAACTGGCTGACGCAGAATGTGGAACATGCAAAACGCATTTCTGACCTGGTGAACCGCACGGCTGCAGCCCGCAATAAATCCACGCAGAAAATAGAAAAGCGCAAGACCAGCGGCATCAATCTCATGCCTGCCAAACTCACGGACTGCGAAGCTGCCGGCACGCTGGAGGCGGAACTGTTCCTGGTGGAGGGTGATTCTGCCGGTGGCAGCGCAAAAATGGGTCGCAACAATGAGTTCCAGTCTCTGCTGCCATTGCGCGGCAAGGTTTTAAATACCTGGGAGGTCGATGCGGGGCGCATATTCGCCAATTCGGAAGTGCATGATATCTTTGTGGCACTGGGCATAGAGCCGCACACGCTCAAGGATGACCCGGATTTTTCCGGCCTGCGCTACGGCAAGTTATGTATTTTATCTGATGCGGATGTGGACGGTTCGCACATCCAGGTATTACTGCTCACCATGCTGTTAAGGCACGCGCCTAAACTGATCGAGCGTGGCCATGTGTATATTTCGCAGCCGCCGCTGTATCGCATTGATGTGCCGGCACACGGCAAAAACAAGCCGCTGCGCAAGATTTATGTATCGGATGATGCCGAGAAAATATCCACGATAGAAAAGCTGAAGCGCGAAGGGATTGCCGAAGAAAGGCTGGGCATCCAGCGTTTTAAAGGCCTGGGTGAAATGAATCCGGAGCAGTTGTGGGAGACCACGCTATGCCCGGATACCCGTCGCCTGGTGCAGGTGCGCTTGCCTGAAGGGGAAGTGGATGATGCGCTTAGGATGTTTGATATGCTCATGGCAAAGAATGAGTCTGCTGCCAGGAAAGAGTGGATGGAGCGCCGCGGTAACGATGTGGAGGCTGATGTTTGATGGATACCAGTATGCAAGAAAACAATAACGAAGAAAATGCAGTCCCGATTGGTGAATATGCAGAAGAAGCCTATCTGGCCTATGCCGTATCCGTAGTAAAAGGACGTGCGCTGCCTTCCGTAGAAGACGGCCAGAAACCTGTGCAGCGCCGCATTCTGTATGCGATGAAGGAAATGGGGCTGGTGGCAGGCGTCAAGCCGGTGAAATCCGCCCGTGTGGTCGGTAACGTGCTGGGCATGTACCATCCGCACGGCGACAGTTCCGCTTATGAGGCCGCCGTGCGCCTGGCGCAGGACTTTACCTTGCGCTACCCCTTGATTGACGGGCAGGGTAACTTCGGCTCGCGGGATGGTGACGGCGCTGCTGCCATGCGCTACACCGAGATGCGGTTATCACCGATTGCTGACTTGTTATTATCTGAAATCGACCGCGGTACCGTTGATTTCCAGAGCAACTACGATGGCGCTTTTCAGGAGCCGGTCATGCTGCCGGCACGTTTGCCGATGATGCTGCTGAACGGCGCTTCCGGCATTGCCGTGGGCATGGCGACTGAAATGGTGCCGCATAACATGCGTGAAATCGCAAACGCGGTGCTGCACATCATGGATAACCCGCACTGCACCACAGCCGAGTTCATGCAGCATGTGCCGGGGCCGGACTTTCCCGGTGGCGGCCAGCTGATTACGCAAACCGCCGATATACTTTCTACCTATGAAAGCGGGCGTGGTTCATTAAGGCTGCGTGCCAGGTGGGTGGTCGAGCCGATGGCACGTGGCCAGTGGCGCATCATCATCAATGAATTGCCGCATGGCGTTTCTGTGGAAACCATACAGGATGAAATACTCGCCATCTCCAACCCCAAGCCGAAAAAAGACAAAAAGACGATAGACCAGGATCAGTTGCTGGTAAAACAATCGGCCCTGAGCATGATTGATACCGTAAAAAGCGAAGGCAAGAAAGAAGTGCGCCTGATCATCGAGCCTAAGACCAGCAAGGTTTCCAGTGATGAGCTGATGGCATTCCTGCTGCTGCATACCAGCATGGAAGTCTCATGCCCGGTCAATATGGTGATGATCGGTACCGACGGGCTGCCTGCGCAGAAAGGCATGGTCACCATCCTTAAGGAATGGATCGCATTCCGCCTTAATGTCGTGCGCAGGCGCTGCCAGTTTGACCTGGATAAGATCAATAAGCGCATCCATATTCTGGAAGGGCGCATGATTGCCTTTCTGCATATTGATGAGGTGATCAAGGTCATCCGCAATTCGGATGAACCGAAGGCGGATCTGATCGCCGCTTTCCAGCTCACTGAAATACAGGCGGAAGATATACTGGAAATCCGCTTACGCCAGCTGGCACGGCTGGAGGGTTTCAAGATTGAAAAAGAACTGAAGGATTTGCGTGAAGAAGCCGATGGCTTGCAGACCGTTTTGGGCAGTGATGCCAAATTGCGCAGGCTGACTGCAAAAGAAATCAAGCAGGATGCGGATAAATACGGTGATGAACGCCGCACCCTGATTGAACCGGTTGAGCGGGTACAGGGTGGCCAGAAGGCATTTGTGGTAGATGAGCCGGTTACCATCCTGCTGTCCAGGAACGGCTGGATCAGGGCACGGCAGGGGCATGGCATCGAGCGCGACTCAATCACCTGGAAATCCGGTGATGCCGAGTTTGCCGTGATTGAAACGCGTACGGTCCTGCCGATCGTATTGCTGGATACCAACGGCCGGTGTTATGCATTTGATGCTTCGACTGTGCCCGGTGGCAAAGGCGATGGCATCCCCGTAAGTTCGATCATCGAGGTGCAGAACGGGGGCAAGCTGATCCATGCAATCTCCGGTAAGGAAGACGACAGGTACCTGTTCACCACATCTAACAGTTATGGGTTCATTGCTCCGTTAAAGGGACTGATCGCCAGGCCAAAAGCCGGCAAGGCTTTCATGAAGCCGGAAGGTAATGCGGCGATCCTGCAGCCGATCAGGCTGGATGCGAGGACGCATGTTGCGGTCACCTCCTCAGAAAACAAGCTGTTGGTGTTTCCGGTGAGCGAAGTGAATGAATATCCGAACGGCGGCAAAGGCGTGCGCATGATGGATATTCCGGATAAAGCGTCATTATCCCGGGTTGAATTGAGCGACGGGCTTTCAGCCACTATCATGGTGAGAGGTAAAGCCAAAGTGATTGAAGGCGAAGCCCTCAGCAAGTTTGTGCTGAAACGTGCCAGGAAAGGGCATGCGGTTCAGGAGAGCAAGCCTGCGGTTAAAAAACAGCCAAGCTTGTTCTGAGATGGGTGCTGGAGTATTACATTTGGCAGCAAATCCGTCACCATGGGTCATCAAGCATGCGGCATTGATTCCTGAAGGTGGCCGCGTACTGGACCTCGCCTGCGGGAGCGGCCGCCATGCCATCTGGCTGGCCGGGCAGGGCTACATGGTGGATGCGGTAGACCGGGATCCTGTGGCTGTGGCCGGTTTACAAGGCTATGCCAATATCAATGCGGCTGTTGCCGATCTTGAGACCGGAAGCTGGCCTGTATCAGACCCGCGATACGGTGAAATGTACTTCGCCGGCGGGGCTGATGGCGGCGTCAGCGGGATTTATGATGGGATTGTCGTTAGCCGCTATTTATTCCGGCCTTTGCTCACGGTGCTTGCACAGATGCTGGCGCCCGGCGGCGTGCTGATCTATGAAACATTTATGGTCGGGAACGAGCGCTACGGCAGACCGAGCAGCCCGGATTACCTGCTGCGGCCAGATGAGCTTAAATCGGTTTATGCGCCCTTGCTGGAGATTCGCGCATTTGAGCAGGGTGAAATTAAAGAGCCTGCGCCTGCCGTGATGCAGCGGATCTGTGCAAGCCGGCCGGTTTAGTTGCATACGTTGCTGATGGCCTGCTTTTTTCCATAAAGCGGCCATCAGCCAGCTTGTTAAAGGCCTGGGCGCATTCAGGCGTCAAACTCTTCTTTGTAGTTTTCCGGGTCTATGCCGCACATCTTCAGCGGTTCAATCAGGCGATCGCGTTTGATTTTGGCACTGGCCAGTATGTAGCCGCGTATCACATGCTGGCGCGTTACCGGAGAATGGTCATAGCCCGCGACTTCTTCAATGATTTTAGTCACCTTGCGCCTTGCCATGGCGCGGAACAGGGCTGGAACGTATTTAAGCAGTTCGTTGAATAATTCTTCAGCGTCGCTATGCCACTCACCTTGTTTGGGCAGTTCCGGAACAAAGCCATATTCATCTTCGTTCAGTTCTCGCCATACCACTACAGAATTGCCGTCCGGGTCAGCAACATGAGCCTCCAGTTCCAGGGCTGGCGTACGCTGAATCTCATACAGCGCACGGCCGCCTGAACCTATCAGTTTGTCGAAAGCGACCTTCACATCCGGCACACTGACCCTTAAAGTGACGGGACGCGTAATCTGGTTGACATGGATGAGGCGCAGGATCACGGAGCCTGAATCCAGGTCAATGAAACCTTCGCCATGCTTGATTTTCTGCAAGCCGATCAGCTTGCCCCAGAACTCCTCTGACCTTGCCAGGTCGCAAACGGGTACATCAACGTGTGTAACGCCAAAAAACATACAAAACTCCTAAACGCCGGCATTTGCCGGTGGTATCTCATGATGATGCCGGGTGCTGCAGTCCGAACAATGGATTTTGCCTATGCGGACGTGATAGATGACCTTTTCGCCAGGCGCTACTTCGCGCGAGCAGCTGTCGCACAGGGTACCTACGTCCATCGTGATTTCATCAAAACCTTCAAATGGTTTTTCTATGCCGCCTATCACGCGTGCAAAAGGAGCGGCTTTCACAATGTCGCGCCTGTAGAAACCTTCCATTTCCATGAACCTGTGTATCATGGGCTCCGGCAGGCCATGCTTGTGCAGGCAGTGCAGCATGATGGATTCGCGATGGTCAAACAGTTCATCCGAGATCACCATCCAGTGGTGCGAATTGCGTGGCCTGTCGCCAAAATACACTTTTTCTCCCGTGAGTATCTGGCGAATAAAAAGGTATTGTTTTTCGATCAGGCGCTGCTTGGTGACGCCGTTGAAAAATGACGCAAGTTTCTCGTCGGCATACACCATGGTATAGAAATCCGTGAGTATGGATGTGAGCAGTTTTCCGTCCTGCAGCGCTGCCCATAGCGCTGCATCCGGCGGTGGGTATTTAGCGCTATCATCATCTTCAGGCTGAGGCTTGCTGTCCTCACGCTTGTTCTGGCGTAAGTCACGCAGCGTAAAGGCATCACTATGGATGTGATGTGGCAGTGCGCCATGCCTGGCCGCGAGCAGGGTGCCGCTGTCGACCATTTCGGCAAGGCCGGCAAGATAGACATTCCAGCCATGCACATTCGGATGCCGTGAGAAGGCGATCTCATGCACACGCCCGGCAAAGGTGTTTTCCGGTACTTCAGAAGTGCCGGATATGCATTCGTGATAATGGAAATTGCTATGCGCCTGTTCCAGCTGCCGTAATTGCTCGTGCAGGTAAAACCGGTCTGTGCTCCTGCCGCCGTGATAAAGATGAATCTCATGCTGATGGCGGTGGTGCAGGGCATCGCGCACAATCCCGATCAGCGGTGCCAGTCCTGTTCCGGTGCCTATCATCAGCAGAGGAGAATCTTCCGCCGTTGTCTGGTAATGGCAGCTGCCTTCTGCGTTCTGGATGTCGATGCCGTCACCGGTATTGAGTTCATCGACGAGCCAGTTGCTCATGATGCCGCCATCCTGGCGCAGCACGTGCAGTTCCAGGAAATAATCTTCAGCTGGCAGGCTGGCGAGTGAGTAGCTGCGCGTGATGCCATCCGGGCGGCGCAGGTTGATGAACTGTCCGGCTTTGTAAGCGAAGTCGGTTGGCGGTTCCAGCAGTATTCTGCACACGTGGGATGAAAGCATTTCCTTGCTGTGAACCAGCGTGGTCTGGAAAAGCCCGGTGGGAGCGGCAATCTGCATATCGCCCACAGGCGTGCACTGGCAGGGCAGGAAATAGCCTTGTTTTACGAGTTCCGGCGCTAATCCTTTCTGCGCTGACGGTGGGATATCGCCATGCCTGCATTGCTGCACGCATACGTGGCAGACGCCGCTGCGGCAGGAGAATGGGATGTTGATGCCTTGACGCAGCAATGCGTCAAGTACGTTTTCAGCGTTTCGTGAATGAATATCACGGCTCTGCTGGTCATGTGACTGGTATTTTAGGTGTGCCATGGTTCAGGTCTGTTGTTACGTTTTTAATGGATGGCTTTCCAGGGTTTCAAGCAGTTTTTTGGAGAATTTCTTGGCATCCATGAAAATCATGCCAAGGTTTTTGCTGGGTTTGGCTGCAACGGCGAGGATGGTGTTTGGCCCTGCCTGTACCAGCAGCATTACGCCTTGTTCGCCTTCAACCAGTACCAGTTTCAGATTGCCGCGCTGCACTTCCTGTGCAGCACGCTGGGCAAGTGCCAGCAGGGATGCGCACATCGCGCCAAAACGGTCAGGATCGACGTTGTTGCCAAGGACTGCGGCGAGGCTGAAGCCGTCACTTGAAATACATGCCGATGCTTCAATGTCGTCAGAAGTTGCATTAAGTTCACGTAATACAGACCTTAAGGCTGATGTACGTGCCTCTTCAGGAGTTTTTTGGGTGCTATACATATGAAACGCTTTCCAGCTGAACTGGCTGATTTAGAGTAAAAAGACCCCGTTGCAGTACATCCCTGCTCCGGGGCGCTGTGTGATTACAGTGCAGCTTCTACCATAGGCATGTTGCTGCGTGATTTTGTCAGTACCATGCCGAGGTTGGCTGATTTGCGGCATACAAAACAGGCAACCTGCTCTTCGTTTTTACCGCGGATGAAGATGTGAATCAGGTTGTCGCTGTTGATGATGATTTCCTGAAAGTAATGATGGCCGTCTTCTGCAAGGCCGCGCGCTTTTTTAAAGATGCTTTCGATCATTTTTACATTTGGGCCCTGAAACAAATCGGCAGTTGCAGCCGCCAGCAATTCAACGACTTCTGTCGGCTGCGAGTCCACGGACTTGATGCCGAGCAGCATGCCGCTGGCAAGGTCGATATAGCCTGCTGCCAGGCATTCTGGGATTGATGTGGTCGCTGCCTGTAAAGCATCATTTAATTTGGTCATATAAAATTCCTTTTCTTGATTAATTAAGTTGTTAGTTGCAATTATTTTGCTGTTTTTACTGCCTCATCACTATCTCGTTATGGAGCGGGAGATGATTCTTGAATGTCGGTGGTGTTTCATACCCTGTTTGAAAACGTTTCCAGGAATTTGACTTGCGCTTCGGACTGCACCCAGCGTGGTTCGATTCTACGTACATATTCCAATGCGCTGAGCGAACCTTTTCCTTCCCAGATCAGGTGTGCAGCGAGTATGGTGCCTGTACGGCCAAGCCCGGCGCGGCAATGCACCGCAATGACCTGGCCTTGCGTAAGCAGGGTTTCAATCAATTTGCAGATGCGTATGCCTTGCTCGATTGATGGCGCCTCCATATCGGGAATCGGTTCCCAGATGCTCCTGATCCCGAAAGGTGCAAGTTTTGCGTTATCCAGGGCGGTTTCTGTCAGTGTGATCAGTGTGGTGATGCCTACACGCTGCAATGCCTTCAGGTCATATTCCATATCGAAATAAACGCCGGGTACAGGAGTGCCTGCGAGTTTTCCTTTTTTTAGCCATAAAAACCCGCGGGGTCCGGACTGGCTTCTTGATCCTGCCAGCGCTGCCTTGGGTAATGGCTTTGCCGGTATCACAGAATCATCAAGATGCTCAGGAGGCGTGCCCGGGCTGGCTACATTGCATGAGCCGGTGCGTGAAAATTCGCGTGCCGCATGGGAAACCGGTCTGTCGAATATCTGCGGGATTGCTTGCTGTTCCTGCACCTGGCCGCCCGCGATCAGGATCGCCGTACCACCTAACTGCCTTGCATGTTGCTGGTTGTGCAGAACGACCAGCAGGGCGCGCCGTGTCGATTCCTCACGCAGGTAGTTCAACAGGCGGGCGCTTTCATGGTCATTGAGCCCGGTGGTCGGTTCATCGATACATAAGAGATGCGGGCTGGACACTACCTCGCGCAGAATGGAAAGATGGCGCTGCAGTGCCAAAGGCAGTTGCACCACGGGGAGGTCCAGTTTGTCGCATAACTCGTCCAGGCCTGCATGCTGAAGCAGGCGCCTGGCAAGATCGTATTGCATGGCTCGCGTCAGCTGGTTGCGCTCAGGCAGGTTTACCACGATATTTTCAAGTACCGAGGACATCATGAGCTGGGCGCTCTGGGCTACGAGATCCGGCCGTTCCTTCTCGGTTAGAACCGCCCCGCGATAATAGGCTTCACCCCACATGCGGAAAGACGGGCTGGCACTGCTGAGCCCGGCCAGCGTGCGCAACAAAGTCGATTTGCCGGTACCGGAAGGTCCCAGCAGCACGAATGCTCCCAGCTCAGGGATGCTGAGCGTGATTTCGGATAACACGACTTTTTTACCGAAAGCGACGCCGAAATTATTGAGCACCAGCAAGGGGGCAGAAGACGTCGGGATTTCGCCGGCTTCTTGCTGCTCAGCGCTTGCAGGCATGCTTTTATGCGGCTCGGGTAACAGTATAGGCACTATTTTATTCATATCGGATTAATGGCGGCTTGTGCTTGGGTCCAGCAAAGCGAGCAGGGCTAGCAGCATTTGTTTCACATCCTGCCGCTCACGCCCGTCCACTTCTAAAATCGGGATATTCAATTGATGCGCCATCACACGCTCATGGAGTTTATCCAGCAGCCCGCCCTGCGGGTTGAGCTCGGTGCGGGTAACGCCAATCACAACCACGCCATTGCATTTAGCGATAGGTTTGCTGAATGCCGTCAGGTAATGGTCCAGGTCTGCCAGCGGATCTGGCCTTGCGCTATCGATCAGGATGACGAAGCCCATCGCGTTTTCGCTCAGGATTTCCCACATGAAGTTGAAGCGGTCCTGCCCGGGTGTGCCGTAAAGATGCACTTTACTGCCACCTTCAAGATTCAGGATGCCGTAATCCATGGCTACGGTAGTATTATCCTTGCGCTGTGCAACCTCGTCGGTCGCTTTCGCCTCCGTACCGACTACCAGAATGTCGCTGACAGAACTGATTGATGTGGTTTTTCCGGATCCGACCGGACCTGCAAAAATGATTTTGTTTTCCATGGTTTACAGACTTGAGATTTTTGCGAACAGGGAATTCCACAGGCTGGGTTTTTGCGACGGCACTGCTTTTGTTTCAGTGATCGATGAATCAGGGCTTGCCAGGGATGGGGCGTGGCTCACCGTATTCACGATACCGGCGCTGATGGCTGCGCTGATGACGCGGTTTACTTCACTTTTATCGATTCCCAGGATACGCCTCACCAGCGTGACCGATGTAGGGTGGCGAGTGAGCAGTGCGCTTATCCGCGCTGTATTCGGGGTGGTCGGCAACCGTGTCAGGTTCGGCCAGCGGCTGAATTGAATCACATCGTTTTCAGAGCAGCCTTCGATGAGGCTTTCTTCATGAATATAGAAAGCAAGCTGCCAGAGCAGGTCCCTGACATCCCTCTTCGCGTGTGAGACCGCAGCTGGCGCCTGGCTGTCGAGTAGCGTGATTTCAAATTCTGCAGCAGGTGAAGTGCAGAACGCTTCCATGTGTTCGACATCAGCGTGATACTCACGGCGCAGCGGGAATATGCTGATGGCACCCATGCCAGGCAGGGTGATTTTAGTATTGTCCTGTGAGTTGAGTATGCGCTGTACTATAGTGAGTAAATGGGTAGCCGGTACTATGGCTGTAGCTGTTGCGCCAGCGGTCTTGCCAGAAAATCCAGTTAACATATTTAAATAAAATTTCTTTGATCGACAATTGCAACTGATGATGTTTTTCAGCTGTGCTTTCGGCACTGTTTTAAGTTGCTATAACAGTACAATTACCAACTTTCCGAAATAATTCCTTTGTTGATTAAAGTTGAGGTCATTCAAATTTATTCTTCACCGCCTTTTTTATGCGGTTGTTTTTAAATACTATTCAATAAATGGATTTTTTATTTTTTAAGCAATAAGTCTTCACTCTGTAAAAAGTCAGTTTTAATGATGGCAAATGATGTGCATTAAATTGTGAACACACATCCATTTAATATTGCATGCAGCGTTAAAACGAAAAGGGCAGCCGTAGGAATGCTGATGGCATACAAAGCAAAAAACCGGGGATATGTGGGTAGAGCTGTTGGAATCGATCTGTGCAATTCTATTTAGCAATCCCGCTGTCATAGAGCCTGGGCTCATTAGACCGGTAACTTTGCGCCCCAATCTTTCGAATGGTTTGCCTTTTATCGTTTTAAAAACTTAACGCAATTTAAATATATTGCATGGCATTTGATCAGGTGATTCAATCAAATGCATACATTAAAGACCGCAATCCTACTGTGGGAATTGTTAAGTGTCAATCATTAAAGTTGAGTATGAAGAAATGTGCAATGCAGGCGCCTGCATTGGGAATAAACGCTGTCCAGACATATGCAAGGTCAGGATTTTTGTATGAGTAATAGGGGCGGATGCGGAGTTGTGACTGTAAGTGCCTGGCTATAAACCGGCACGATTTTTATTATCCAAGGACTTGTTAGCCAGCAAGGCTAATTGCAGTCGGTCGTTGACTTTCAGTTTTTGAAATATCACTGACAAATGCGCCTTTACGGTACGGTCTGCAATGTTGAGTTTGCTGGCGATGATTTTATTGCAATCGCCGCTTGCGACCAATTCTACGATTTCTCGTTCGCGCGGGGTCAATGACGATATTTTTTCATGCTGCTGGGCAGATTCATTTTTTGGAGCGTTTTTACTCGACATCTCTTCCAGGCGCTTGAAACGCTGCAATAACTGCGGTAACCCCGTGCTTGAAATCCAGACACCGCCATCCTGCACTGTGGTAAATATCTGGCGTACTTTATCCGGCAGCAGATTGGATCGGCAGCTGCCGGATGCCCCTGCTGCCAGTGCCGACAGCTCGTCTTCGGTTGTCAGGTCAATCGCGATGATGAGCACTTTGAGGCTTTGGTTGATGCGTTTCAGCTCGGTGAGGCTATGCATCCCGGCAAAGCCATCGACCTGGGTGTCCACGAGCACCAGCCCTTTATCTGATGTTTTCGCCCTCCACACCAGGTCTGTGAAGTCGGATAGTAATAATGACGAACCTTGTTCCAGCAAAATATTCCAATACTGGTCAATCAGAACTGGATTTTTGCTGACTAGGAAATTCATTGTGCTGCCTTCATTTTGGTTTTTTTCAATAATAGCCATGCTGCTGGCGGATCATTGTAAATAATTGTTAATATGGATAACCGCAAATTATGTGGTACATAAGCGCATTATTTTCCATGTTATTATCAAACGCAATCATTAATACAAGGGTATGACCATGCCTTACGTAAGTCGAGATGCTGCCGGTCTGATTACCGGGATTTTTTTAAGGCCCCAAACCAATGTAACCGAATTCCTGCCTAATGACCATGCCGATATTCTCCGGTTTTTTGGCGGCAACCCACCCCAGAATCTCACCAATGATGCATTGATGGATTTAACGCAATCGGATATTGATTTTATCCGCGTTATCGAGGACTTGATTGATGTCTTGATCGATAAGAACGTCATCACCTTTACTGACCTGCCATCGAAAGTGCGTGAAAAGA
Source organism: Methylotenera sp. G11 (assembly GCF_000799735.1). Classification (NCBI taxonomy): domain Bacteria; kingdom Pseudomonadati; phylum Pseudomonadota; class Betaproteobacteria; order Nitrosomonadales; family Methylophilaceae; genus Methylotenera; species Methylotenera sp. G11. Next base: position 598,524 of record NZ_JUHH01000001.1, on the reverse strand, counting down.
TCGTTAACCGGCTTGATGCGCGCGGGCGACTGTCCGGCACCAATGATATTGTCGTGTCGGATAATGGGATTCTGTAAATCGGGGTGCCGTAAACAAAGCCCGCCCCGGATTTTATAAACATAACCATTTGCCCAATAATTGACTTTGCTAAGGAACGTTATGGCTGAAAGTGCAATAAAAAAAGAAGCCTGGGATATACCCAAAGACGCTTTGCTCCCAGATGATCCACTGACTAATTGCCTGGTGTTGCTGACGAGGATCCAGCACCGGCCATTTTCAGCCCAAACCCTGATTGCAGGATTGCCGCTTGATTCATCGCGGCTTACCCCCGACCTGTTCCCGCGGGCGGCAGCGCGCGCCGGCTTGACTGCGCGCGTTGTGAAACGCCCATTGGACAAGATCGCCGATATTACGTTGCCGGTAGTGCTGCTGCTAAAGGATGGCGGGGCAGCCATCCTGCTGCGGAATGCCAGGAATGGATCGGTGCGCTTGCTGAGCCCGGAAGCCGGAGCCGCCGAGATGGAAGTGCCGCTGGAGGAAATTGGCGCACTTTACACAGGCTTTGCCATTTACGTTAAACCGGCTTTCAAGTTTGACAGCCGTTCGGATGTCAGTTTCATTCCACGTCCTGTGAACTGGTTCTGGGATACGGTAAAACTGGCCTGGCCGATCTATAGCGAAGTCCTTGCGGCATCGCTGCTTGTGAACCTCTTTGCATTGGCGATACCTTTATTCACGATGAATGTGTACGATCGCGTTGTCCCTAACAATACGTTTGAAACCTTGTGGGTGCTTGTTGTCGGGGTCGTTGTCATTTATATATTCGACTTCGTGATGCGCACGCTGAGAGGATATTTCATTGATGTTGCCGGCAAAAAAATAGACATTATTTTATCCGCCAATATTTTTGAGAGGATCCAGGCCATCCGCATGGAAGCCCGGCCGCAGTCCGTAGGCGCCATCGCCAGCAGTGTGCAGGAGTTTGAGTCTTTCCGTGAATTCATCACATCCGCAACGATCACTACCCTGGTTGATTTGCCGTTCCTGGTGATATTCCTTTTCATTATCTGGTGGCTGGGCGGCGTAGCTGTCGTTCCGGTGCTGGTGGCGGCGCCATTGATCCTGATGGTATCTTTCATGGTGCAGAAGTCGCTCGCAAGCGTGATCGGCGAGACATTCCGCACATCTTCACAACGGCAGGCTACCTTAATCGAAACGCTGACCGGGCTGGAAACCATCAAGGCCATCGGTGCCGAAGGGCCTATGCAGCGCCGGTGGGAACAGCAGATCGGCCACCTTGGCAAACTGAGCTTAAAGGCGCGTGTGCTGTCATTGCTGGCGACGAACTCCGCCACTTTCTTCCAGACTATGGCGACGGTTGGCGTAGTGGTGGCAGGGGTTTACCTGATATCGGAAAAAGAAATGACCATGGGCGCGCTGGTGGCCTGCAGCCTGCTATCAGGGCGCGCATTGGCGCCACTGTCGCAAATCGCTTCATTGTTGACCCGCTTTCATCATGCCCGTGCCGCACTTGACGGTATCAACCGCATGATGGCGCTTCCCGTTGAACGCGAGCCAGGAAAGAGTTTTGTGAATCGCCAGAGCTTTAAAGGCGAGATTGAATTCAAGAATGTCAGTTTCAGTTATCCCGGCCAGCAGGTCGGGGCATTGCAGAATGTCTCTTTTCATGTGAAACCAGGTGATCGTCTCGGCATCATAGGCCGTATCGGTTCCGGTAAAACCACCATCGAAAAGCTCATTCTGGGGCTGTACCAGCCTACAGAAGGTTCGATATGGGTCGACGGTGTCGATATACGCCAGATTGATCCGGCAGAACTGCGCAAGAATATCGGTTATGTGCCGGATGAGCCTTTGCTGTTCTTTGGCACGGTGCGTGACAACATAGTGCTTGGCGCACCCTATGTCGATGACCTGGCGGTAATCCGTGCCGCGAACATTTCCTGCGCATCCGAGTTCATCAACCGCCATCCGCAAGGTTTCGATATGCCGATAGGCGAGCGTGGTGCCGGCTTGTCCAGCGGGCAGAAACAGTCGGTGGCAATTGCGCGGGGCCTGCTGCTGGATCCGCCGATCCTGATGCTGGATGACCCAAGCAACTCGCTGGATAATCGCAGCGAAGATAACCTTAAGGTGAAGCTGGAACAGCACACGCAAGGCAAGACGCTGATACTGATTACACACCGGTCTTCGATGCTGACCCTGGTCAACAGGCTGCTTGTCATTGACAACGGGCGCATTGTTGCAGACGGGCCAAAAGATCAGATTTTAAAAGCATTAGCAGGTGGAGGATTAAATGTTGCAAAAAACTGATCCAAAGAAGAAAAACGTAATATCGCTGTTTTCGAGATTGATTGAATTTTTTTCCATAAAGCCGCAGCAGGTAAGCAGCAGCGATATTGAGCTGCTGTCTGACAGCAATGCTGCACTGTTTGAGTCTGCGCCACGCTTTGGTTCCATGATTATCCGCAGTGTGTTTGCATTTATATTCATTTTCCTGATCTGGGCTTATTTTGCCGAGATCGATGAAATCACCGTGGGCGAGGGCAAGGTGATTCCCTCCAGCCAGGTGCAGGTGATCCAGAATCTGGAAGGCGGTATCGTTTCCGACATTCCGGTCAAGGTTGGCGATCTGGTGCAGAAAGGCCAGATCATCATGAAGCTGGATCCGACACGTTTTTCTTCATCCATGAATGAGACGCAGGCCAAGCAGGAAGCCCTGCTGGCAAAAGTGTCGCGCCTGGAGGCCGAAGCAACCGGCCAGCCATTTAAGCCGCCCGCTGAACTCATGAAAACCAACCCGCAGCTGGTCAATGAGGAGCGGATGCTCATGGAAACGCGCCAGCAGGAACTGAATACCGCGATGATGGTGCTTCGCCAGCAGGCTGAACAGCGTGCTCAGGAGCTGAGTGAAAAGAAAGCCAGTTACCAGCAGCTGCAGGAAAGCCATGATTTAGTGAGTCAGGAGCTTAAAATCAGCAAGCCTATGGCCGCCCAGGGCGTGATGTCGGCGGTGGAGATCCTGCGTCTGGAACGCCAGTTAAGTGACGTGAAAGGGCAGATGGATGCCGCGCGTCTGGCGATACCGCGGCTGGAACAGGCCTCAGCCGAGGCACGCTCCAAAATCACGGCTTCCATGGCAAAATTCCGCTCCGATGCAGCCGCCGACCTGAACCTGGCCAGAGCCGAGCTGGCCGGTACCAGTGCTGTCAGCATGGCAGCGGAAGACAGGCTGGCGCGTACCGCAGTGAGGTCTCCCGTAGCCGGAATTATCAAGCAGCTCAAGGTCACAACGGTCGGTGGCGTGATTCAGCCAGGCATGGAAGTGATGGAAATCGTACCTTTGGAGGATAATTTACTGGTGGAAACCAAAATCCGTCCTTCAGATGTCGGTTTTATCAGCCCCGGCCAGGAAGCCACTGTCAAGGTGACCGCCTATGACTTCTCAATCTACGGTGGCCTTGATGCAAATGTCGAGAATATCACCGCGGATACGATCACAACCGAGAAAGGCGATAAAACCGAGAGCTTCTACATTGTCCGCGTGCGCACGAAATCAACCACGTTCAGTGCCAGCAAAAAGGCGCTCCCTATCATGCCTGGCATGGTTGCGACAGTACACATAAAAACTGGCAAGAAAACCATCCTGAGTTATCTGCTCAAGCCCATCATCAAGGCCAGGTATGATGCCATGCGCGAGCGCTAGGTTTAAACGGCATTTGCCGTGATCATCTAAATCCTGTGCAGATGGTCACGGCAGATATGCAAATCCGTGATGTGGATAGGGTAGAAATAGATAGCAGGATAATGTACCGGTCAGCCTGGTCGCGTAATGATCGGTGATGGGTCCGTGATTTTTTCATCGTACGGGTGTGATTGACGCTGGTACAGCTCCATGACGCGCTTCACGTATTTTCTGGTTTCAGGGTAGGGCGGTACGCCTTTATACCGATCAACCGCTTTTTCTCCGGCGTTATAAGCAGCGGCTACCAGTTTGACGTCCCCGTGATAATAAGACAGTAGCCAGCGCAAATACCTGACCCCGCCTTTGATGTTCTGTGAGGCATCGAAAGCATTCTTGATATTGAATCGGTCAGCCGTGCCTGGAATCAACTGCATCAGGCCCATGGCATCTTTGGGCGATTGCGCCCTGACATTGAAGTTGGATTCAACCGCAATAATTGCCAGCACCAGTTTTGGGTCAATCTGGTGGCGGTCTGCGATTGTGGCAACAAGGTCGATGATCCATCTTTTAGCCTCGGACAGAACAGCGATACGGCGTTCAATGTCGACAGCATCGTCAGGGAGGTTGAGCGCTGTTACAACGGGGCGTTCAGGCAAGGATTCACCGACCACGCAAGGCGGCAGTTCCGATGATGATAACTTGATGGTGTCCAGCATCTTGGTGGCATCCGCATGCCCCTGGCTGCTGGCTAGCGAGAAAAGTGCGTCGGAAAAGGCCAGGTTTGTGGGCACGCCTTTGCCAAACCTGTAGAGCATGCCCAGGCGATATTGCGCTTCTATGCTGCCTAGTCTGGAAGCTTCGCAGTAGCTCGTTGCCGCCTGCCAGGCGGCATCCGGGTTGCTGAGGTCCTTTTCCTGAATTTTTGCAGCCGTCAGTATGGCCTGGATTTTCGGCGGCTCCAGCCTTTCCTGCGAATTGGCAATTGCATCAGCAAAAGCAATGTTCGCTTCTATTGCAAGAATAGAGGCATAGCCGATAGAGGTAAAAAAGATTCGGCATCTCATCGATTCGATCTCCTTACTTGAAAGCTTACGATACAGAAGCTTACGCTTTAGGCGCTATTTTACAATAGTACAGCATGGGATCCTGATGCTGCCGTTAGCGTGTCAGTAGCGTGTATTGGCCTGTAATTCATCCGGCATTCCAACTTTAAGATAAAGCTTTTATTTTTTAACCAATTGTTTTTAAATGGATTTTTTATTAACTTTATTGATAATGCATTTGTCGCATATTCACGTTCCGTCCGGCCGCGGTCTAGTACCAAGGTACTATATAACTCGTAGACCTAGTGCTCTAACATAACCTCAAATCATGAAACATTATTTTTAAATATAAATCGTGCGGTTATAAAGGAGTTCATCATGGCAATTGAAAATACAACTACGGTAAAAGCTGTCACTTCAGGTACGCAATTATCTTCTGTAGGCACCGTCAAGACAGTAGTCGGCTTAGTCAAGGCGGTTGATGCTAACGGTGCAGAGCGTGTCCTGCAGGTTGGTGACAAAGTATTTGCCAATGAAACCATTGTTACGTCTGCCGATGGCGGCGTGATCATCGAATTCCAAAACGGCAGTCACCTTGATTTGCCGCGTTCGGCACATATCATGCTGGACCCTGAAATATACAGCGCGCACGCCTCAACATCAATCGAAAAAGAAGCTTCAGACGAAGCCGCGCGTATTGCCAAGGCGATTGCCGAGGGCAGGGATCCTAATGCAGTCGCTAATCCTGCCGCAGCGGGCGGTGAAGCCGGCGATGAAGGCACATCTACACCGCTGGTGATTGATTTTGACAATACCTTGGGTAATGTCAACAGTGGTTACCCTACAGGGCCTATTTCTTTAGCGTTTCCTCCAATGCATGAAGAACTGCCACCGGTGCCTGAAACAGCCCCTATTATTCAGACCCCGCCAACTATTGACGTGACTCCTCCTGTGTATACGCCTCCGGAGCAGACTCCGCCCCCACATACTGCAATAGATGGTATTGTGTCTCCAGGGCAGGTTTTTGAAGAGGGGCTTGATCAGGCAGGCACGGACAAAGACGGTACCAGCAAAGATACCGATGCGGAAACAGCGCTCGGCGGCACTATTGTGATCGCAGATGCGGAAGGCCTGGCTGACATTGCAAGCATCACTATTGGTGGTGTGCAGTTCACTATCGGTGCAGGTGGCTTGGCTGCGCTTGTCGGTGAAGAAATTCCCGGTAATTACGGTTTCCTGAAAATCACCGCTTATGATGGCAATGGCACTTTCACATACAGCTATACCCTGACTACCAACACCAATGATAATGCAGGCGATGAAACAGACTCATTTACCGTTGTAGTGACCGACGCGGCTGGCCTAAGTGCAAATGCGTCTATTGTGATTACAATTATTGATGATGTACCGCTCCTTAATGTGACTGCGGCTCCGACCCTGGGCGCACTGAGCGTGGTCGAAGCGAGTGGTGCAGGCGAGGGTAAAGAAGCGACAGCTACCATTACTGCACCTGAGTTTACTTATCTTGCCGGTGCAGATGGCCTGCAAAGTTTAACAACGACCTACGCCCTGACCCTGGCAGGCGGCACCGCCACTGGCCTGGTCACCACTGACGGCAACTACCCGATCACCTTATCCGTCTCACCGGACGGCCAGACCATCAGCGGCCTGTACAACGGCAGCAACGTCGCCTTTACCGTGACCCTGTCCGGCAACACCGTGACCCTGGTCTCCAACGTTGCGCTGGAACATGACAACAACCAAGGCCCGGTACCTGCGGAAGACAACACCCTGGACATCAGCAGCCTGATCAAAGTGACCGCCACCATCACCGTGACCGACAATGACGGCGACGTCGTGAGCACCAACATCAGCACCACCAACCCGCTGTCCATCGAATTCGTGGACACCAACCCAAGCATCACCAACGTTGTCGCCCCGACCCTGGGCGCACTGAGCGTGGTTGAAGCGAGCGGCGCGGGCGAGGGCAAAGAAGCGACCGCCACCATCACGCCACCGACCTATACGGCCTCAGGCGTTGACGGCACCGACGGCGGCGTAGTGACCTACGCCCTGACCCTGGCAGGCGGCACCGCCACTGGCCTGGTCACCACTGACGGCAACTACCCGATCACCTTATCCGTCTCACCAGACGGCCAGACCATCAGCGGCCTGTACAACGGCAGCAACGTCGCCTTTACCGTGACCCTGTCCGGCAACACCGTGACCCTGGTCTCCAACGTTGCGCTGGAACATGACAACAACCAAGGCCCGGTACCTGCGGAAGACAACACCCTGGACATCAGCAGCCTGATCAAAGTGACCGCCACCATCACCGTGACCGACAATGACGGCGACGTCGTGAGCACTAACATCAGCACCACCAACCCGCTGTCCATCGAATTCGTGGACACCAACCCAAGCATCACCAACGTCGTCGCCCCGACCCTGGGCGCACTGAGCGTGGTTGAAGCGAGCGGCGCGGGCGAGGGCAAAGAAGCGACCGCCACCATCACGCCACCGACCTATACGGCCTCAGGCGTTGACGGCACCGACGGCGGCGTAGTGACCTACGCCCTGACTCTGGCAGGCGGCACCGCCACCGGCCTGGTCACGACTGACGGCAACTACCCGATCACCTTATCAGTCTCACCGGACGGCCAGACCATCAGCGGCCTGTACAACGGCAGCAACGTCGCCTTTACCGTGACCCTGTCCGGCAACACCGTGACCCTGGTCTCCAACGTTGCCCTGGAACATGACAACAACCAAGGCCCGGTACCTGCGGAAGACAACACCCTGGACATCAGCAGCCTGATCAAAGTGACCGCCACCATCACCGTGACCGACAATGACGGCGACGTCGTGAGCACCAACATCAGCACCACCAACCCGCTGTCCATCGAATTCGTGGACACCAACCCAAGCATCACCAACGTCGTCGCCCCGACCCTGGGCGCACTGAGCGTGGTTGAAGCGAGCGGCGCGGGCGAGGGCAAAGAAGCGACCGCCACCATCACGCCACCAACCTATACGGCCTCAGGCGTTGACGGCACCGACGGCGGCGTAGTGACCTACGCCCTGACTCTGGCAGGCGGCACCGCCACCGGCCTGGTCACGACTGACGGCAACTACCCGATCACCTTATCAGTCTCACCGGACGGCCAGACCATCAGCGGCCTGTACAACGGCAGCAACGTCGCCTTTACCGTGACCCTGTCCGGCAACACCGTGACCCTGGTCTCCAACGTTGCCCTGGAACATGACAACAACCAAGGCCCGGTACCTGCGGAAGACAACACCCTGGACATCAGCAGCCTGATCAAAGTGACCGCCACCATCACCGTGACCGACAATGACGGCGACGTCGTGAGCACCAACATCAGCACCACCAACCCGCTGTCCATCGAATTCGTGGACACCAACCCAAGCATCACCAACGTCGTCGCCCCGACCCTGGGCGCACTGAGCGTGGTTGAAGCGAGCGGCGCGGGCGAGGGCAAAGAAGCGACCGCCACCATCACGCCACCAACCTATACGGCCTCAGGCGTTGACGGCACCGACGGCGGCGTAGTGACCTACGCCCTGACCCTGGCAGGCGGCACTGCCACTGGCCTGGTCACGACTGACGGCAACTACCCGATCACCTTATCCGTCTCACCGGACGGCCAGACCATCAGCGGCCTGTACAACGGCAGCAACGTCGCCTTTACCGTGACCCTGTCCGGCAACACCGTGACCCTGGTCTCCAACGTTGCCCTGGAACATGACAACAACCAAGGCCCGGTACCTGCGGAAGACAACACCCTGGACATCAGCAGCCTGATCAAAGTGACCGCCACCATCACCGTGACCGACAACGACGGCGACGTCGTGAGCACCAACATCAGCACCACCAACCCGCTGTCCATCGAATTCGTGGACACCAACCCAAGCATCACCAACGTCGTCGCCCCGACCCTGGGCGCACTGAGCGTGGTTGAAGCGAGCGGCGCGGGCGAGGGCAAAGAAGTGACCGCCACCATCACGCCACCGACCTATACGGCCTCAGGCGTTGACGGCACCGACGGCGGCGTAGTGACCTACGCCCTGACTCTGGCAGGCGGCACCGCCACCGGCCTGGTCACCACTGACGGCAACTACCCGATCACCTTATCCGTCTCACCAGACGGCCAGACCATCAGCGGCCTGTACAACGGCAGCAACGTCGCCTTTACCGTGACCCTGTCCGGCAACACCGTGACCCTGGTCTCCAACGTTGCGCTGGAACATGACAACAACCAAGGCCCGGTACCTGCGGAAGACAACACCCTGGACATCAGCAGCCTGATCAAAGTGACCGCCACCATCACCGTGACCGACAACGACGGCGACGTCGTGAGCACCAACATCAGCACCACCAACCCGCTGTCCATCGAATTCGTGGACACCAACCCAAGCATCACCAACGTCGTCGCCCCGACCCTGGGCGCACTGAGCGTGGTTGAAGCGAGCGGCGCGGGCGAGGGCAAAGAAGCGACCGCCACCATCACGCCACCAACCTATACGGCCTCAGGCGTTGACGGCACCGACGGCGGCGTAGTGACCTACGCCCTGACCCTGGCAGGCGGCACTGCCACTGGCCTGGTCACCACTGACGGCAACTACCCGATCACCTTATCCGTCTCACCGGACGGCCAGACCATCAGCGGCCTGTACAACGGCAGCAACGTCGCCTTTACCGTGACCCTGTCCGGCAACACCGTGACCCTGGTCTCCAACGTTGCCCTGGAACATGACAACAACCAAGGCCCGGTACCTGCGGAAGACAACACCCTGGACATCAGCAGCCTGATCAAAGTGACCGCCACCATCACCGTGACCGACAATGACGGCGACGTCGTGAGCACCAACATCAGCACCACCAACCCGCTGTCCATCGAATTCGTGGACACCAACCCGGTTTCACTCACACCAACAGCAATCCATATGATTGATTTGGCCACAGCGCCTGCAATCACTGAGAACCTGCATTTTGTGTCTGGCGCCGATGGTGTGCAAACCGTCAGGTTTACTATTACCGATGGCGTGGCAGCGATTGATGAAAGCACCGGTAACCATCTGGCCTACAACGGTCAGCAGTTATATCTCCATTATGGACAGACCAATGGCGTGATTGACTATACGATTCTTGTGGCGACCACTTCTTCGGCGCTTGCGCCTAATGGTGTATTAACGAGCGGTTCAAATGTTGCATACTGGATCGATATTAATCCGGACCCATTAAGCGGTGCTGGCGGCAGTTACACCATGCATTCCAATGGCGTGATCAGTAACGGCACTGAAACCACTGCAACCAACTTGAACAGTGTTGGCGGCGGTAATGTGACCTTGAAGGCAATTTCCAATATCGGCGGCACTACGGAAGATGTGGTGCTGACAACGAAATCCGGCCTGACAGTCAACACCAACTCGAGTGCTATTGGTATCGGTAACGGTCAAAGCTTTAATGGCACCGATGGTATCCGTTTTGACTTCACCAACGGTACGGTGAGCGGTAATGGCGGCAATGCGGTTTACACGGCAGATGGCACACATAACCTGACTACTTCATTCAAACAGGAAATCAGCCTTACTGCCGGTGCCAGCCATGCTGACATCACGATTAAAGCCATCTTGGCAGATAGTGACAATGTATATTATGGTGATGCTAGTGGTGAAACCCCTGTATCTATCACTGCCGTAAGGGTCTATAGCGGAACGCTGGCACAGGTTCAGGCCGGAACCGCCACGGAAATCCATGATGGTCAAAGCGTAAACGGAATAACGCTGGACTACACTATTAATGCGAACGGTACAATTAATATTGTCGGTTTGCAAAGTGGCTGGGTTTTTGTTGTGGAAACTACCGACAGCTTCAGCGCCTTGCAGATTGATTCCTTGAATACGACCGGCAACTACAAACTGGGCGTGTTCGCTTATGGCGAGTCAAGCGCCGGCGACCCGGTAGACCTTTCATACAATATCGTCGGAGTCGATGGTGACGGCGATACCGTAAGCGGTACTTTAGCGGCTACTTTATACCCTGCCAGTGCAACGCAGAGCGGAATCAATGATGGCACACCTAACGATACGCTGATCGGTACCATCAATACCGATTACCTGCTGGGCAATCTTGGCGATGACGTGCTTAGTGGGTTAGGCGGCAATGACGTGCTTGTAGGTGGAGCAGGTACTGATACCCTGACCGGTGGCGACGGCGTGGACAGGTTCGTGATGACGAATGGCGACGGGCCGGATATCATCACGGATTTCACTCTGGGCAACCTGAATCCGGCGAATGGCGCGGTGAGTGCAAATGCAGATATTCTGGATATCAGTGATGTTCTGGCTGGTGCAGAAATAACGGCTGCAGAGTTTGCCGCATCTCCAGGCTCTTTCATCACATTCGTTCAGTCAGGTGCCAATACGAATGTGGTGCTGGATCTGGATGGCGTTGCAGGAGGCACTACACATGTTGTTGCTACACTGCAAAATACGACAGCCACTAATTTTGATATCAATACTTTGATTGGCAACGGGCAAATTGATTACACTTCATAGACGCTAAATCTGACTATAGAAGTTTAATCAGGTTAGCTGACCTTTAAAAACAGACGTGTCATAACGTCTGTTTTTTTATGTATCGCAGGCACAATTCATTCAATTGGCCTGTTTTTTTCAAGATTACATTTGTTTACATTTCAAGTGTCTCTTTTTAGCAACAAGCGCATGATTTATTTGTAGAATATTATTAAAATTAATTTGCAATAGATTGGTTATGCAATTACATTGTAAATTAAGTGTAACTAAACGTGTGGCCACGTAAAATAAGAAAAGTGAGGTTGAAAATGAATAAGAAGTTGATAGTGCTTGCAGTGTCATTAGCGTGTCAAATTGGCTTGATCGGGGCAGCCAGTGCAACCACTCTGGCTGAAGCTGTCAACCAGACTGTCAGGTCGAATCCAGACATTCTGATCGATGCGAATCGCAAATTATCAATCGATCATGCGGTTAAACAGGCAGAAGGTGGCTACTACCCAAAAATTGATATGAACCTGGGTTACGGTAGCGAGTGGAGCAAGAATATTACAACACGGCCCAGACCTGGGCATGACGATACACTGACCCGACGCGAAGCCGGCTTGACACTTTCCCAGCTGATTTATGATGGCTCGGCAACCGCCAGCGAAGTAGAGCGTCAACAAGCGCGCTTGAGTTCTGCATCACGCAAGGTGATGGGTACTTCCGAGCAGATAGGTTTGAAAGCTGTTGAGGCTTATTTAAACGTGCTGCGTCGCTCAGAGTTGCTCAAGTTGGCGCAGGCCAACCTTGAAGTTCACGAAAAAACATTTACCCAGATCAAAATCCGCAGTGAAGGTGGTATCGGACGTAAGGCCGACCTGGATCAGGCGCAAGCCAGGCTGTCACTTTCACAAGCCAACGTTGCGGCTGCAGAGGCAAACCTCAGGGAATCCAACATTGCATACAACCGTGTAGTTGGCGCGATGCCGGATACACTGGTCAAGCCAGATGTGGCGAATGCCCCGGCAAGTGTGGATGAGGCATTGAGCACTTCATTGGAAAGCAATCCTATCCTGCGCTCGGCAATGGCGGATATTGAGGCTGCACAGGCACAGAACAGGGCAGCAGAGTCTTTATTGAAACCGCGTTTACACCTTGAGCTGGGTACCAGCTTCAATAATGACCTGGATGGTGTTAATTATAAAAACAATGATGCTTATGCCATGCTGCGTATGCGTTATAACTTGTTTAACGGTGGTTCAGATGTAGCCAAGATCTCTGAAACCACTGTTCAGATTCAAGAGGCGACAGAAGTGTTCCACCGTACTCAGCGCCAGGTAGAGGAAAGCCTGCGACTATCATGGAACTCCATGGTGACCGCGCAGGATCGCTTGCCAAAATTGAAAGCGACAGCCGAAGCGGCAGCGAGAACGCGCGATGGCTACGCACAGCAATTTAATTTAGGTCAACGTACTTTGCTGGACTTGCTGGATTCTGAAAACGAGCTGTATATCGGACGTTCAAACTATCTGGATGCGCAGTATATTGACTTGTTTTCCCGTTACCGCTTAATGGCCGATATGGGTAAACTTCTTGAAACACTTGGCGTTGCGCCAAGAGATGAGTCTAAAGAAGTGGCAGCAAAATAATTTTACACAGGCTACTGGTAGCAAATGGCGCCTTATACTTCAGTGAGTGAGATGCTTATACTTCCAGGGTGATTTTAAAAAACCGGATTTAAATCTCCGGTTTTTTTATGTGTGTTATTCGCTTAGGCTTAGAAAATATACTCAAATAGACAATGCCACATTGCATCACAATAAGACCTATTGCACCGTGTCTGCGTCTGATCGTAGTAGTTTTGCTATTAGGGGTATCGTTTCTGTTGCCGGCCGTGGTCGGCGATAGTTTCAATATAACTATATCGGATAAGCAGTTTTCTGCGATTGAGCGTAAATACAAGGCAGCAGGGCGCAAACGTGTGGCGGATTGGGTGCAGCTTGTGTATTCAAGCCAGGGCAGGTCGACGGAGGAGAAACTGGTGCTGGTGAATGATTTTTTTAATCAGAACGTGCTTTGGGTCTCTGATTATGATCATTACGGCGTTGAAGATTACTGGTCAACGCCACTGGAAACCATTGCATCAGGCGGCGGCGACTGTGAGGATTTTTCAATTGCGAAATACTTTACATTGATTGCGCTGAATGTGCCGATGGAGAAGCTGACCATTACTTATGTTAAGGCCGATACCGTTAACCCCGTCAACCGCTCGCATATGGTGCTGACCTATTATGAAAGGCCTGCGGCGGTGCCGCTGGTATTGGATAACCTTAACCCTGAAATCAAACCGGCTTCCGAACGCAAGGATCTTGCCCCGGTATATACGTTTAACGGCCAGGGCTTGTGGCTGGCTAAAGAGCGTGCATCAGGCAAAAGCAGATCAGGCAGCCCAAGCAGCATTGCATTGTGGCGTGACATGACATCGCGTATGGGTAAGGAGTTCGAGTGAAACTTGTAAAGGATTCAAGATGACGTTACTTAAGCAGCTTTTGGCGATGATAGTCCTGCTTTTTACGATGCTATTCATAGGCTCATTTTCACTTAGCATAGAAAATACGCGCAGTTATCTGAATAACCAATTGCGCACCATCTCCCAGGACACCGCAACCTCGCTGGGCATGTCTTTATCCCCGCACATCAGCGACCAGGATTACGTCATGGTCGAACGCATGGTCAGCGCCGTTTCTGATAGTGGTTATTATCGCCAGGTGCTGGTTACCGATGTCGAGGGTAAAACCATCATTAACAAAACACAGCAGGTCAATCTGAATGATGTGCCTGAATGGTTTATTGATATGTTCAAACTGGATACGCCGCCGGGTGAGGCGCTGATCATGTCCGGCTGGCAGCAGGCGGGTATGGTCAAGGTTCTGGTAAACCCTGGTTATGCCTATATGTCCTTGTGGTCGAGTGCGATACAGACTTTCCTGTGGTTTGCAGGCATGTCGGTACTGGCTGCAATCCTGGGAGTGGTCGCCCTGCATTACATACTTAATCCTTTGCGCATGGTAGAAGCGCAGGCGCGTGCAATCTGTGACCGCGAGTACCCGATACAGACCAGGCTGCCGTGGACCATTGAATTGCGCAGCGTTGTTGAAGCCATGAACCGCATGACGAATAAGGTCAGGCAGATGTTTGACGAGCAGTCTGCCTCAATTGAACGCCTGCGTTCTGAAAACTACCTGGATAGCCTGACCAATCTGGCCAACAGGCGTTATTTCGACATGCAGCTTAATCATCTGATTAAAACAGGTGAACACGGCGCCGTGATTCTTCTTGAGCTGAAAAATTTCAAGGAATACAACAAGACGCACGGTTTCCAGGCCGGTGACGAACTGCTGCGCAACACGGCAAGTTTCATTAATGCAATCTGCAAGGCGCAGCCTAATCAGGAGTACTTTGTAGCACACTTATCCGGCGCAACTTTTGCCGTCGTGATCAGCAATGTCGATGAACAGGAGGCCGCTGACCTGGGTGACAGGATTGCGCGCTCATTGCCAAGGTTCAAGGAGCGTGGCCTGGTGGAAGCTGATGAAGTCGGGCATGTCGGCATCGCGCTGTTCAGTAATGAAAGCTATGGCGAGGTGATGTCGGCAACCGACCTTGCATTGCGCACCGCACAGCATGAAGGGCCTAATGCGATGCATCTGGTGGTGCCGTCGAAATCTGTTGCGAGCGTCGTCAATACTTCGACACATTGGGGTGAAGTGCTGCGAGAAGCGTTACAGAACAACCGTTTGTCTTTATTGATGCAGCCGGTCAAGGATGCTGCTGCTGCAATACTGCACTACGAAGCGCTGATGCGGCTTACTGACGCCAAAGGGGAAATGATTCCTGCCAGGATATATACCCAGATGGCAAACCGGCATGGCCTCGCCATGGATTTTGACAAGGTCATGGTCGCTGAGGTGTTTTCAAGACTGGTAGCCAAGCGTTATGGCGCTACACCCATTGCGGTCAACATTTTTCCATCCAGTGTCCAGAACCAGGTTTTTGTTGATTGGCTCTGCGCTGAATTGGCTGAAAATCCAGCAGCCGCTTCCAGGTTGCTGATCGAGGTTCCTGAGTATGGTGTTCTTGAGAATATAGAAGCCCTCAGGGAATTCATCAAGAAGCTTGCAGTGTACGGCACGCGTGTCGGCCTTGATCATTTTGGACGCGGTTTCTCTTCATTTGGCTACCTGAGCAAGCTCAAGCTGGATTATATTAAGATAGACGGCGGCTACGTGCATGGGCTTGTCGATAACAAGGATAACCAGTTCCTGATCGAATCTGTAGCACAAGTGGCGCACGGCCTGGATATCAAGGTTTATGGCGTTGCTGTAGAAGATGCGGATCAATGGAAATTACTGGTTGATTTACATCTTGATGGGGTGTTAGGGTACGGGGTAGGGCGGCCGGAAGATATTTAGATCATGCCAGCCCTATTAAAAAAGCGGTATTTAATAAAAACAATATTTGATTCTGTACATTTATCTATGAAATTGTTGTCAACAGCAGGTTTGTTCTTTCAAGGCATGCAATGGCTATAAAAAACATGTCAGCCAGCCCTTTTGCACGATACACATGGACTTCCATGGGGGTATTGATTGCCATTGCGATTTATTTCGTATCGCACATCCTGCTGGAAAGAAAGATTGATTACGCCAAAGGGATCCGCTATCAATCCGTTCTGCTGCTCAGTGAGTTCCGCCAGTCTTTGGATGACCAGAGGCGCATGGCGCTCACCTACGTTGCAACAGGCAACCCTGCTTATAAGAAGCAGTACCAGAGCATTATGGCTATCCGCGAAGGCAGGCAGGTCCGGCCAGAGCGGCATAACCAGCCTTACCTGGGTTTGGGCATCAAAGAAAGCATGTCTTCAGAACGGCCGATCGCTCTGCTCGATTTAATCAAGCAGGAAGGATTTTCAGAACAGGAGTATCGCAAACTCAAGGAGGCCGACTCCAGGTTTGATGAGATCAACGCCACAGAGTTACGTGCGATGAAGCTGATTGAAGCCCCGGGACTGGATATTGAAGCCAGGAGGGCGAGGGCAACCCAGATCCTGCAGGATGGCAAATACCAGCAAGCCATTGCCGCCATTATCCGGTCCATCAACGACGTCAGCACAACCATTACCGAGCGCAGCCTGAATGCAGCAAAATCTGCAGAAACGCTTTCTATCATTCTGAAAATCCTGGCAGCTTTGTTCAGCTTTGCCTTTATATTCACTTGCCGCAAGGCTTACCTGGCCTTGAAAACCCAGCTTGGAGGGTCGGTAGATGAGATTCAGGAGCATGTGACCAAGTTGAGTACCGGTAACCTGCAGCATACCTTACCGATTACGGATGATATGGAAAACAGTGCTCTGGGATGCCTTGCAAAAATGCAGGCCAGCCTGATTGAAAAGAACCTGGAGCAGAAAAAGTTCGAAAAGTACGAATATCTGCGGAATATTATTTTTGAACAGCTGGCCAGTGATGAGCCGCTGCCCAATATCCTTAAAGTGATCGTGCGCGGTATCGAAAAATTAAATCCGGAAATGACCTGCAGCGTGATGCTGATGGATACGGAAAGCAAGTTTTTCAGTAAATGCATTGCATGCAACCTGCCTATTTTTTTCAGAACAGCGATTAGCCGGGTTGAGATCGGCATTGGCGTCGGATCCTGCTCTGCGGCAGTGTTTACCGGTGAGCGTGTGGTCGTGGGAGATATTGCCACTCACCCTTATTGGGCCACATTGAAGGATCTGGCGGCGCAAGCCCGTTTTGGTGCCTGCTGCTCACAGCCAATCCGCTCCTCGTCCGGAGAATTGCTGGGGACGTTCGCAATTTATCATCATGAATCGCGCGAGCATACCAAATCCGACCTGAACATCCTTGAACAGTCCGCGCGCCTGGCGGGAATCGCAATAGAACGCAAATTGATTGAGCAGAACCTGCAGATTGCCGCCATTGCGTTTGAGTCTCAGGAGGGGATGCTGGTGACCGATGCCAACCGCGTGATACTGCGCGTAAATAGTGCCTTCAGCCAGATCACCGGGTATTCAGAAGATGAGATCATAGGCAAACATCCTGGCATGCTCAGCTCCGGCCGCCATGACATGGATTTTTATGCAAGCATGTGGGAAAGCATTGTCAATACCGGCTCATGGGAAGGCGATGTCTGGAATAGGCGCAAGAACGGCGAAGTCTACCCGGCGCACCTTACTTTCACCGCGGTAAAAGGCCGTGACGGCACGATCGTCAATTACGTGGCAACCCTGGTTGACATTACTTCGCGGAAATCCGCTGAAGAAGAGATACAGCATTTAGCCTATTACGATTCGCTCACCGGCCTACCAAACAGGCGGCTGCTCATGGACAGGCTAAGCCAGGCGCTTGTCACCAGCTCAAGGGGTAAAGGCGGCGGTGCGATCCTGTTTCTTGACCTAGACCATTTCAAGACGCTGAATGATACGCTAGGCCATGATGTCGGCGACCTGCTCTTGAAACAGGTTTCGGAAAGGCTGACTTCCTGCGTGCGGGAAGGCGATACCGTAGCGCGTATCGGTGGCGATGAGTTTGTCATCATGCTGGAAGGTTTAAGCGACTCCATATTCGAGGCTGCCAGACAGGCCGAGCTGATCTGCGAGAAGATCCTGAGTGTGCTTAATCAGGCATATCAGCTTAACGCTTACGAATACCACAGCACGACAAGCATTGGCGCAACCTTGTTCAGCGGCCATGAAATAGAATCCGACGAGCTGCTCAAGCAGGCTGATATTGCCATGTACCAATCCAAGACCGCCGGGCGCAATGCGATACGGTTTTTCGACCCTGTGATGCAGGAAGTCATTAACAACCGTGCGCTGCTTGAGCGTGAGCTGCATAAAGCCTTTGATAACGAACAGTTCCAGCTGCATTACCAGCTTCAGGTCAATAATCTTGGGCAGGCACTGGGTGCAGAGGCACTGATACGCTGGATGCACCCTGAACGCGGCATGGTGTTGCCTTTCCACTTTATTTCGCTGGCAGAAGAAATCGGCCTGATCCTGCCGATTGGCAAATGGGTGATTGAAACTGCGTGTTCGCAACTGAATGCCTGGCAGCAGAGCAAATTCACAAAAGACATTGTATTGTCGATTAACGTCAGCGCCAAGCAATTCCGCCAGGCCGACTTTGCGGAGCAGATACAGGATGCCGTGAACCGGCATGGCATTAATCCTGCACTGCTCAAGCTGGAACTGACGGAAAGCCTGCTGCTCGAAAATGTGGAAGATATCATCGCCACCATGACCACACTGCGCGAAATCGGTGTGCAGTTCTCACTGGATGATTTCGGCACCGGCTATTCATCATTGATGTACCTGAAGCGCCTGCCATTGAACCAGCTTAAGATTGATCAATCATTCGTGCGCGACCTGATTACAGACCCAAGCGACCAGGCGATTGTGCATACCATCATCGCGATGGCAAAAAGCCTGAGCCTGGACATTATCGCTGAAGGCGTAGAAACCGAAGAACAGCTGCATTTCCTGCTTAATAAAGGTTGCACCTGCTACCAGGGTTATCTGTTCGGCAGGCCGCTCCCGATCCAGCAGTTTGAAGATTTACTGAAAATGCGCGTTTATGAAGCGGAGCAGCTTGCCATAGCGCCGTAGTGACTTGCTATAGCGCTATAGTGAGATGGGCAGTCGCTGGTTTTGAGTAGCGTTAACGTCCGGAGTCGGGTTGAATGTGCCTGGGACTGATTCAATCCGGTAGTTTCATCAGACTTTCTTTTCCAGCGCATCCCATCGCGTTATTTTGGCTTCGATTTCTGTATTGATCCCGTCCAGCCGCATTTGCAGCGATTTGACCAATTCGGTATTGCTGTAAGTTTCCGGTTTGGCCAGTTCTTCATTGATCGTGAGCTGTTCGGTTTCGAGTTTTTCAATGGCAAGCGGGAGTTCTTCCAGTTCTTTTTGCTCTTTAAAGCTCAGTTTGGATGACGCAGGTTTTGCTGCCGGGGTGTTTGCAGGCGCAGCCGATTGCTTGGCTTTGGCCTGCTGCGTATTGGTGGCGGTTTTCTGGTCTTCCAGGCGTTTTTGCGTATAGCGCTGCCAATCGTCGTAGCCGCCGCCGAATTCGGTGAGCTGGCCATTGCCTTCAAAAGCAATGACCTGCGTCACGGTATTTTCCAGGAAAGCGCGGTCATGGCTGACCAGGAACAGCGTGCCGCTAAAGTCCTGAAGCAGGCTCTCCAGCAATTCCAGCGTATCAATATCCAGGTCATTGGTCGGTTCATCCAGCACCAGGATGTTGGCAGGGCGCGCAAACAGGCGTGCGAGCAGCAAGCGGTTGCGTTCGCCGCCGGAAAGCGACTTGACCGGCGAGCGTGAGCGCTGCGGCGGAAACAGAAAATCTTCAAGGTAGCTGATGACATGTTTGCGTTCGTTGCCGATTTCTACAAAGTCGGAGCCCGGGCTGATCGTGTCAGCCAGTGTGGCTTCTTCATTCAATTGTTCGCGCATCTGGTCAAAGTAGGCAACACTCTGCTTGCTGCCGCGTTCAATATGGCCGCTGTCTGCTTCTATTTCACCGAGGATCAGTTTGAGCAGGGTGGTTTTACCTACCCCGTTAGGGCCAAGCAAACCGATTTTGTCGCCGCGTAAAATACGGGCACTGAAGTTTTTGATCAGTGTTTTATCGCCGTATGATTTGCTCACGTTTTCCAGTTCGGCGATCAGTTTTCCGCTGCGCTCACCGGCATCCACATTGAGTTTTACGTTGCCCTGGCGTTCGCGGCGCGCGGCGCGTTCCAGGCGCAGCGCTTCCAGGCGGCGTACGCGGCCTTCGTTACGTGTGCGGCGCGCTTTGATGCCTTGGCGTATCCATACTTCTTCCTGTGCCAGGAATTTATCGAATTTTGCGGCATGGGTTTCTTCAATTGCCAGCAGTTCTTCTTTTTTAATCTGGTATTGGCTGAAGTTGCCGGTGAAATCGGTTAGCTTGCCACGGTCCAGTTCAGTGATGCGCGTTGCAAGCCGATCCAGAAAGCGCCGGTCATGGGTAATGAACAATACGCTGCCGTTAAAGCCCAGAAGCAGGTCTTCCAGCCACTCGATAGCGCTCAGGTCCAGGTGGTTGGTCGGTTCGTCCAGCAGCAATACTTCAGGCTCGGCAACCAGTGCGCGACCCAGCGCCACACGCTTGCGCCAGCCGCCGGACAGGGTGCTGATGAGTGCATCGGCATTCAGGTTCAGGCGGCTTAATACGGCTTCTACGCGTGATTGCGCTGCCCAGCCGTTCTGTGCATCAAGGTCATGCTGCAAGGCTTGCATGCGGGTCATGAGCGCTTCGATATCCGCATCTGGCATGCCCATGTCGTGCGTGACCTGGTGATAATCTACAATCGTTTGCTGCAAGCTGCCCAAGCCTTCAGCAACGGCCTCGAATACGGTGTGGGTTGCGTCCAGCTCCGGCTCTTGCGGTACGTAGACGACGCGTGCCCCCGGATCGCGCCATACGGTGCCGTCATCCAGCTTGGAGGTGCCCGCTATCACTTTGAGCAGGCTGGATTTTCCTGCGCCGTTACGGCCGATCAGGCCGACACGTTCTCCGGCATCGAGTTGAAATGATGCATGGTCGAGCAGTGCGTGATGGCCGTATGCAAGTGAAGCGTTGTCCAGGGTGATGTAAGGCATGTGTAACTTTCAAATATCTTCTAATTCCGTCATTCCGGCGGAGGCCGGAATCCAGACAGGTTTCATGGTCAAATAAAATGGTACAAGCAAGGATCCATATTAATTTTTAAAAAAGAATTAAGTTGTGTATGGATTTCTACATTAATTTTTTTAAAATCAACACTCTAAATATCACCTTGCCTGGATTCCGGCCTCCGTACCACAGGCACTCCGATTTTCTAAGCGCTAAAGCACTTGCAAAGTCGTATGCCGGAATGACGACTTTTTGATATTTCTGTGAAAAACTGAATCAATCTTTGGTTTCTGTAAAGGCCTTTCAGTGATTCAAAAGCCACTAATTCTTACCTAGCATGGCTCTGATATTCGCCATTTTGGATTTACCGAAATCTTTACTGGCTTCCGGGTCTTTATTAAACGGGTTGCCAAAGTGGCGTACATCATCTTTGGGAATCTCTGCGATGAAACGGCTGGGTTCGCACGCTTCCATTTCACCGGCACGTTTACGCTTTTTGCACCATGAGATATTCAGTGTTTTTTGCGCACGTGTGATGCCGACATACATCAGGCGGCGTTCTTCTTCGATCTTGTTGTTGTCGATGCTTTCACGGTGCGGCAATATGCCTTCTTCGCAGCCAATCAGGAATACATGACCGAACTCCAGGCCTTTGGATGCGTGCAGCGTCGATAGTTTCACCGCATCGGGTTCACCGTTCTCGCGGCCTTCCAGCATGCTCATCAGGGTTACCATCTGCGTCAGTTCCAGCAGGTTCTTGCCGTCGGTTTCATTGCCGTATTCAGTGCTGGGCTCGCCTTTTTTCGTGAGCCAGCCGACAAAGTCCAGCACGTTCGCCCATTTAACCTCGGCGGCACGCTGTTCTTCTGTATCGTAAAGGAATGTCTCGTATTGTATCGCTGCCAGCAGATCATTCAACACTTCGCCTGCGGGATCGCGCACGGCTCTATCCTGCAGCTTGTTAATATACTGACAAAAAGTCAGCAGGTCTTCCAGCTGCTTGTTGCCGACCTGGCTTTGAAAACCGCCTTCGAATGCGGCGGCAAACAGCGATATTTTATGCGCGCTGGCATACTCACCCAAACGCTCCAGTGTGGTGTTGCCTATGCCTTTTTTTGGGGTGGTCGCGGCGCGGATGAATGCCGGGTCGTCGTCTTCATTTGCCACCAGGCGCAGGTAGCTGATCAAATCCTTGATCTCTGCTTTATCAAAAAACGATTGCCCGCCCGATACCGTGTAAGGGATTTTATGGTTGCGTAAGTGCTGCTCAAGAATGCGTGCCTGATGGTTGCCGCGGTAGAGTATGGCGTAATCTTTGTAATAGGTGCGGTTTTCAAACTTGTGCGCCTGCAGCTTCATCACGACGCTTTCCGCCTCGTGTTCTTCGCTCATTGCCGCAGTGATCTGGATCATTTCGCCGGTGCCGTGCTCGCTCCATAGTTTTTTCTCGAACAGTTTCGGGTTATTGCTGATCACCTGGTTGGCTGCCCGCAAGATACGTACGGTAGAACGGTAATTCTGTTCCAGCTTGATGACTTTGAGCTTGCTGAAGTCGGTAGTAAGCTGGCGCAGGTTTTCCACATCTGCACCGCGCCAGCCGTAGATGGCCTGGTCGTCATCGCCTACGGCGGTAAACTGCCCGCGCACGCCGGTGAGCATTTTCACGAGTTTGTACTGGCAGGCATTGGTATCCTGGTATTCGTCGATCAGCAGGTATTGCAGTTTGCGCTGCCATTTGTTCAGTGCTTCTTCGTGTTGTTCGAATAACTCAACCGGCAGCTTGATCAGGTCATCGAAATCTACCGCCTGATAGGCTTTCAGTGTCTGCTGGTAGATTTGATATACCTTTGCAGCTGCCACAGTCAGCTCTTCATCTGCCTGCGCCTTGGCCTGATCCGGGTTGATGAAAGCGTTTTTCCAGCTCGATATCTGCCATTGGGTTTTGCGCAGGAGCTGCTTATCTGTCGTTGCCAGCACATCGGCCAGTATCTTGAAACTGTCGGATGAGTCCAGGATGGAGAACTGCGGTTTATAGCCCAGCAGCGACGCTTCAGCACGCAGCATTTGCAAGCCTAGCGAATGGAACGTGGCAATCGTCAGGCCCTTGATGTTTGTACCCTGCATCAGCTTGCCTACACGCTCCTGCATTTCCAGCGCGGCTTTGTTGGTAAACGTGATTGCGGCGATTTCTTTGGGGCTGTAGCCAGCCTCGTTGATCAGGTAGCTGATCTTCTGCGTGATGACGCGGGTTTTGCCGCTACCGGCGCCGGCCAGCACCAACAGCGGGCCATCAAGGTATTTCACTGCCTCGCGTTGAGGCGTATTCATGGAGTTAAGCATTGCGGGGGTCTTACAGAGAGGTGTCAGTCGCGTTGTCAGTATCCGTGTTGTTTTCTGACGTGTTCGGTTGTTCAGGCAGGGTTTGCGCCATCATTTCAGCCCTGGATGCCGGAGATTCCAGGCTGACGCGGCCAATCGCGCCGCTGCGGTAATCGGTGAGAAAGGCAACAGCGGTTTTTTCCATATCCCACAGGCCATCATGGCGCTTATAGGAACGGCGTTTTGCAATCGCTTCCAGCAGGTCTACGCCATCCATGACATTCACGTCGAGCTTCATCGCATCCAGTTTGTAGCGCGTGTTAAGCAGGGCAGGGTAGCTTTTAAGCAGGATGTTGGCCAAAAATGTCGCTACATCTTCATCGATTACCGCGTTGCGGCCAATGGCATGGCTGGCCGCCAGCATATAACCATCTGAATCATAGGCGATTTTCGGCCACATCATGCCCGGAGTGTCGGTGATACTCATGGTGTCGTCAATATCAAAACGCTGCTGGCTTTTGGTCACGGCCGGTTCATCACCCACTTTTGCAACGCGGCGGTTGAGCAGTGCGTTCATGAGCGTGGATTTACCGACGTTCGGTATGCCCATGATCATCATGCGCAGCGGTTTCAGGTGTGAGCCGCGGTGTGGCGCAATTTTGCGGCAGATGGCAGGGATTTTCTTTGCATCACCTGGTTTTTTACATGAAAGCGCTACGGCTTTGGTGTTGGGTTGTGCATTAAAGTAATTCAACCAGGCCTGCGTGACGTCCGGGTCGGCAAGGTCTGCCTTGTTCAATATCTTGAGCTGCGGACGCTGACGGAACAGGCGTATCTCATCAATCATTGGGTTATGGCTGGCGGCAGGTACGCGCGCATCCAGCACCTCAATCACCATGTCGGTAAACTCCATGGTTTCTTCGGCTTTCTTGCGTGCTTGGGTCATGTGACCCGGATACCATTGAATACTCATAAACTTATTCGCCACAGATGAACACAGATGAACACAGATAACCCCTAAACCGCTTAAGTGAGTAAATTTTATTTGCCGTCTCGATCTCGTTGAGCCAGAAAACTCAAGATACTTCAGGCAGCGCTTCAGCCCTTGGCTTATTGTGAGGCCACACAACGGATGTGTGAGGCATCTGTAAAACCGCCTTGGCGGCATGATTTTACCATTGCAGCCAGCTTTATTGATTTTTATCTGTGTGCATCTGTGTTTATCTGTGGCCAAAATAGTTTTTGATTTAAAATGCACCTATGACACTTATCCCAGAAATCAAACCCAATCAATCCATAGAACTGCTCAAAGAGCTGCATATCCTGACGCGTGACGGCAAGCTCAATCAGGATAGCCGTCGCAAACTGAAGCAGGTTTATCACCTGGTCAATTTCATCGAGCCTTTATTTAACGACGTATTGACTGGTAACCCTGACCCTGTGCTGGTTGACCATGGTGCAGGAAAGTCGTACCTCGGCTTTATTTTATATGATTTACTGCTTAAGCAACTGGAAGCGGGGCAGGTCATTGGCATTGAAACTCGTGCAGAACTGGTGGAGAGGTCGAGGCTGCTGGCTGCTCAGCTTGGGTTTGGCCGTATGCATTTCGAGCACTTGACCGTAGAGGAATCAATCTCTTCACCGGTGATTCCTGAGCGTGTGGATATTGTGACTGCATTGCATGCCTGTAATACTGCTACCGATGACGCGATCCAGTTTGGCTTGAAAAAGCGCGCCAGATATATGGTACTGGTGCCATGCTGCCAGGCTGAGGTCGCTGAGGTGTTAAGAAAGCGCAAAAACGAAAGTTTCGGGAAAACGCCGCTGAGTGAGATCTGGCGCCATCCTATCCACACACGGGAGTTCGGAAGCCAGATTACCAACGTATTGCGCTGCCTGCAGCTGGAAAGTGCCGGTTACAGCCTGACGGTCACTGAGCTGGTCGGATGGGAACATTCCATGAAAAATGAATTGATCATTGCCAGGTACACAGGCCAGCCACGTAAAAATGCGCAGGACAGGCTGGATGCGATTCTGGGTGAATTGAACCTTGGTGAGCTGCAGCATCGTTTCACTGCCTAGCGGCTAACGGTCTGTTTATTGAATTGGCCTAACTTGCATGCATGCGGTCGATTTTCCTGACGGCCTCATAAAAATGGACCCGGTTGCGCCCGGCGTTTTTTGCCTGGTACATGGCATCGTCAGCATGACGCAGAATGTCGTTAATATAATCTTTTTCATCAATAAATAGCGTTGCGCCTATGCTGGCCGTACAGTGATGCCTGATGGTAAGGTCTCCGCCTTCTTTGTCTTTTATCTTCAAAACATAAGTTCTGGCGAGTTCCATTCGGATCTTTTCTGCCAGCATTCCAGCCTCCAGTTTTGCGGTAGCGCTATCTGCACTCAGCTCGGCAAGTACGATGACAAATTCATCGCCTCCCATGCGGGAAACCGTGTCCGTTTCGCGCACACAGTTCCTGAGCCGGTTTGCCGCTTCGACCAGCAGCAGGTCGCCGGCTTCATGGCCGTACGTGTCGTTAAGCGGTTTGAATTTGTCTAAATCAAGGAAAATCAGCGCGCCGTATTTACGGGTGCGTTTACTTGCGGATATCACCTGGCTTAAGCGATCGAGCAGCAGGCGGCGGTTAGGCAGTTTAGTGAGGGGGTCATATAGCGCCTGTTTGCGTATGAGTTCTTCCATTTGCTTTCGTTCGGTGATATCGGCATGGGTGCCGATGACGCGCAGCGGTTTGCCATGCTCATCACGGCTGACAACAAGGCCGCGGTCAAGTATCCATTTGTAGCTGCCGTCCTTGCAGAGTAAACGTTGTTCGTTGATGTAAACCGGTGTTTTGCCATCCAGGTGGTCCTGTACGCAGGCCATCGTTTTCGCTATATCTTCAGGGTGAATGATTTTTTCCCATTCGCTCAAGTTGTTACTGATGTCGCCTTCGTTATAACCCAGCATCTTTTTCCACGATTTTGAGAAATACACATGATTACTGGCTATATCCCAATCCCACAAGCCGTCACCGGTGCCTTCGATAGCGAATTTCCACCTGAACTCGCTTTCCTCAAGGGCATGCTCACGGTCACGTAGTGCCGTCAGCAGGTGATTGAATGCTTTGATCAGGTCTCGAATCTCACCGTGGCCGGTTTCAGGGAGCAGCACATTATGTGTATCAAGCTTGGCTAGAATAGCCAGCTTCTTGATGGTTGAAAATATCGGTGACAGCTCCTGCCATAACAGCCACCAGATGATGGCGCCTAGCACCAGGGTGAATATGGAGGCGCTGATCAGTATCAGTGACTGCATTTTCCTGATGGGAGCAAAGGCTTCCGCTGTCGGGATAGAAGCGACCATGATCCAATTGGCAACGGGAATCTGCTTGGCGGAAGACAAGACTTCGACCCCGTATGCATTGATGGAAGTCCCGCTTTCCTCAAAGCCTTGCAGGTGGCGGTCTATCAGCCTGCTGGCGCCTGGCGGCAACTGGTGCTGCAGCACCCGGCGTTTGTCAGTGCTGGTAATGATCGTCCTGGTTTTTCGGTCTTCCAGCAGGAAATAACCGGTAGTGCCGTAACGGCTGTTTGCGATCTTATCCAGGAAATTTGGCTTGGTCAGGTCAATACCGCCAGTCAGTGCTCCGATCACTTGGCCTTGAGGGTTGCGAATCGGTACCGCAATGCCGAATACAAGATTTTTGATGACTTTTCCATACAATATCTCGCTGATGGTCGGCTGCCCTTTATCCAGCGCTGTGGCAATAAAGGCCCTGTCCCTGTAGTTCATCCCCATGCGTTTGAACTGGCTGGGGGTGGATGCGATCACGTTACCGTCAAAGTTGATAATGGTGGCGCCTGCGTTGTAATCCCGCTTGATGATGAAACGGTCATCCAGAAAGGCTTGCAATTGGGTCTGGTCGCTGAATCCAAGCTGACCTATTTTTTCAGCAAGGCTTTCAAGTGTGCGTTGTCTTTCTGTCAGGTCATTATTGATCTGGTTTGCCAGCAAGGCTGTCGTAGAAAGTTGCTGCTGCCCGATCTGTCTGGCGAGGTCGCTTTGGAGTTTCTGGGTGGTGTAATATGAAAGTACCCATACGCCAGCAATAAAAACAGCCAGGGTAAGCGTTGTTACCCTGGTTTTAATTGAACTGATTTTGAGGAAATTGAAGGTCATTTTTAATTATTAGGTATGAATATGAATCAATATTCACATCTATAACAATATGCCAATATCCAAAATGTTTCTATCATTATTTGATGTGCCCAAGGCGCGGTTTTTGTGGTTTGAAACAGCACAGGTAACGCAGCTTAACGGTAATGCCAGGATGGCTCGCATGACCTGCTGCACAGCGGGATTGGAACAGTAAGGTTATAGAAACCTGTCCAGCAGTTTCCTGGAGTGTCTGTCCAGTTGCTCTATGCTGCCTATCGTGAAATTAACACCATTTTTATCGGTGATCAGCAGCCTGTTATTTTTAGGCCGCCATATCTGGTCTTCAGCTTTGAGTATCAGCTGGGTGTTGCCTTTGTCGGTTTCCACATCCCAGGTGCTGGGCGTGGCGAAACTTGAAACGCGGATAATGCGCAGGATCACCGGCATGAACTCGCGCTGCGCCAGCACAGTGTCGATCAGTGTTTTCATTTCTGACGGTATCGCTGCCAGGTCAGGAATCCACGCAAGTTCATGGCCTTCCTTGCTGATGATGGAAAGCCCTTCGTCAGGCGCAGATATGGGAAATGCGCGCACCGGGTTGACATCTTCATATGTAACACCGTTGCCGGAAGTGAATTGCAGTTGCCCGGCACTGTTGCGTAGCAGCCGGAAGTCTATGTCGGATTTGATCGTATTCATGGCTTATGCATTTACTTGTTTATTGGCGACAGCGTCGTTGCTGACCAGGTCATCCAGGTCGGTATCTACATTGCGGGCCTGGGCCTGGTATAGCCGATAGTAAGCACCTTCGCTCGCCATCAGTTCGTCGTGGCTGCCAACTTCAACAATCTGGCCCCGATCCATCACGACAAGCCGGTTGGCTTTGTGCAGGGTAGACAGGCGGTGTGCGATGGCGATCGTGGTACGTCCGTGCACCAGGTTATCCAGGGCTTTCTGGATTTCTTTTTCGGTCTCGGTATCAACCGAAGCGGTGGCTTCATCAAGTATCAGGATGCGTGGGTCAATGAGCAGGGCGCGCGCGATCGAGATGCGCTGGCGCTCACCGCCGGAAAGGCCATGGCCGCGCTCGCCAACCAGTGAGTCGTAGCCGTGCGGCAGGCGCAGTATGAATTCATGCGCATGTGCGGCACGCGCTGCCTCGATGATTTCTGCACGCGTGGCATCTGGTTTACCGTAAGCGATGTTTTCCGCGATGCTGCCAAAGAACAGGAACGGCTCCTGCAGCACCAGGCCGATGTTGCGCCTGTATTCTGATATAGACAGGGAGCGGATGTTGACGCCATCCAGGCTGATAGCCCCTGTGCTGACATCGTAAAAACGGCACATCAGGTTCACCAGTGTGCTCTTGCCGGAACCGCTGTGGCCAACGAGGCCTATCATTTCCCCTGGTGCTATAGTCAGGTTCAGATCCTTGATCACGGCACGGTTGCCATAACGGAAACCTGCCGAACGGATTTCAATCTTTCCGCTGACCTTGTCCAGATGAACCGGGTTGCTTGGTTCCGGCACGCTGGAAACATGATCGAGAATATCGAAAATACGTTTTGCGCCGGAGGCAGCTTTCTGGGTGACTGAAACGATGCGGCTCATGGAGTCAAGGCGCGTGTAGAACCGGCTGATGTAGGCGAGGAATGCCGTCAGGATACCTACGCTGATTTCATTCCTGGAGATCTGCCAGATGCCGAACGCCCACACCAGGAGCAGGCCGATCTCAGTGAGCAGCGTGACGCTGGGTGAAAATAATGACCATATCTTGTTGATGCGGTCATTCACGGCCAGGTTATGCTGGTTGGCTTCGCGGAAGCGGGTCGATTCGCGCGCTTCCTGCGCAAAAGCTTTTACTACGCGTATGCCTGGAATGGTGTCGGCCAGCACATTACTGACTTCAGACCATACGCGGTCGATTTTTTCGAAACCGGTGCGCAGTCTATCGCGCACGATATGAATCATCCACGCGATGAAAGGCAATGGCAGCAAGGTGACCAGGGCAAGTTCCGGGTTGATGGAGACCAGGATCGCGGCCGTCATGATGATCATGAGCACATCGGTCGCAAAATCCAGCAAGTGCAATGACAGGAAAACGCAGATACGGTCAGATTCAGAGCCGATACGCGCCATGAGGTCGCCGGTGCGTTTCCCGCCGAAGTATTCAAGCGAGAGTTTGAGCAGATGATCGTAGGTGATCGTGCGCAAGTCGGCACCGATACGTTCGCTGACCAGCGCCAGGATGTAGGTTTTCGACCAGCCAAGACCCCACGCCAGCAGCGCCGAACCCAGTAGCCCGCCCAGCAGGAGAGTCACCAGCCCGGTATCTATCGGGACGCCATTCTGGTAGGGGATCAGCACTTTATCCATCAGCGGAATGGTTAAGTAGGGCGGCACCAATGTCGCGGCTGTAGACGCGAGCATCAGCAGGAAACCCGCCAGCAACTGCCACTGGTATGGTCTGGCAAAGCGCCATAAGCGGAACAATGTCCACGTGGAGGGTGGCGTGTCGATTTCGCTGCTGCATTGCGGGCATTCATCCTGCTCCGCCGTAAGCGGGTACCTGCATTTTGGGCAAGGCTCGGTAGCTTCGGCAGGCACGGGTTTGCCGCTGATATGGCTGGCACATTGCTGCTCGAACTGCTTGGTGAAGCGCGCTGATGAAGTATCGCTGGTCAGCGTATAACGCCAGTGATCCAGCCGTGATTGACCGTCAAACAGCTCAAGGCTGTAGATGCCGGCATGGTCATGCTGGCGCAGTTTTAACCCGGTACGGTAAATATGTTCGCGTAGCAGTGTATTGTGCCCGCCTGAAAAAGTTCCGTCGGAGCCAAAATATACTAATCGCCGGTTGGTAATTAGCAATAAATGTTCTGTAAAATGTAGCTGTTCGTCAAGATTAATCTCTAGCCAGGCCTGTGGTTCCTCGGCATCACCAAGATGCGATTGAACTATTGATTGCCAGACGTTCGGCAGCTGCCTGCTGGATGGGTTGGGGGATAGTATTTTGCTGTTCACAGTCGCCGAGTTTACTACATTCAGCATGCCTTACAAAATAGATAAGAAAATTGCTGCTTGTAAGTATGGTGTAAGTTTGATGAAGTAAGCTGGCAAACTTTTAATTTTGTTTTTCATCTGGAAAGATTGATGAAGTTCTTAAAGATTTTAGCACTACGCGGACCGAATATCTGGACATATCGCCCGGTGCTGGAGGTATGGCTCGACATTGGTCCTTTGGAGGACTCACCTTCAAATCTGATCCCCGGTTTTTACGAACGTCTTACTGCATGGCTGCCAACGCTGGCAGAGCACCGCTGCGGCATTGGTGAACCCGGCGGATTTCTGCAACGCTTGCGTGAAGGCACCTGGCCAGGGCATATCCTGGAACATGTAACCCTTGAACTGCAAACGCTGGCAGGCATGCAGGGCGGTTTCGGCAAAGCGCGCAGCACCTCTGTGCGCGGTGTTTACAAGGTCGCTGTGCGTTCTCGTAACGAAAAGGTCAGCATTGCGGCGATGCATGCAGGCCGCGATCTGGTGATGGCCGCAATAGAAGACAAACCCTTCGATGTAAAGGCAGCCATCAGCCACTTGCGCGAACTGGTCGATGCGCATTGTTTAGGGCCAAGTACAGCCTGCATTGTGGATGCGGCTACTGAGCGCAGGATCCCATCTATCCGTTTAACAGACGGCAACCTGGTGCAGCTTGGTTACGGCGCGCGCCAGCATCGGGTATGGACCGCGGAAACCGGCCGCACCAGCGCGATTGCAGAAGGCATATCGCGCAACAAGGATTTAACCAAGCAGTTGCTTACCAGCTGCGGCGTTCCCGTGCCTGAAGGCCGGATTGTGGAAAGTGCGGAAGATGCCTGGGAGGCCGCTGAAGATATCGGTGTCCCGGTCGTAGTCAAGCCTACGGATGGAAATCATGGACGCGGCGTCTCCACTGAACTGATGACACGTGCTGAGGTGGAGGCGGCCTATCATCTGGCAGATGCCGAAGGCAGCGAGGTGCTGGTCGAGCGTTTTGTGCGCGGCAACGAACACCGCTTACTGGTGGTTGGCGGCAAGCTGGCCGCAGCAACGCGCGGAGAGACGGTTTCTGTACTGGGCGACGGTATCGCCACAGTCCGTGAACTGATTGACCGACAGATCAATTCTGACCCGAGACGCGGTGAAGAAGAGGAATTTCCGCTGGATGTGCTGCTCGTTGATAAAAACCCGGCAGTCAGATTCGAGATCGAACGGCAGGGTTATCGTGCCGATGCCGTGTTGCCGAAAGATGTTTCAATCATCGTTCAGCGCAATGGTAACGTGGCGTTTGACGTCACCGACAAGGTTCACCCGGAAGTCGCTGCCGCTGTTTCACTTGCAGCACGCATTGTCGGACTTGATATTGCAGGCATTGACCTGGTGGCCGAAGATATTTCCAAACCCCTGGACGTGCAGGGCGCCGCGATTGTAGAAGTAAACGCCGGCCCTGGCCTGCTGATGCACCTGAAGCCGGCGGAAGGCCAGCCGCGACCGGTAGGCAAGGCGATTGTCGATAGCCTGTTCGAGGAACATGAAACCGGGCGCATACCCTTAGTCGGCATTGCCGGCAGCAGCGGTAAAACACGGGTTGCAAAAATCCTGGCGAAATTCATCCAGTTAAGCGGCAGCCATGTCGGGCTGGCTTGCAGTGATGGCCTGTTCTCAGGCCAGCGGCAGATTGATAAAGGGAATTGCGCCACCTGGTCTGCTGCACAGAAGCTATTGATGAATCCCAAAGTCGAAGCCGCAGTGATAGAAAACAGCTTTTCGACCATCCTCGCAGAAGGGCTGGGCTACGACCGCTGCCAGGTGGGGATTGTGACCAATATCGAACCTGAAAAGCACTTTGGCGAGTTCTACATCGATAACCCAGACCAGGTCTATAACGTGCTGCGTACGCAAGTTGATGTAGTGCTTGGCGACGGCGCTGCCGTGCTGAATGCCGCTGACCCGCTGGCGGTGAAGATGGCTGAACTGTGCGATGGGGAAGTGATATTTTTCGCTAAAAACTCCGAATTACCCATTATCAAAGATCACCTGAAACAAGGCGGGCGTGCCGTGCTGCAAAAAGGCAGCGGCCTGGTGCTGACATCGTCTCTATGCAAGATCCTGTTAACGAATCCGGCAGCAAAACCTGTTGCCGCAGACAGCGTAGAGCCATTGCTTGCTGCTGTTGCCGCGGCCTGGGCGCTGGGTATTTCCCCTGACCTGATCAGTGCCGGGGTGAAAACATTCACGCTGGAGCAGGCCGATGCATAAGAATACCCGCACTTAACCCATTGTTTGCTTTGATGAATACGCGCTAGAACTTAAATACGAGGAAAATTGTTTAATGGAAGTATCACGCATACGTGCGCTACGTGGCCCTAATCTGTGGAGTCGCCACACCTCTATTGAGGCGGTGGTGTCATGCACCGATCAAGAATGCAGGATTGATAGTATCGATGGTTTTGAAGCAAGGTTGCGAGAGCGTTTTCCTGAAATCGGGCAGCTGCAGCTGATGGGACACTCCGGTCCTGTGGCGATGGCGCATGTGCTTCAGGTGGCTTCGCTCGCGCTGCAGGCGCAATCCGGCTGCCCGGTTACGTTCAGCCGTACCGCTACGACACCGGAACCCAATGTGTTTCAGGTGGTGATCGAGTATAGCGAAGAGGCCGTCGGGCGCCGGGCATTGGAACTGGCGGAGCAGTTGTGCCTGACCGCCGTAGATGATAAGCCTTTCGATCTTGTGGCCGCCATAGCCGAGCTTAAGGACCTGGATGAAGATGTGCGCCTTGGGCCCAGTACCGGCGCGATTGTTGAAGCGGCAGCCGCAAGAGACATTCCATACCGCCGATTAACCGAAGGCAGCCTGGTTCAGTTCGGCTGGGGCAGCCGTCAGCGCCGGATCCAGGCTGCGGAAACCGATTGCAGCAGCGCGATTGCAGAAGCGATTGCCCAGGACAAGGAGCTCACTAAAAAACTGCTGGATGCTGCCGGTGTTCCGGTGCCTGTCGGGCGCGAAGTCACAGACATCGAAGATGCCTGGCGTGCCATGGCTGAAATTGCCGGCCCGGTAGTCGTCAAACCTAAAGATGGCAACCAGGGGAAAGGTGTTACTGTCAACATCAGTACCCGCGAGCAGCTCAATGCGGCTTATGCTGCTGCCAGCGCGGTCCGTGAAGACGTGCTGGTGGAGAAATATATCCCGGGCAGCGATTTTCGCCTGCTGGTTGTCGGCAATCAACTGGTTGCCGCAGCAAGGCGCGAGCCGCCACTGGTGATCGGTGACGGCAGCAGTACCGTTCAGGCTTTGGTTGACCTTGTTAACAGCGACCCGCGTCGCGGCTCCGGGCATGCAACATCGCTGACCAAGATCCGTATTGATGATATTGCCATTTCCTGCCTGTCCGAGCAGGGCCTGACGCTGGATTCAGTGCCCAGTAAAGGCGCACGCGTCATATTGCGTAATAACGCCAATTTAAGTACCGGCGGCACAGCCACGGACGTTACCGACGATGTCCATCCTGACCTGGCAGCCAGCGCGGTTGCGGCAGCACAGATGGTGGGACTGGATATCTGCGGTATCGATGCCGTGTGTGATAGCGTTATTTACCCGCTGGAAGAGCAGGGCGGCGGCATTGTCGAGGCCAATGCCGCACCGGGTTTGCGCATGCATCTGCAACCATCTTTCGGCAAAAGCAGGCCTGTAGGCGAGGCTATTGTTTCATCGATGTTCGCGCCGGGGGATAATGGGCGCATTCCGTTGGTGACGGTTGCCGGCACCAACGGTAAAACGACTACGGTGCGCCTGACCGCGCACATCCTTGGCTGCCAGGGGTTACGGGTCGGCATGACCAACTCGGATGGCGTTTATATCCAGGGCAAGCGCATCGATACCGGTGATTGCAGCGGGCCCAAGAGTGCGCGTAATGTGCTGATGCATCCCGATGTGGACGCGGCGGTGCTGGAGACTGCCCGCGGCGGTGTCCTGCGTGAGGGGCTGGCATTTGATCGCTGCAATGTTGCAATCGTGACCAATATCGGCGTTGGCGATCACCTGGGCTTAAGTTTTATTACAACGGTAGAAGACCTGGCGGTGGTGAAGCGTGTGGTCGTGCAGAATGTGGCGCCCGATGGTATGGCCGTATTGAATGCGGCTGACCCCATGACCGTGGCGATGGCTGCTGCCTGCCCGGGAGCGGTGACATTCTTCACTTATGACCGCGAGCACCCGGTCATGGCAACGCATCGTGCGCAGGGGCACCGTGTCGTATATGTGGAAAATAACCAGATTGTTGCGGCCCAGAATCAGGATGAGCAGCGCTTTGACCTGGCATCAATCCCCATTACCAGAAACGGCATGATCGGCTTCCAGGTTGAAAATGCCATGGCAGCCATTGCCGCAGCCTGGGCTTTGAATGTTGACTGGAAAACCATACAGACCGGTATCAGCACCTTTGTTAACGATGCCGCGACTGCGCCCGGCAGGTTTAACGTATTCGAATATCGCGGTGCCAATGTGATTGCCGATTATGGCCACAACCCGGATGCGATACTTGCGCTGGTATCGGCTGTAGAGAATATCCCTGCAAAAAAACGCATTGTCGTGATCAGCGGTGCCGGTGACAGGCGTGATGTGGATATCATGCGCCAATCAGAGATTGTCGGTGATGCCTTTGATGAGGTAATCCTGTATCAGGATCAATGCCAGCGTGGGCGCGCTGACGGTGAAGTATTGCAGCTTTTGCAAAAAGGACTGCTGAACGCTAAACGTGCCACGAAAATCGACGAGATCCGTGGCGAGTTCCTGGCGATCGATACCGCGCTGTCATGTCTGGGTGAAGGCGATCTATGCCTGATACTGATTGACCAGGTGGATGAAGCCCTGGCGCATATTGCACAGCGCGTTAAAGAGGCTGAAGCCACAGACCCCAACATGCTGATGCATAGTGCTTAAATATGCGATTTTAATAGTAGGTCAGACGCGATAAGTGTTTAATAAATACCTGCAAAGCCTTATAATACGGGCATCGGGAGATTAGCTCAGTTGGTAGAGCAGCGGACTCTTAATCCGTTTGTCGCGAGTTCGAGCCTCGCATCTCCTACCAGTCACACCAAAGGCCTGCGCATAAGCGCAGGCCTTTTTCACTTAAATTTCTCCGTTGGGCGCGTTCGAATGCAACGGCTCACCATGACGTTGCATGCCCCCGGTGCTAAGCTGCACCTGAGGCAGACAGTGCCGGTTTTTGCCCGGATAATAAATGGTTTACGGACTCAATCACGTCACTGACTTTAATATCCGACATGTTTTCTTTTTTGATCACAATGTTGTCAGGCCGTTTCGGGTAGGGGCCTGTCCTGACTGCGCTGGTCGGGCCAAATAGCGCGATAATCGGCGTACTGGTTGCTGAAGCAATATGCAGCACCCCGCAGTCATGCGATATGAATAGATCACAATTGCCGATATGCTGAAGCAGATCCTGCACGGTTGTTTTGCCGGTAAGGTTGATGGCTCCCGGTATTTTTTTTACGAATCGCTCAGCCAGGAACGACTCGCTTTTGCTGCCGGTAAGGGTGATGGTCAGGTTCGGGTAATGTTCAAGCAGTTTCTGGCCTAAGGCAATATAGTTTTCGGTATTCCAGACTTTTTCTTCTTCTGCGCGGTTGGTGTACCAGAATTTCCAGCCATGCAGGTTGGCTCTTGCACTGCCGAGGTGGATATTGATGATCGGCCTGTTCTCATAAAACGATTTTTCAATGATGAAATTCCTGGCCGGACTACCTAGCGAGTATTGTCTGTCCGTGATCTCAACGGTTGTGTCCAGGAGTTTTGCGACATGATCCAGCAGCTGGTCTGCATGGTGGTAGTCGTTGGTAATGCGCGGCAA
The DNA here is from genome assembly GCF_000799735.1 of Methylotenera sp. G11. Classification (NCBI taxonomy): domain Bacteria; kingdom Pseudomonadati; phylum Pseudomonadota; class Betaproteobacteria; order Nitrosomonadales; family Methylophilaceae; genus Methylotenera; species Methylotenera sp. G11. The sequence continues at coordinate 562,126 of NZ_JUHH01000001.1, read as the reverse complement.
AGCGTGAGTCTTTGTGCTGATAGACCTGTATTTTTTGATCGTATTCGGGTGTAGCGGAATGACGTGGTCGAAATTCTCTGCCAGTTTATCGAAAGCGGATGCGCTTTTGATGATGTGCAGGCGGTTGATATAAGGGTTGGCGCTGAAAACCTCTGCGCTTAATTTGGTTAATGCGACGACTTCGATCATGCTGTCCGGCAGCATTTTTCGGAGCAGTTTTATCGCAGGCGTCATGAAAACGTTATTGCCTGTGCTGCTGGAGGTTAAAACAAGAATGCTTTGGCGGTTTTTAATCATATTAATACAAGTCTGAAGTTAGTTATTAAATTGCATATTCGATATTCAATTCACTCAGCCGAACTTTAAACCATAAACAACTATTACGGTGTATGCGGCATGCTAAATATCCTGAAAAAATCATTTGGCGGCAGGTGATGATCGTATTGCTGTCATTGTGGTCAAATCGTGTACTGTACAAAGATTCAGCGTAGCGGATTCAATCAGAATATATAGACTTTGTCTGCGGCTGGATGTATATAATAGCCATATGACATTTCAGAGGCCACATCATGCAAACGCATTATGTTTTTATTGATTATGACAATACGCATGTAGGGAATTCCATCCTTATCAGTAAAAGCGCTCAAAAATTGATCATCAAGATTTACCTGGGGGCGCACCATAACGTGATTCCCCTTGCTCTGGCATGTGCTTTGCAACCCCTGGGCACAGACGCCGAGTATATACAGTTTGATAACGGGCGGCGCAATACGATTGATTTCAACATTGCTTTCCAGCTGGGTGAACTGGCGATTCAGCATCCGGATGAGCAGTTTTCTATCCTGAGTAATGATCCGGGATTCGACAAGATTATTACTAACCTGAAAGAAAAAGGCATCAACTGCGCAAGGTTTTCCGACATGACGAGTTTTTCAAAACATCTTAACGAACCTGTTGCCACTGGCAGGGAAAAATCCCGGGCAGATAAAGTCATTGATATTAAAGACACCCAGAAGTGGTAATGCCGTTTTAGAACCTGACTGGTTTAAAAGAAAATCGGCTTAAACCAGGCGGGCTGCTACAAGCTGTTTTTCTTTTGTTCGCCCAGCGCGTTCAGAAACTCTGCAATATCCCATTCACAGCCACCGCAGCCCGAGAGCGCACCTGTCCATCTTGAAATGGCATCGATATCCATTCCCTGTTCGAACAAGGCTTGAATGTTGCTTTTCCTGGTGCCGCTGCACTGACACATCACTTCATCTTCCGGGGCGGTGTTCATCATATCCATGGACATACGTTTACATACGGTGCTTATTGTAACACCTTGTTTTTTGGCGTGCAGGCGGGCTTCAAACAGGCTATATCGGTTTACAATGAGGCATGGGGCTCAGCGTATCACCCTGACTTCTGAATACACTATATTAAAATCAAAACCAGCCGGAATCACTATGTCACAACAGCAGACGCCCACCGATAAGGCAGACGGTATTATATATGCACCTTGGGAGCGCACCTTTCAGCGTGTCCTGACGCCGTTTGAAGAATTCATTCATCGCCAGACAACCAGCGGTTTGTTGTTAATGAGCAGTGCAATCATTGCGCTGTTCCTGGCCAACAGCTTTTTAGCCGAGGCATACCTGCATATGATCCATTTGCCGGTGAATATCAGCGTGGGTGGCTGGTCAATCAGCATGAGCCTTCACCATTGGGTCAATGACGGCTTGATGGCACTGTTTTTCTTCGTGGTCGGCCTGGAACTGAAGCGCGAAATCATGGTGGGTGAGCTGTCGGATATACGCCAGGCAGCGTTACCTATCATTGCGGCTATTGGCGGCATGGCATTCCCGGCGCTGATCTACCTGGCGTTTAACCCTGACGGCGATGCTGCCCGCGGCTGGGGTGTGCCTATGGCGACGGATATTGCATTTGCAGTAGGTGCGCTGGTGCTGCTGGCGGGCAGGGTGCCCAAAGCCCTGATCACGTTTCTTGTGGCACTTGCCATTGCAGATGACCTGGGTGCGGTTCTCGTGATTGCATTGTTCTATACGCAGGATCTGGCCATTCACTGGCTGGCGGTTTCTGCCGGCTTGCTTGCCTTGCTTTTCACATTCAATTTTGCCGGCATCAGGAAAGTCATGCCGTACTTCCTGGTAGCGGTTTTATTATGGTATGCCTTGCTGCAGTCAGGCGTGCATGCCACGCTTGCCGGGGTGCTGGGTGCGTTTGCAGTGCCGGCCAGGTCCAAGTATGACCCTGGTTTGTTCATAGAGCGCATCAAAACGCAGCTTGCGCTATTCATGCACAGCCACCACCAGCATGATTCGCTGATGACCAATGAAAAACTTCACGCCATCGTAGACCAGCTGGAAGACGATGTACGTGGTGTGCAAACGCCGCTGCAGCGCCTGGAACATATCTGGCATTTGCCGGTAGCGTTTATCGTGATTCCGGTATTTGCCTTGTTCAATGCGGGGATTCCGCTGCAGTTTAGTTCGCCGGGTGAGATGTTTACGCACCCGGTCATGCTAGGCGTCATGTCCGGGCTGCTGTTCGGTAAATTCATCGGCATTACGGGCGCCTGCTGGCTGGCGTTGCGGCTGGGTTTAGGCCAGCTGCCGAGCGGGACGCGATTCAGTCAGATCGCAGCGGTGTCCGTGCTGGGTGGGATTGGGTTTACCATGTCGATCTTTATTGCAGAATTAGGGTTTGCCGATCAGCCGGAGTATTTGCTGATGGCGAAAACTGGCGTGCTGGCGGCGTCGCTGCTGTCTGGTTTGATCGGCTTCGTGTGGCTGTGGTGGCTGGGCAGGAGCAAGGTTTAAGCGACTGATTGATGGTATGATTTGTTAAAAATACCAAGGCTTAACCCAAAAGCATGAAGCTTACCCTATATTCGCGCAATGATTTGTTCCGAATGTCTGCCCTGGCATTGGGTTACGCATTGCTGGCCAAGCTGGTGCTTACCGTATCTACGGCGAATGGCAACGCGACCATTTTCTGGATACCGGGAGGTTTTGCGCTGGCAGCCTTGCTGGTTGCAGGCTGGAAATACTGGCCTGCCGTTTTTGCAGGGTCGGTTGCTGCCGGATTGATGGTGAATGACCCTGTGGCGATTTCGTTCTTGCTTGCAGCAGGCAATACACTGGAAACACTGCTGGCCTGCTGGCTTTTTCATCAACTGCTGGGCGATAAACTTAAGCTTAAGCAACCCCGCGATTTTGCCTATCTGGTCCTGATCTCCGTTGTCAGTCCTGTTATCAGTGCGCTGATCGGGCCGTTTACGCTTTTGATGGCAGGTTACCTTAGCTGGCAAACCATTGCAGGCAATATACTTCACTGGTGGCAGGCCGATATGCTGGGGATACTGCTCGGAACCCCGCTGTTTTTGATATGGCGCAGCTTTCCCCATAGCTGGTTCACGGGCAGGGGTTTGCTTGAAACTTTTACGCTGTTCTTTCTTACTTTATTTGCCGGCCAGGTTGCGTTCCTGGATTGGGCGCCCAATTCAGGCCAGATGGCATATGGATACTGGATGTTCGCACTCGTGGTGTGGGGCGCCGTGCGCCGCGGTCAGCACGGGGCCTCGCTGGTCATCTGCATAAGCGCTATCCAGGCCTTGCTTGGCGCTTTCCAGGGGAAAGGTCTGTTTGCCAACGACATTGCAGCTACCGGCTTGCAGAACTTCTGGTTTTACATGCTTGCCCTTACTTTTGTCGGAATTGCGCTGGCGATTTTCGTTGAATCGCGTACAAGGGCAAAAGATGCGCTAAAAGACGCTGAAACCAAACTTAAAACCATTTTGAACACCATTCCTGATCTGGTGTGGCTAAAAGACATTAACGGCGTATATCTTGGCTGTAACGCCCGTTTCGAGAAGTTTGTCGGCAAGAAAGAGCATGAAATAATCGGCAGGACTGACTATGACTTTTTTGATAAAGAGCTGGCTGATTCTTTTCGCAAAAATGACCTTGCGGCAGTGAGCAAAGGCAGCCTCAACGTCAATGAAGAAGTGGTTACGTTTGCAAGCGACAATCACCAGGAAACACTGGAAACGACCAAAACCCCGATGTACGACCATCTGGGTGAGCTGGTTGGCGTATTAGGCGTTGGCCACGACATTACTAAGCGCAAGCATTCTGAGTCTGAGATCAAGAATTATGCTAATTATGACCAGTTGACCCAGCTGCCGAATCGCCGCCTGTTTCATGACCGGCTCGAGCAGGAAATCAAAAAAGCCCAGCGCGATTCCTGCCACATTGCACTGCTGTTCATCGACCTTGACCGGTTCAAGGAAGTCAATGATACGCTGGGCCATAAAGTGGGAGATGAGCTGCTTGTGGAAGCGGCGGTGCGCATCAAGCAATGCGTGCGCGATTACGATACGGTTGCACGCCTTGGCGGCGACGAGTTTACGGTAATCCTGTCTGAATTGCAGGGCACTTCGGGTATAGGGCGTATTGCGCAGGATATCATTGACCAGCTGACACGCCCCTTTATTTTAAATGACCGTGAAGTCTATATTTCTGCCAGCATCGGCATTGCGATCTATCCGGACGATGCATCCAATGTCAATGATCTGATCAGGCAGGCAGACCAGACCATGTATGCGGCCAAAAATGACGGGCGAGGCTGCTTTCGCTTCTTTATCAATGCCATGCAAGTGGCGGCAGAGCGGCGCATGCAGTTGAGCGGCGACCTGCGCAGCGCCCTGTCGGCAGGCCAGTTCAGCGTGCATTACCAGCCTATCGTTGATCTGGCGAACGGCAACATCCATAAGGCTGAAGCCTTGCTGCGCTGGAATCATCCTGAACATGGTTATATTGAACCATTCGAATTTGTCCCGATTGCCGAGGATAACGGCATGATCCGAGAGATCGGCGACTGGGTCTTCATGCAGGCGGCAACGCAGGTCAAACGCCTGCTATCTGAGCATGGGCTCGATTTCCAGATCAGCGTCAATAAATCGCCTATGCAATTCATGCGGGATGACCGCAGCTATGATCATTGGATCGAAACGCTCCGTGAGATGGAGCTGCCGGGACGTTCCATTGTTGTGGAAATCACGGAGCGGCTGCTGATCAATAACGATGCCAAGGTTAACAAAAAACTACGAGCGTTTCATGAGGCCGGCATGCAGGTGTCTATTGATGACTTTGGAACCGGCTATTCATCACTGGCTTACCTGATAAGGTTTGACATCGATTACCTCAAGATCGATTATTCGTTTATCAGCAATCTGGCGCCTGAGGCTGCAGAATTCGCATTATGCGAAGCCATTGTGGTGATGGCGCACAAGCTGGGCGTAAAAGTGATCGCAGAAGGCGTGGAAACTGAACAGCAGCGCGATCTGCTGAAGAAAATAGGCTGCGACTATGGTCAGGGCTATTTATTTTCCACACCACTGTCGTCGGATCAGTTCGAGGCGCTGCTGTCAGGGCGCTCTTGAATTGACGGTTTTTTTACAGCCGGTGCATTGCATCAATCACTTACCACAATATCCAACCCTTCTGAGCGCTGCATTTTCCCTCCTGTATTGACTGCTTTCCTGCCTGCCTGAAAATTGCCGTTCAGGTATGGCGACAGACCTTCCTAAACCGTGTTCCATGCAGATGCCATTTTATGCAGAAGTGTTAATCCATGCGGTAAGCAGGGCATTTCGTAATTAAAATAAATGTGATGGATAAGGTGCTTAAGTACTAGCCTGAACAATAAATTCATGCTCAAATGCATGATAAATAATAGAGTCAATTTTAATAAATAGACAAGACTCAAATGGGGGCTCTCTACCGTGTTTCGCCATTCAATCCATATCGATTCCACATGCCGTCGCATGTATGGCCTGTCTACGCCTGCAATGAAGCTTGTTTTCCAAAAATCGCAGTATGTGGAAAGCCTGCTTTATGCATGGAAGGAGCATGAAGCGCATGATGCATATTTGTGGTTAAGAATAAAAGCAAAGGCTGAGTAAGATTGAAATTACTCAAAAGGAAGAATTCAATTGTCCGCTATCTGATTGTGACCATTCTGGTGCTGGTAACGGTTCTTTTGACAGGCCTGGGTGTTTTCATTGATCGTCATATCAGCAGCCAGGAAACCGATTCGCTGACTGTTTCCCATTTGGGTTTGGCGGATAGCTTGGCAAGCAGCTTGAGTTCTGCATTATGGGATTCTGATTACCCCCAGCTGGAGACGATTGCCGCGAGCGCATTCAGCCATGCCGATGTACATGGCGTTACCGTCCAGGCTCATCAGGCAGCATTCACCTGGGCCAGGGATGAAGCTGGATACGTGCAGAAACTATCGCATCCGGTTAACCCGAAAGGATTGATCGCACAAAATCGCGTGATCATATCGCATTCGCAGGAAGTAGGCACGGTGACGCTGTATTTCACGTCGAAGTGGGTGGATCAGGACATCAGGAAAACCAGGTGGTTTATCCTCGGGGCAATCGCCTTTATTGACCTGTCATTAATGATCGGATTGTATATTGCGCTCAAGTGGACAGTTCTCAAGCCATTGTTAAGCCTTGAGAACTATGCAAAAGACCCCAAAAGCGAAGATGCGAAAGATGCCTTGCTGAATGCGCCTTTTTTTGTCGGTGAACTGGCCTCGCTGCGGGAATCCTTATTGGATATGGTGAGTGATGTCCGTAAAAAGAATGAAGCGCTGATTCAGTCTGCGGACCGCATGAAAAAACTTATCGAGTATTTCCCGATACCGGTCGCACTGATCAACGACACCGGGATTTCCTACCTGAACGATGCCGCAACCACGACATTCGGTTATCAGGAAGATGACCTGCCCAGCTTTGACCAATGGTTTCTGAAAGCCTACCCGGATGCAGGGTACAGGCATCTGGTGCTTTCCAAACTGGAATCGGATTTAGGCAATGCCAAGAAAATGGCCGAGATCTTTGGCAATGCGATCGTGCCAACCGCCATTTATAAAATCGCAACCAGATCCGGCGTAGTCAGGGACGTTGAGCTGGGAGGGATGCATACCTCTGAAAACTGTATTGTTTTTCTGATGGATGTGACTGAGCGTGTCAAATATGAAAATACGCTGACGCAATATCGCTATGAACTGGAAGAGCTCGTGGAGCAGCGTACATCAGAGCTGGAATCCGCCAGGATCCAGGCTGAGCTGGCAAGCCAGGCCAAGAGCATTTTCCTGTCCAATATGAGCCATGAACTGCGTACGCCACTGAATTCAGTGATCGGATACTCGCAACTGCTAATGCGGGATGCGACTTTTGACAGTCGCCAGAAAATCAAGCTGGATACCATTTACAGTTCGGCAAACCACCTTCTTAATTTAATCAACTCAGTACTTGAAATATCTAAAATCGAAGCCGGCGCGACTTCACTGACCATGGAGCATGCGGATATCAGGGCTATCGTGGTCGATACGGTTGAAATGATGCGCGTCAGGTCTGATGAGAAAAACATTCAGCTGGTGACGGATATTGGCGCTTTACCGCCAATGGTGATCGTTGATGCTTTTAAACTCAAGCAGGTTTTATTGAACCTGGTTTGCAATGCCATCAAGTTTACGCATGCCGGCAGGGTGACGCTCCGGGTGAACGCAAAACCCCAGGGGAACCAGAAAGTCAGTTTAAGTTTTTACGTGATTGATACCGGCCAGGGGATTCCTGCTGATGACATGAACCGCATCTTCAGCCCGTTCGTACAGCTGGATTCGCCTACCAGGCATACCGGAACCGGCTTAGGCCTATCCATCAGCAAGAAATTCATCGAAGTCATGGGCGGCGAGATCAAAGTAGAGTCTGCCGAAAATCTGGGATCTAAATTCTATTTTTCCTTGAATCTGGCAATCGGCAATCAGGAAGGCCGTAAAAAACTGTTTTCATGGTCTGACTTTATCAATCGCGGTATCGGGCGGAAAATTCTCGTGGTGGATGATACCGATCATTCACGCAGTCTGCTGATTCAGCTGCTGATGCCGCTGGGTGCTGATATTGTCGAAGCGGCCAGCGGCAATGAAGCCAGATTGAGAATTGCGGAAGACGTGCCGGATTTCATTTTCATGGATTGGCGCATGAAAGACGGTGATGGGTTGTCGGCTATCCAATGGCTGCGGCAGCAGCCGATCAAACAACCCAGGGTTGCCATGATGACAGCCAATGCATTCTCGGAGGACAAGCCGAAAGCGATTGCAGCAGGCGCTGATGATTTCCTGATCAAGCCTATCAATGAAAGCAGCCTGCATCTGGTTCTTGCGGATTTCCTGAATCTGAAGCCGACAGAATGCGAGACCCTGGCTTGCAATGCGCTGGACGCTGATGCTTCATCCTATATTTCAATGCTTAAAGAACTCGCGCCGCATCAGTTGGAGAGTCTGGTTGAGGCGGCCATGCAGCTTGACACGGTAATGATACGCCAGGCCATTCGCGGGATAGAAGCTGAACAGCCGGAGCTTGCGGTTTATTTGTCCATGCTGAATGAGTCCCTGCAATATAAGCGCCTGTGGCATGTACTGGAAATATCGGATATTTTAATTGAATCGTAAAGGGATGAACTTGCATATTGATATTGAGGCCAAGTCGCTTGGCGAGGTTCTGATCGTTGACGATACGATAGAGTCGCTGCAGCTTCTGAAACACATGTTGTCGGATGCCGGTTATACCGTCAGGTTGGCGCAGGATGGTGCAATGGGGCTGCATTCAGTTCTCAGGCGTCAGCCGGACCTGATGCTGCTGGATATCAAGATGCCGGATATGGATGGATATGAAGTATGCCGCCGTATCAAAGCCAACCCCATAACGTCAGGTATCCCGGTCATTTTCCTTTCATCCCTGCAGGATAAATCGTCTTTGCTGAAAGGGTTCGAGCTGGGGGCTGCAGACTACATTAACAAGCCTTATCTGGCTGAAGAAGTGCTTGTCCGTGTGCAAACGCATATCGAATTGCGCCATTTGCGCCTTGATCTTGAAGCCAAATTAAAAGCCAGGACCAGCAAACTTGAAACCGAAATCCTGGAGCGACGGGAAATTGAAGATGCGTTGCGCTTAAGCCAGAAAAAGCTGCAGAATCTATCTGCCCACCTGGAGGATGTGCGTGAAAAAGAACGTGCCAGAATAGCGCGCGAACTGCACGATGAAATGGGGCAGGCTTTTACGGTCATGAGAATGGATATTGCCCGATTATACGAGTGCAGCAATCTCGAAGAAAATTTTCTCAAGGAAAGGTTAAGTGCCTTGCTTGGCGTGCTGGACCAGGTGGCGGATACGGCCAGGTCCATATCCGAGAATCTGCGGCCTGGCATGCTGGATGTGCTTGGTTTGAATGCCGCGGTGCAGTCACACATTGAGAAATACATGCTGTGTACCGGCATCAAATGCCTGCTCACAATGTCGCATGGTGAGTTTGTGCTTGGTGATAAGCTGGCAATCGCCTTGTTTCGCATCCTGCAGGAATCCCTCACCAATGTTGCCAAGCACGCCAAAGCGCAGCAGGTTGAAATCCAGGTGTTCAGGATGGAGCATAAGATCCTGCTGGTCATACAGGATGACGGCATCGGCTTTGCAGCGGATGCATGCAGTAAGAACGGATTCGGAATGATAGGCATGCACGAGCGCGTCAGGTCTTTGGGTGGGGAGTTTTTGGTGGAAAGCCACCCGGGCAGCGGTACGCGAATAGAGGTTGATATTCCATTGCATGAATCATTAGGTCACATGGAAAATTTGAGTAATGGATATGACAAAACGCATCATCATCGCCGATGACCACCCATTGATCCGCGAAGGGTTCAAGCATATCCTGGCATCGCACCCGGCGTATACCATAGCCGCAGAGACCGCTGACGGCCATGAGCTGCTGGCGGCGGTCCGCCGGGACAGTTACGACATCGCCCTCGTGGACATGTTGATGCCGGGCAAGAACGGTATAGAACTCATTCAGCAGCTGCATCTGGAGAAACCTGAACTCAGGATACTGGTGATCAGTTCGCACAAAGAGGATATCTATGCGGTACGCGCCATCCGCGCCGGGGCATCAGGCTACCTGTGCAAAGACCACGCAATCTCTGAGCTGGTGCATGCGGTCAGCAGACTTGCCCAGGGACGCATGTACATCACGGAAGACGTAGCCGAAGAACTGGCACTTTCCAGCATGCACACCACGCCGGTCAAGCAGCATAGCCTGCTGTCCGACCGTGAATATCAGGTGTTCCTCAAGCTGGCTTCGGGTAAAACGATGTCTGCAATCGCAGACGAACTTAACTTAAGCCTGAAAACCGTGAGTACTTATAAAACCCGTATCAATGAGAAAATGGCTTTCAGCAATGCTTATGAGATTGTCCGTTATGCCCTGGAAAACCGTTTGCTTGATGCTACCGATAACGCATTCAATTAACACCGCAGCCTGCGACTCCTTTGATGTTCTAACCGCCAGCCCCTGGTGACGGCCTGTAGGATTTATCTTACAGGTTTCATTACACATATCCTTACAGCTAAATCAGAGTTCATCTGACTTCTTTGGTCTGAGCAAAACCAGATAATTGACCAAGGCTTTTTATATCAAATCCGCTTTCATGAAAACTTCACTCATGCTGGGTTTTTCCTGTTACGGGTGTTTTAAAAAAGCACAATCAATTATTGAAAATTTTTGAAAAGAGTGGATCAAAGTGAAAATCTATCCGAATAAAATAATCTATACCCTGGTGGCAGCAACGTTCGCAACAAATGCCGGAACGGTGAATGCAGCATTGGTGAGTGCCTGTACCGGCGTCAGCCTGCCAAAATCAGTCGTAACTGATATTGTCGGGCAGGCCGTGGTACCCATTGCCGGTGCGCTGGATAATACCTTGTCTGCATTACTGTTTCCACTTTTGGGTTTGCAGACCAACCTGCAGAACACGCTGGGCAGCATAGCCGCAGGCGACCCGATAGCGCTCAATGTGCTGGATACCAGCGGCAATGTGGTTGACCCTACCGCAGACCCCACCTGCCAGACCACAGCTGACGGTTTTCAGCTGAGTACGCCCAAAGGCATTTCATTTGGCGGCAACCAGATCACCGGCCTTGGTAATGGCACGGTTGCCGATGCCGGGGAGATGAATTCAATCGCTATCGGCAATGCCGCAAGTACCGATGCCGCAGCTTTGAATTCCATTGCACTTGGCACTAATGCCACCATCGGTGCCGGCGGAACCAACTCGGTAGTGATCGGCAGCGGTGCCAGTGCCAATGTTGCTAACAGCGTTGTACTCGGCGCCGGATCAACGGCAACGACCGGTGCTGCCAGCGGTTACAGCGCTTATGGACTGGCCGCGCCGCAAAGCAGTGTCGGGGAAGTTTCAGTCGGGTCAAGCGGCAATGAACGGGTCATCACCAATGTTGCCGCCGGTTCGGCTGCGACCGATGCCGTGAATGTCTCTCAATTGCAGGCCATCAATGATGGCGCCGTTAAATATGATACCGGGCTATTGCTTGAGAAATCACTGATTACGCTCGAAGGCGCGCCAACCACCGATGGCGGCACCACAAACGGCACCAGGATCACCAACCTGTCAAAAGGGGAAATCAGTGCAACCAGCAGCGATGCCGTCAATGGTTCCCAGCTTTACAACATTACCCAGGGTTTCACGACCAATATCGACAACCTGGGCAACAGTACCGCTACCAATCTGGGCGGCGGTGCAGTCTACAACTCGACTACGGGTACCATATCGGCGCCGAGCTATAATGTATACAGCACAACACAAACCAATGTCGGCGATGCCATTGCTGCCTTGCAGACCAATGCTCCGCTGCAGTATTCAGATGCCAATGGCGTGGCAACGCCACTGGTGCCATCCAATGATGTCACCCTGGTGGGGAGTACGGCGGGCCCGGTACGTGTCCATAATGTGGCGGACGGTATAGATCCTAACGATGCCGTGAACAAGAGCCAGCTTGATGCGGTGCAGGCCGGGGTGAGCAGCCTTGATGCGCTGGCTGTCAAGTATGACAGCGCAAGCAAGGACACGATCACGCTGGCAGGCCCGACCTCCACAGATGGCGGCGTGACTGGCGGCACGACGCTGACCAACCTGCATCAGGGAACATTGAGCGCAACCAGCACGGATGCGGTGAATGGTTCCCAGCTTTTTGAAACCAACCTGCGTATCGATAATATCGTCAATGGCGGCGGCGTTAAATACTTCCATGCCAATTCTACAGCTGCCGACTCCTCAGCCACCGGCGCCGAGAGCGTTGCAGTGGGGCCGCGGGCATTGTCCAGCGGTACCGGCAGTGTAGCGATAGGCGACAACAGCCAGGCGACGCAGGATGGCGCGATTGCCATCGGGCAGAATTCGGCTTCCAGCGGGCTCAATTCAATCGCAATCGGTACCGGTGCCGTGGCCACCGGCTCGGTTGCGGTGGGTGCAGGCGCACAGGCCGGCAATGGGGGGGCAGCGTTCGGTGACAATGCGATCGCGCTGACTTCCCAGCAAGGCACTGCATTGGGTAATGCGGCAACCGTTACTTCTGACCGCGGCGTAGCCCTTGGTGCGGGTTCGCAGGCCAGCAGGGCAGGTATGAACGGCGCTGCGGAGAAATACAGCAATACCGCCGTGAGTTCAACTGCGGGGGCTGTATCTGTCGGGTCGGCCGGTAATGAACGGCAGATCACGAATGTGGCTGGCGGTACTGCGGACACCGATGCCGTTAACGTACGCCAGCTTGATGCCGCAATCTCCCAGACCAACCAGTATTTCAGCAACCAGTTCTACAACCTCCGTTCTGAAATAGACAAGGTGGACAAAGATGCCAGCGCCGGTTCTGCAGCCTCTATGGCAATGGCCAGCATGCCACAGTCGGTACTACCCGGCAAGGCGATGCTGACGGCAGGTGTCGGGCATTATGAAGGGCAGTCTGCGGTTGCGGTAGGTGTATCCAATTTTTCTGAGAATGGACGTTGGGTTGTGAACTTCAACGGCTCAGCCAACACGCGTGGCAAAGTCGGCGCAGGTGTCGGTGTGGGAATTCACTGGTAAGCGCGCTTTGAATCTCACCAGCGAAATAGAATAGGAAATCTTAATACATGAACAATATCAATAATCAACTCAAGACAGGCTTGATGACGGCTTTAATTGCAGCCGCAACAGTCCTGCCAGGGTGTGCGACATCCGGCAGCAAGCTGTCACAGGATGGCGCCAGCGACAAAATCGTATTTCCGGATGCCAATAAAGCCTGGTTAAAAGAAGCGGTGGACCCTAATGTCGATAATCTGCGCCGCATAGCACCTGGCATGACCAAGGACAATATCTATTCACTGATAGGCAGGCCGCATTTCAGCGAGGGCATCATCGGCGTTCGTGAATGGGATTATGTGTTTAATTTCCGTAAAAGCGCTGACAGCACCGTTCAGACTTGCCAGTACAAAATCGTCTATGCACCAGACATGCACCTGCGCAGTACTTACTGGCAGCCGGAGTCCTGCGCGGACATGCTGAAACCTGACCCGGTGCCGACCCAGACCGTGATTGAAAGGATTGTGGAGAAATCAGCCGTGCTTCCCAGGCCGGAAGCGCCCAGGCAGGAAGTAGTTCGCATCAGGGTCGCTGCGGACGGTGTGTTTGAGTTTGATAAATCCGGCATCAGTGATTTGCGGCCAGGAGGCATTGAAAAACTGAATAAGGTCGCTGAGCAGTTATTGGCTAGCGGCGAAATTACCCAGCTGAAGATCATCGGGCATACGGACCGCTTGGGTGATGATGCTTATAACCAGCGTTTGTCTGTAGAGCGTGCCGAAGCCATCCGGCAATACCTGGCCAGGAAAAGTGTCACGACGGAGTTAGCCAGCGTCCAGGGCGCCGGCAAGTCACAGCCTCTGGTCGAATGCAGGCAAACCAGGCGTGATGAAGCGCTGATTCGCTGCCTGGAGCCTAATCGCAGGTTCGAAATCGAGGCGTGGACGGTCAGCAAACAGTAAACCTTACGGAGCCATCAGCAAGCAGGGCATCAACCCGCTTGCTGATGGCGTTTGAAAAGTAATTAATTTGAAACTGTGGCTTTGAATCAAGACCGATATTAATTCCAAGACATGCAACCATGACAAAAAGCATCATCATTGCTGATGACCACCCATTGATCCGCGAAGGGTTCAAGCATATCCTGGCATCGCACCCGGCGTATACCATAGCCGCAGAGACCGCTGACGGCCATGAGCTGCTGGCGGCGGTCCGCCGGGACAGTTACGACATCGCCCTCGTGGATATGCTGATGCCGGGCAAGAACGGTATAGAACTCATTCAGCAGCTGCATCTGGAGAAACCTGAACTCAGGATACTGGTGATCAGTTCGCACAAAGAGGATATCTATGCGGTACGCGCCATCCGCGCCGGGGCATCAGGCTACCTGTGCAAAGACCACGCAATCTCTGAGCTGGTGCATGCGGTCAGCAAACTTGCCCAGGGACGCATGTACATCACGGAAGACGTAGCCGAGGAACTGGCACTTTCCAGCATGCACACCACGCCGGTCAAGCAGCATAGCCTGCTGTCCGACCGTGAATATCAGGTGTTCCTCAAGCTGGCTTCGGGTAAAACGATTACGGAAATTTCAGAGAGACTAAACCTGAGTTTAAAGACCGTCAGTACATATAAAGCCCGTATTTTCCAGAAGCTGTCGCTAAACAGTGTGTACGATGTGTGCAGGTATGCCTTAGAACATAATCTGCTTGACCAGGTGGATAATTCATCAGGATGAAATGCGGCAGATTTTGAATCACATGCCGATTTTTGATGTATAAAGATTCTACTATTGCCGGTTTCCTAGCGGTGCCAGTAAGTTAGCGCGCCTATCCCCACGCAGCCCACAAAGTTATCCACAAAAACTGTGGAGTCTTGGATCTGGCAGTCAATGCATCATGCAAAGCGTGCATGGCGTTGTTAAGCACATGATCGCATTATGGAATTTACAGCATTCACAACCGTCGGGGAGCTATTCCCGAATCCGTGCCATGCAAGAAGGCGTCAGAGAGGTACCGTTAAAGATTGAATGTTCTTGATGATATTCTTCTCACCTATTTTTTGGATGATGCCTGAGCGCTCCATCTTTTCCATGATATTGGCGCGCACTTCACACAGCACCAGCCGGGTATGGTTGCGTTCGCAGTTCTTCACCAGTTCTTCAAAAGCCTGCAAACCCGATGCGTCAATAACCGGCACGTTCTGCATGCGCAGCACCAGGATGTCGGCGTGGGTATGGGCATGCTCCAGCGCGCTCATCAGGCGTTCGGTCACGCCAAAAAAGAACGCGCCTTCCATGCTGTAAACCGCGACATTTTCGGGCAGTATGAAATGGGCGTTACCGGTTTCAGACACCAGGTCTTCTACGGTCTGGTGCCGGATGCTTGCCGCCTCGCTCATGCGCTTCATGAACAATAGCGCGGCCAGCATCACGCCGATATTGACTGCGGCCACAAGGTCGGTGAAGATCGTGAGCAGAAACGTGATCAGCAGCACAGCGACATCTGCCCGCGGTGCCGTGCGCGCCATATGCCAGAAACGGTGCATTTCACTCATGTTGTAAGCCACGACAAACAATATTGCAGATAAGGCGCACAGCGGTATGTGCGCGGCTAACGGTGCAAAAACAATCACAATGACAACCAGCGTTAACGTATGCACAATGCCTGCCAGCGGGCTGGATGCGCCGTTGCGGATGTTGGTTGCCGTACGTGCGATCGCGCCGGTAGAGGCAAAACCGCCGAATAATGGAGAAAAAATATTGGCGATGCCCTGGCCAACCAGTTCCTGGTTGGAGTCATGCTTGGTGCCTGTCATGCTATCGGCAACGACTGCGGACAATAGTGATTCAATTGCGCCCAGCAAGGCGATGGTAAAGGCCGGTACAATCAGCTGCAGCACCTGTGAGAAACGGATAGGTAAAAAATGGAAGCTGGGCAAACTTTGCGGTATGCCGCCAAAAGCCGAACCTATCGTAGCGACGCCTTCAAACTTGAAGACAGCCTGCAGCACTGTCGCTGCCACCATTGCAACCAATGGGGAAGGGATGCGCTTGAAAATCCTCGGTGAGTAAATGACCAGCAGTAGTGTGAATGCGGCCAGCAGTGCCGTTACAGGGTGCAGGCTGGGCAATGCCATGGTTAGATCCCATAGCTTTTCATGAAAGTGCTCCGCACCAGGTTCCGGCTTCAGGCCTAGGAAATCTTTCCACTGGCCAACCCAGATAATGACTGCAATACCGCTTGTAAAACCTACGATTACCGGGGCAGGGATGTATTTGATCACGGCGCCGAAGCGCACAAGCCCCATCACCAGCAGCATGACGCCAGCCATCAAGGTGGCCATTTGCAGGCCGGCAATGCCGTACTGGGCCGTGATACCTGACAGGATTACAATGAATGCACCGGTAGGGCCTGATATCTGCACTCGGCTGCCGCCCATTAATGAGCTGATGCCGCCTGCCACGATTGCCGTGTAGATGCCTTGTTCCGGTTTTGCGCCGCTGGCGATGGCAAAAGCCATGGCCAGCGGTAGCGCTACAATGCCAACGATGACGCCCGCCAGCAGATTGTTCGCCCAATGCGATCTCTTGAATAAACCGGCGCGTCTGGCTTCCTGCAGGGCAATCATCTTATAACCCGGATACTTGTTCTTGAACGTCAATAGTAGCACCCTGAGGTGATGACCTCAATTACTACATGGGTTCTGCGTATACTTTTACAGGTGCTGGCTACGATTGCATAAAGCTGACGGCCATGGCGTGATAAAATTCATGGCTATGAACGAAAGTAAACCGCTACAGTTAACCCCCGCAAATTTTGATACGGCATTACAGGCATGCATGCTGGCCGACCGTTATGCGCTGCGTCGCAAGATGCATGACGTGAAGACCCTGCAAAAATCAGGCGATGAAAAATCATTGGCCAAAGCGCAGCGCCTGATCAATGAGCTTGTGCAGAAACTGCATGCCTCGCAGAAAAAATACGGGCAGCGTTTAGCCAGCCTGCCGCGCCCGGAATATCCTCTGGAACTGCCGGTCAGCGGCAGGAAAGATGAAATTTCTGCGGCCATTATTAAAAACCAGGTGGTGATCGTCTGCGGTGAAACCGGTTCCGGTAAAACAACGCAACTCCCCAAAATCTGCCTTGAATTAGGCCGCGGCGTTTCCGGCCTCATCGGCCACACGCAGCCGCGTCGTATCGCGGCACGTTCGGTCGCCAGCCGTATTGCACAGGAACTAAAAAGTCCCCTGGGCGAAGTGGTTGGCTACAAGGTGCGCTTTAACGACAAGCTGTCAGAATCCAGCTATGTCAAGCTGATGACCGACGGTATCCTGCTTGCGGAAACCCAGGGCGATAAATTCCTTAACGCCTATGACACGATCATTATCGACGAGGCGCATGAGCGCAGCCTCAATATCGACTTTCTGCTCGGCTACCTGAAGCAGTTGCTGCCGAAACGCCCTGATCTGAAAATCATTGTCACCTCGGCCACGATTGATGCTGACCGTTTCTCCAGGCACTTTAACGGCGCCCCGGTGATAGAAGTATCCGGCCGTACTTACCCGGTCGAAATCCGTTACCGTCCGCTGGGCGCGGCGGGTTTCCGCGCCAGGGAAATTGCCGAAGCTGAAAACACGCAGTTCGACCTGGATGACGATATGGACCTGCCTGCCGGAAACCCTCTCGGAATCCCGCGCAAGCCTAAGACAGAAGCGCGCTGGCTGGAAGAGGATGACGAAGAAGAAGCCATCGAGGAAGCCATTCTGGATGCCGCCGATGATCTGCTGCGCCAGGGCGATGGCGATATTCTGGTGTTTCTGCCGGGAGAGCGCGAGATCCGGGATGTCGCTGACCACTTGCGCAAATACCAGGGTCGTTCCGCCAAGCTTAAACATATTGAAGTGCTGCCGCTGTTTGCACGCCTGAGCATTGAAGACCAGCAGAAGATTTTCAAAAGCCACAGCAGCCGGCGTATCGTGCTGGCAACCAATGTGGCAGAAACCTCACTGACTGTGCCGGGCATCAAATATGTGATTGATGCCGGATTGGCGCGGGTTAACCGTTATAGCCCGCGCGCCAAGGTCGAGCAGCTGCAGATCGAGAAAATCAGCCAGGCGGCCGCCAGGCAAAGAGCCGGGCGCTGCGGCCGTGTTTCAGACGGTATCTGCGTGCGCCTGTACTCAGAGCAGGATTTTAACGGGCGCCCGGAATTTACCGAACCTGAGATCCTGCGCAGTTCTCTGGCTGCCGTCATTCTGCGCATGGCGGCTTTGCGCCTGGGCGATGTCGCGGAGTTTCCGTTCATTGAGGCGCCAAGCTCCAGGCTGATTGCCGATGGCTACCTGCTGCTGCAGGAGCTGGGTGCCGTGGATGCCCGCCGCCAGATCACAGAAACCGGGCTGCAACTGGCCAAACTGCCGTTGGATCCGCGGGTCGGGCGCATGATTTTGGCTGCAAAGCGCGAACATTGCCTGAAGGAGATCCTGATCATTGCCAGTGTGCTGAGCATTCAGGACCCGCGTGAACGGCCGATGGATAAGCGGGAGGCGGCAGACAACGCCCATGCCAGGTTTGCCGGCGAAGGTTCCGATTTCATGAGCTACCTCAAGCTGTGGGACTTTTTTGACAATGCACTGAAAACGAAAAAATCCAATAAGGACTTGCTTAATCAATGCCATAGCAGTTTCCTGTCCTTTTTACGGCTTAAGGAATGGCGAGAACTGCACGGGCAGCTGCTGGATATCGTGTCCGAGATGGAATTCAAGCTCAACGAAAAAGAGGCGACTTTTGAACAGATCCACAAAGCGCTGCTTGCCGGCCTGCTTGGCAACATTGGTTTTAAAGACGGCGAGAGCGAGTCTTACGCCGGTGCGCGCGGCATCCGCTTTCATATCGCTCCCGGCTCTGCACTCAAAAAGCAACGGCCTAAATGGGTGATTGCGGCAGAACTGGTAGACACCAGCAAGCTATATGCACGCTGTGTCGCTAAAATCGAGCCGGACTGGATCGAGCCATTGGCGCGCGGGCTGACCGAAAGCCATTACTCAGACCCGCGCTGGGACAGGAAAATGGGCATGGTGAACGCGTGGGAGCGCGTGAGCCTGTATGGCCTGACGGTTATCCCTAAACGGCGCGTGCATTATGGCCCGATTGACCCTAAGGAGTCGCGCGGGATTTTTATCCGCGAAGCGCTTGCCAATGGCGAGTTCGATACGCGCGCGGCTTTCTTTACTGCCAATGAACGCCTGATTGCCGAGGTGGAAGAGCTTGAGCACAAAGCGCGCCGGCAGGATGTGCTGGTGGATGAACATCAGTTGTTTACATTTTATGATGCCAGGATTCCTGCCGATATCTATAACGCGGCCAGCTTTGAGAAATGGCGTGCAGAAGCTGAGAAACTGAACCCCAGATTGCTTTACCTGACGCGTGACGACCTGATGCGCCATGGCGCAGATGCGATTACCGCGGTACAGTTTCCCGAGAAGATCATGCTTGACGGCGTTGAGGTTGCGCTTAAATACCGTTTTGAGCCTGGCCATGTGCTGGATGGCGTGACGGCAACCATTCCACTGGCGTTACTGAACCAGCTTAATCCGGTGCAGACCGAATGGCTGGTGCCGGGTATGCTGCGTGAAAAACTCACTTACCTGATCAAGGCATTGCCCAAGACTTTCCGCCGCGTCTGCGTGCCGGTGCCGGAGTTTGCCACCAGTTTTCTGGAGTATGCAGAGCAAAACCCATTGTCGTCATTCCCGCGCAGGCGGGAATCCAGTCAGGTCGACTACGTGGATAATGGTCTGGATTCCGGCCTGCGCCGGAATGACGCGGTAGGGGTATTATCTTTACTGGATACGCTTGCCGCTTACATTCAATATAAAACCACGCTCAAAATCAGCAAGGAAGACTGGAGTTTAACTGACATACCAGCCCACCATTTAATGAATTTCAGGGTGATTGATGATGCCGGGCGCGAGCTGGGAATGGGGCGCGACTGGAACGCGCTGAAAAAACAGCTGGGTTCTGCTGCGCAGCTGACGTTCAGGAACACTTCACCCGATATTGAAAAGACCGGCCTGAAACAATGGGATTTCGGTGACCTGCCGCAGACCCTGAGTTTTGAGCGGGATGGTTTGAAGGTAACGGGTTATCCGGCACTGGAAGACGACATGGATACGGTTTCAGTGAGGCTGTTCGATACCGCCCGCGAAGCGGAGCAGAGCCATCGCAAGGGCATATGCCGCCTGATGCGTTTTGAGTTGAAAGAACAGATGAAGCAGCTGGAAAAAAGCCTGCCGAATTTTAACCAATATGCATTGGCGCTGCGTAATGTCGTAGCGCCTGATGACCTGCGCGAAGACATGATCATGGCGATTGCCGATCGCGCTTTCATCGGTGAAGACGAGTTGCCGCGCACCAATGCCGATTTTATGAAACTGAAGCAGCGTGCAAGAACACGCCTGCCGGCAGTGACCGAGGCCGTGGCAAGGCAGGCGCAGGCGATCGCAACCGAGTACCAGCTGCTGATGCAGAAACAAGGGCAGATGGCGGCCACCGTCAACCGGCTGAAACGCGACCTAGAACAGCAGATCGGCCTGCTGGTTTACAAAGGCTGCTTTAGCCAGACACCATGGGAATACCTGCAAAGCATCCCGCGCTATCTGAAGGCGCTGCGCCTGCGTATCGAGAAACATCCGGCCAACCCTGAGCGCGATGGCAAGAATGCCGGCAGTGTCGGTTTGATCTGGCAGAAATGGCAGGATAAAATCAACGCCCTGAACCAGGCGCACCTGGATATTCCGCAGCAACTGCTGGATTTCCGCTGGCTGATTGAGGAGTTGCGCGTATCGCTGTTTGCCCAAGAACTAAAGACGCCATTTCCCGTCTCGATTAAGCGCCTTGAAAAAATTTGGCAGGATATGCGTTTTTAAACATACATGCGGCCTGATAAGCACACTCAACACTTGAATCATAGCTTTGCTCATTTATCCGAACTGAGCCTGAAGGCAAATAGCAGCGATCATCACTTCCACATCCGGATCAGCCGCAACACGCTGCTCGCGATAATATTTTCGCTGCTGTTGCATGCTTTGATATTTTTTGCGGTGCCGCAGATCAAGTTTGATACCCCGCCATCCATACCGGCACAAGCTATTGAGGTAAGCCTGGCGCCGCTTAGCGTGCCCAGGCAAGTGACCGAGCCGATACAGGAGTTGCAGCCGCCGGCTGCGGAGCCGGTTCCTGAAGTCAAGGCGCCGGAACCCGCTGCGGCTGCCCCCAAGATCATCGCAAAAAAACCGGCGCCTGATAAAAAGCCGCGTTTTACCGTACCACCCGAGCCTAAAGTCAAGCCGGAGCTGAACAAGCGCACGGCTCAGGAGCCTGAGGTTAAGGAGCCGCCGCTGGAGCAGCAGTACACGGACATGGCCTCCTACGTCAAGGCCATGCAGGCAAAACGCATGGATTCAGAGTCGGTAGCCGCCCAGGTCAATGCAGAAGCCGCAGCGCGCGAACTCGGCCAGACGGAAGCGCAACTGAGGGATGAGCGCGTGAAACGCAACCTTAAATATGGCACTAACGGCATCTTTGAAATTACCAGCCTGGGGCCGCGCAGCGCCACATTCGCTTTCCGCGGCTGGACGAATGATTACAGCAGTTCCAGGCGACAGTTTTATGAAGTGGAGGCAAGCGGTGGCCAGGATGTGCGCCTGCTCATGATCCGGCGCATGATCCAGCTGATACGTGAGCATTATGACGGTGACTTTAACTGGGAGTCGCACCGGCTGGGCCGCTCTGTCGTACAGTCAGCACGGCTGGAGGATAATGCCGGCCTGGAAGATTTCCTGATGATGGAATTTTTCGGCACCAATTATAAGAACACCCAATATTAAGAAGCATTGATTTGTCCGCCATGCAGACAAGTCAGCTTTTTTCATTTTCCAGGGCGCGGCGATATTCTTCGAGTTTCTTCTGGTAATCCTCTGCGTCGCCATATTCCAGAAACCTTTCGTAGCGCGAATGGGTGCCCAGGATTTTCCTTGCGTGCTTGATCGGGCAGAAGTACTGCTCGGTCCTGGCAATCACTTCACTGACATAGGCAATCATGCCATTGCCGTATGCACAGTAGGTGCAATGGAATTTTTCAATGAAGTTCAGGTAGTTAAGATGCATCCTGTCATAGACGATGTAATCGCTGCGGCGTACCCGTTTGATGCCGTATATGGGAAAGCATGTCAGCTGATATAAGGTGACAAAAAAGTCTGTGATCAGCAGCGGGATGATCATGGAGTAAATGATCGGGCCGGTAATCAGGTTCTGTGGCCTGTAAGTGACCAGCCAGCGAAAGAAGCTGGTTTTTAACCGTTTATGCGTTTCCTTGATCGACTGCTCAAATTCGACGCGTTTACCTTTTATCTGGAAAAACATGCTGGACTGCTGTTCGTTCAACGCAATACGCAGATCATCTTCAAGTTCTGTGATCTGGTTAAGTATTTGCTGGATGCGATCGTTCATATGAATTCCTTTTTGTTTGCGGCCACGTTTAAGTATGGCTTAAGCCCAACTTTGAAATAGTGCAGAGCCGGCAATATGCCATGCGCCTGTTTTTTTAGTTTTTTTTGCAATTGGCAAGAAGTATACAAATCGGTATACTCGACCAATACATCCATCAATATTAACCAGAAAGCCCTTGCAATGTCCAAATCAAGAAAATTGGCAACGACTATGATGGCGTTAAGTGCCATGGCACTGGCAGCCTGTGCCGGAGTCGCAGGTAAACACGACACCGAGAGCAGCCAGTGGCCGAGTTTCGGGCGTGATTACACGAATCAGCGTATGTCGCCACTCACTCAGATTAACACAGAAAATGTTGGAAAACTTGGCCTGGCGTGGCAATTTAAAACCGGTGTTGCAGCCAGTTTTCAGGCTACGCCTATTGTTGCAGGGGGCGTGATGTATGTGGCCCTGCCTTATAACCATGTGGCGGCGCTGGATGCGCGAACCGGTAAGGAGTTATGGCGCTACCGGCATGAGCGTAAAGCAAACTGGAAAATGTGCTGCGGCCCGGCTAACCGGGGAGTCGCCGTCAGCGACGGCAAGGTGTTTATCGGGACGGTGGATGCCAGGCTGATTGCGCTTGATGCGAAAACCGGCGCAAAAATATGGGATATCAATGTCGCGGACGATACCGCATTGACGGAAAATACCGGATTATTAAGCAAGGCCGATGCAAAAAGCCAGAAAGATGCTTACGGCGGCACCGGAATCGGTATCGCAATGGCGCCGGTTGTGTATCACGGCAAGGTGATCGTCGGCGTAACGGGCGTTGGCTACGGCCTGCACGTAGATACCCCGAGGATCGATGCGCCATTGGGCGCAGTCATCGGCGTGAGCGGCCTGTATGGCCGCCCGGGTTTCCTGGCGGCATACGATGTGAACAATGGCAACCGCGTATGGCAGTTCGATACGATTCCATCCCAGGGCTGGGAGGGTACTTTTGCTGCAACGACTTCAGATGGCATTTCACTCAACAGAGACATCGCTGCGGAAAAAGAAAATGCCAAAAACCACCCGGATGCATGGCGTTATGGCGGAGGCTCCGCCTGGAGTACGCCGGCCATTGACACCAGTACCAATACACTGTTTTTCGGCACCGGTAATCCTTCGCCGCAGATGAACGATGTTTCACGCCCCGGTGATAATCTATACACGGTCTCGCTTGTCGCCCTGGATACGGAAACCGGCAAGCTTAAATGGCATTACCAGCAGGTACCGCACGATGTATGGGGTTATGACCTGGCAAGCCCGCCGGTGCTGTTTGATTATGTCAAGGATGGCAGGAAGGTCCCTGCGGTAGGCCAGGCCGGCAAGACAGGCTGGTATTACGTGAATGATAGAGCTACTGGCGCATTGCTGATGAAATCGGAAGCCTTTGTGCCGCAGAAGAACCTGTTTGCGAAAGCGACCAGGGAAGGTACCGTGCTTTACCCGGGTATCCTTGGCGGTTCCAACTGGAGTCCGAGCGCTTTGGATGATGGAAGCCAGACTGCTTATGTTGCCGGGATTCACGCCCCGATCAGATATACCCTGGTTGAAGAGCCGGCTAAAGAAGGCTTGCCCCCGATCCGTTATGCATCGTCCGAGCCTACCAAAGACCCGAGATGGGGCACGGTATCAGCAATTGATTTGGCGACAGGTAAAATCCGCTGGCAGGTAAAAACAGAACAGCCCTTGATGGGTGGTGTGCTGGCAACCCGTGGCGGCTTGCTGTTCATGGGCGAGGGTGATGGCAGCTTCAATGCCTACAATAGCAGCACCGGCGCGCTGTTATGGCAGGCTAAGGCAGATGCCGGGGTCAATGCGCCGCCCATCAGCTATGAAATCGACGGTGTGCAGTATGTGGCAGTGGCCGCCGGGGGCAATGCCATTTTCGGTTTTACTGCCGGTGATAATATACTGGTGTACACCCTGAAGAAATGAAGTTTAAAGAAAAGAAGCATGCATCAATGATTTTTACCATGTTTAAACGTTTATTGCTGGCCTGTTTGTTTGTATGCACGGCTGCCGCCTGTGACCGTGACTACCAGCATGCCCCGTTACCGGCTGCTTCCAATGTCGTGATCCTGGGTGACAGCCTCACTTATGGCACAGGTGCCGGCAGCGGAGAAGACTATGCCAGCCTGCTGGCAGGCAATACCGGCTGGAATGTGATTAATGCAGGTGTCCCCGGCAATACTTCTGCGGATGGCCTGGCTCGTCTTTCATCTTTGCTGGAAGCACATGAAACCGGTGAGCAGAAGATTGACCTGCTGATTGTTGAACTTGGCGGTAATGATTTCCTGAAACACGTGCCGGAGCCAGAAACCGTAGGTAACCTGAAATCCATACTGAGCCAGGCCAAAGCCCGCAGCATCCAGACTGCGTTAATTGCCATTCCGGAATTCAGCCCGGTAGGGGCGGCTTTCGGGAACCTGTCAGACCATCCTTTATACGGGAAGCTGGCGGAAGAAACCGGTACGCCTTTGATTGAAGACCTGTTTTCTGATGTGCTGGCAAAAAACAGTCTTAAAGCTGACCCTATCCATCCTAATGCCGCAGGTTACCGCCTGGTGGCAAGCCAATTGCAGCGTGCACTGATGGACTTGGGTTTTGTGAAGAAAAACTGAAGTGCTGCCGGTGTTTGATTTTCTACCGGTGTTTAACTTTAAGGTACAGCACGATGCAGGCCAGTATCAGCGTGATACTGTTGGCGGCAATGATCGGCCAGCTGTCAATCATCAGCCCGTAAATCAGCCAGCCTGATACGCCGAGGCTGAACAGGCTGTACATGGGGAGTGATATTCCCGATAAATCACGGGTTTTCAGTGATTGCAGCGCCTGCGGCACAAATGCTGTCGTGGTCAGGACTGCCGAGCAGTAGCCTATTAGGTCGGTTATTGTATCCATCTGGTTTTCTGGTGCCGGTATTGGTTTAAGGCGGTTCGAAGTGTGCTGCCGGTTCAGGCTTCAGCGTTTGAATAAGCGCTGGATCGGGATCACCAGCATCAGCGCCAGCGCGCCTGCTGCCACGCCAAACAAGCCGTTCAATAATGTCGGTGCCAGCCATTGCAGAAAGCCATTGTTCATGGTGTCCGCAGCGTGTTCAATCCAGTGGTGAACGGCCGGTATGCCATGTGTGAGTATGGCGCCGCCAACCAGGAACATGGCGGCGGTACCGACCACCGACAATGTCTTCATCATGTAGGGCGCGAATTTAAGGATACCGAAGCCCAGTTTTCTTTTTAATACGGCAATGAGATTCTCGCCTTTGCATTGCGCCAGGTACAAACCGCCGTCATCCAGTTTTACAATGCCGGCGACAAGGCCATAGACACCGACGGTCATAATGATCGCGATACCGGCCAGCACCATGACCTGATTGCTGAATGTGGCGGTGGCAACCGTGCCCAGTGTAATGACGATAATCTCGGCCGACAGCACGAAATCGGTGCGGATCGCGCCTTTGATCTTGTCCTGCTCGGTTTCCTTGGTGACGATTTCATTCGCGTTGGTGGTCTGCTGTGGGTCCAGGTGCCTGGCTTCGTCATGAAGAAACAGCTTGTGGTACAGTTTTTCCACACCTTCAAAACACAGGAACAGGCCTCCCAGCATCAGGAGCGGAACGACAGCCCATGGCGCTAACGCACTGATGGCCAGCGCCAGGGGCACCAGGATCACCTTGTTGATCATTGAACCTTTGGCAACCGCCCAGATCACCGGAAGCTCACGGTCTGCATTGACGCCGTTTACCTGCTGCGCATTGAGCGCCAGGTCATCCCCCAGCACACCGGCAGTTTTCTTTGCTGCTACTTTGGTCATGACCGATACATCGTCAAGTATGGTTGCTATATCATCAATCAGTGTCAAAAGACTGGCGCCGGCCATAAGATAGGTTTTCCTGTAAAGGTGTTTTTGTGCTGTGAATTATAACCAACGAATCTTTAAACACTGGCATTGAATCAAAAAATATATGATGAATCTAAATCATCATGCAAGCATGGGCTGTGGACTATAATCAAGCTCAATCTGTCATTGGAAAGAAAGCGCTTAATCATGCAAGAGCAAAAAGCAGGGCAATGGACACTGGAAATCAAAGGCATGACCTGCGCATCATGTGCGGGCCGTGTTGAAAAAAGCCTGCTGAAAGTACCGGGCGTCGTCACTGCGGAAGTAAACCTGGCACTTGAAACTGCGCAAGTGACTGGTTCTTCTGGCGAAATCACACCGGATAAGCTGGTGGCTGCAGTGGTGGCCGCCGGCTATCAGGCGCAGCCGCTCAATCTCGACCTGGAACAGCCAGCTTCCATGCTGGAAAGCCCGGCTACCGCTTATAGCTGGTGGCCTGTTGCTGTTTCCAGTGTACTGTCTTTGCCATTGGTAGCGGGCATGTTCACCGAATGGCTGAGCTGGCCGTTCCTGCAATGGCATGTTTCCGGCTGGCTGCAATGGGCACTGGCAACCCCTGTGCAGTTCTGGCTGGGCTGGCGTTTCTACAAGGCTGGCTGGCATGCCTTGAAAGCCGGCGCCGGCAATATGGACCTGCTTGTCGCAATCGGCACCTCTGCCGCATACGGTTTGAGCGTATACCTGCTTTTTAACACTGCCCATGCCGGCATGGGGCATCTCTACTTTGAAACATCTGCCATTGTGATTACCCTTGTCTTGCTGGGCAAATGGCTGGAAACACGCGCCAAATCAAAAACAACCGAGGCTATTCGAGCGCTGAACGCTTTGCGTCCGGAACGCGCCAGCGTAATCCGCAACAATCAGGAGTTGCAGCTCCCCATCTCGTCTGTGGTGCTGGGTGACCTGGTGATGATACGTCCGGGCGAGCGCGTAGCGGTGGATGGCATCGTCAGGCAGGGTAACAGCCAGGTAGATGAATCCTTGATCACCGGTGAAAGCCTTCCGGTTGTAAAACAGGCGGGAGATAAGGTCACCGGCGGCTCCATCAACGGTGAAGGCCTGCTCCATGTTAGCACGACGGCACTGGGCAATGAATCCGTGCTGGCGCGCATCGTGCGGCTGGTGGAATCCGCACAGGCTAAAAAAGCGCCCATACAGCGGCTGGTGGATAAAGTCAGTGCGGTTTTCGTGCCTGTAGTGATCGTGATTGCCTTTATCACACTGTTTGCCTGGGGTCTGATCGGCGGAGACTGGCAGGTTGCCATACTCAATGCGGTTGCGGTACTGGTCATTGCCTGCCCGTGCGCGCTTGGCCTGGCAACGCCGACAGCCATCATGGTTGGCACCGGGGTGGCGGCGCGGCATGGCATCCTGATTAAGGACGCCGAGGCGCTTGAACTGGCGCATGCCGTGAAAACCGTGGCTTTCGATAAAACCGGAACGCTGACGGAAGGGCATCCCAGGCTGGTTGAGCTGGTATCGGTCACCGGTGATGATAGCCAGGTGCTGGCAATGGCTGCCAGCCTGCAATCCGGCAGCGAACATCCGCTGGCAAAAGCCGTGATCAATGCAGCCCAGGATAAAGGTCTCACGCTGCAAACAGCAGGCAACGTACAGGCAATTTCCGGCAAAGGCCTGAGGGGTGAGGTTGCCGGGCTGGCACTGGCTTTAGGCAGCTCCGGCCTGATGAAGGAGCTGGCTATCGATGTCGCAGCGATGCAGATGCAAGCCGATGCTTTGCAGAATCAAGGTTACAGCGTGTCCTGGCTCTGTGCGATGGATCATGCGCCGAGGCTGCTGGGTATGCTTGCCTTCGGCGATACATTAAAGCCAACGGCAGCCAGGGCTGTTGCCAGCTTGCAGCAGCAGGAAATTCTAACAGTGCTGATTTCCGGCGATAATCAGGGCAGTGCGTCAAATGTTGCAAAAAAACTGGGTATCGACAAGTTCTATGCGCAGGTGCTACCTGAAGACAAAGCCAATATCGTTAAAGAATTAAAGCAGAATACAGGCCTGGTGGCCATGGTGGGAGACGGCATCAATGATGCGCCTGCATTGGCGGAGGCTAACGTCGGTATTGCCATGTCAAGCGGTACCGATGTCGCCATGCATGCCGCGGGCATTACCCTGATGCGGGGGAACCCTGCATTGGTATCCGATGCGATTGAGATTTCCAGGCGCACTTATGCAAAAATCCGGCAAAACCTGTTCTGGGCGTTTGTTTACAACGTCGTGGGTATTCCACTGGCTGCGCTTGGTTTTTTAAACCCGGTGATTGCCGGCGCAGCGATGGCGTTAAGCAGCTTTAGTGTTGTATCTAACGCATTGACACTCAAGCTGTGGCAGCCGAAAGCAGATGCTCAGGCGGCTGAGGATGCATGAGTTGCCTTTTGTTTTGCCTCTGCGCCGGCAACTCATGTATGAAACATTGATGCATGAACCCGCGACGCGGCTTTATTTTTTAAGGGGCAATATTCTCGTCAGGGTATTATCTTTTTTGATGTGATGGTGATACAGAGCCGCCAGCACATGTGCCGCTACGAGGTAATAGCCTAAAACGCCGATCGTTTCGTGAATTTCTTTCAGGGATTTTGCAAGCGCTTTGTTTTCACCGATCAGGGCAGGCAGCTCAAGGCCAAAAAACGGAATCGGTTTTGCAGCGGCGCTCAATATCAGCCAGCCAAGTACCGGCATCGCGATCATCAGGCCATAAAGCGCAAGGTGCCCGATTTTGGCTACCAGGTGCTGTGCCGGTGTCAGCTCCGGAGTAATGATGGGGGTGGGGGAAGTAACCCTTGCGTATATACGTAATGCAACCAGCAGCAGCACACTCAAGCCCAGCATGAAATGCAGGGCTTTCATGGTTTCGCGCGGGTCGCTGCCCTTGGGAAAAAGTTCACGCAGTTCGATGGTTGCATAAACAGCAACCATTAACAGGAACATTAGCCAATGCAGCGCTATAGATAGGGTGCCGTAACGTAGATTTGTGTTTTTCCAGGACATGGTTTGCCTCTTTGAATATTATTAATGTTTGTGTAGCGTTAATTTTTTATGGCAGCTGAATAAGCTGGCAATCGTTAAATTTTTACGGTACTTGTTTAAGAATATATTTAAAATGTGCTGAGCAATATTGTACTTGGCAATATTTGAAATGCGTGGGATTTTTACTTAACTTAACATCTGGCAGCAGTACTGTGCGAATTGGCAGGGGCCTGATGCAGGCGGACAACAAGGCATTGGGCTGGCGGCGGAAATAAAAAAGCCCTGAAAATATCAGGGCTTTTTCTGAATCTGGCTCCTCAACCTGGGCTCGAACCAGGGACCTACGGATTAACAGTCCGGCGCTCTACCGACTGAGCTATTGAGGAATCGTCGATAATTCTAAATATTTAAGTATCACTCGAAGATAAGCCCTGTATCAATACAGGGCTTAAGTATTTGGCTCCTCAACCTGGGCTCGAACCAGGGACCTACGGATTAACAGTCCGGCGCTCTACCGACTGAGCTATTGAGGAATCGGTGAAGGCGCTATAATACTGACACGGCGGGGTTTGGTCAATCATTAGTAGACAAATTTTTGGATAAATTTAATGAAAAAAACTAAAAAATACTTAATAGGATTTGTCTCAGTAATTAGCATATTGATTGTTATACCTTTTTTCATTTCCGTGCGGTCCTACCTGGATCAGGCGCAGCACATCGCCAGCGAAAAGATAGGCGCACCTGTCACCATAACTTCAGGGAGGCTGCTGTTGCTGCCCACGCCGCGCATCGTAGCCGAGGAGATATCTGTAGGCGAACAGCAGGAACTGAGGGTGGGTGAGATTTCCATCATTCCGTCTCTGGGATCCTTATTTTCTGAAACTAAAACCATAGAGATCAGAATCACCAAGCCGGTCATTAAAAAAGCGGCTTTGGACATCATTTCAGCACTGCCTGAAAATCATGCCGATGCCAATGCCGGGCCTGATGCTGTCAATGTTAAACGGATAACAATAGATCAATTGCAGCTCAGCTGGCCGGACATCAAGCTGCCGGCTTTTAATATGGATGTGCACCTGACTGGCGCCAACAGTCTTGAGTCCTTAAAGCTGGAAGCGGTAGACGGTGTTTTAAGCGCTGACGTAACCCCCAAAGATGCAGGGTACTCAATACTGGTTAATGCCGCAAACTGGACGCTGCCGGCAGGGGTGCCGCTGCTGGTTAATCAAGCAGCGCTTGAGTTGTACCTGAAAGACAGCCAGCTTGATATTCCCAGGATCGACCTTGCGCTCTACAACGGAAAGTTAACCGGTAACGCGAAACTGTCATGGGTGAAAGGCTGGCATGCGTCAGGCAAGCTGCAAGTGAATGGCCTGTCTGTGAAAGAACCCAGCAGCCTCATTAGCAGATCGGTTTATTTAAGCGGTCACTTATCAGGCGACGGTAGTTTCTCCGGCGTGGCAAAAGACGCTTCTGGATTGCGGGATAATCTCAATGCCCATTTCAGGTTCAATGTGAAAGAAGGGGTGCTGAATGGCCTGGACCTGGTGAAACTGGCCAGTTTGCTTACCAAGCAGAGCAATGGTGGTCAAACGCAGTTTGATGAACTCTCGGGGGTTCTGGATGCAAAGGGCAAGCAGTATACCTTGCACGACATTAAAATACGCTCAGGCTTGCTGGCGGCTTCTGGCCAGGTAAAAGTCAAAACGAATCAGGAGCTTGATGGTGTCGTGGAAGTTGAGCTGAAAAAAGGCGTTAGCCTGGCAGCCATCCCCTTGCAGGTTTCCGGCACGGTTGACAAGCCGACGGTGTTTCCTACAAAAGCTGCAATGGCAGGCGCTGTTGCGGGTACTGCAATCCTGGGGCCTGGCGTGGGAACGAGTCTGGGAGTTAAGGCGGGCGGGGCGGTAGATAAAATAAAAGGCCTGTTTCAAAGCGATTGATCGCTGAAAACAGGCCTTGCTATATCGACTGGACGTGCCAGCCGTTTATTTCGTGCTTATTTAAGTGCGCGTTCGATACGGTCAAGTGCGTTACGCAGGTTATCCATTGAAGTTGCAAATGAAATGCGGAAATAGCCCTCGGCACCAAACGCAGAACCCGGCACTACTGCAACATCAAACTTTTCAAGCAGGTATTCAGCCAGCGCCATGTCGGTAGCAGCACTGATTTTGCCTGCCTTGAACAGCGTGTCAATCGCGCCGCGCGCATCCGGAAAT
Source organism: Methylotenera sp. G11 (assembly GCF_000799735.1). NCBI lineage: Bacteria > Pseudomonadati > Pseudomonadota > Betaproteobacteria > Nitrosomonadales > Methylophilaceae > Methylotenera > Methylotenera sp. G11. Next base: position 530,508 of record NZ_JUHH01000001.1, on the reverse strand, counting down.
GCATAGAACGCACCGCCAGCCATCAGGCAGCTTAAGCCAGGCATGGTGTTGAAACGGTCAACCACATACTGATGGCGCTCACGGAACGCGGTCACCATAGGCACGATGCATTCCTGCGGACCTTCAAGCGCGGCTTGTGCGGCCACTTGTGAAATGGAAGTCGGGTTACTGGTAGATTGGGATTGCAAAATCTCCATCGCCTTGATGATGTAGGCAGGGCCTGCAGCATAGCCGATGCGCCAGCCGGTCATGGAGTAGGCTTTTGATACGCCATTCAGCACGATGCAGCGGTCTTTCAACGCAGGTGCTGCATTCAGGATGTTGTAGAATTTGTTGCCTGTGAGGTTAACGTGCTCGTACATGTCATCGGTTGCTACAAACACGTGTGGGTGTTTCAGCAGCACTTCGCCCAGGGCTTTCAGCTCATCCAGTGTATATACAGATCCGGTAGGATTGGACGGTGAATTGATCATGAACAGTTTTGTTTTTGGGGTGATTGCCGCTTCCAGCTGCTGCGGTGTCAACTTGAAGCCTTGTTCAATACCGCACTCAACAATCACCGGCGTCGCCTCTGCAACCAGCGCAATATCTGCATAGGACACCCAGTAAGGTGCCGGCACGATCACTTCATCCCCTTTGTTCAGGATTGCCAGGCAAAGATTGAAAATGGTTTGTTTGCCGCCTACACCTACAATCACTTCGTTTAATGCATAGTCAAAACCATTTTCATTCTTGAATTTGGCAACGATCGCTTTTTTGAGGCCCGGGATGCCTGATACAGGGGTGTATTTAGTAAAACCCGCATCAATAGCGGCTTTGGCAGCATCTTTAATATGCTGTGGCGTGTCAAAATCAGGTTCGCCAGCTGCAAGGCCAATGATGTCACGGCCTTCGGCTTTGTATTTTCCTGCTTTGGCGGTAATGGCGAGGGTGGGGGATTCTTTTATTGACTGAACGCGTAGCGATAATACTGAAGAAGGGTTTGCCTGGCCTTGAGCGGCTGATGATGACGTTGCCAAAATATGCTTCCTTAAAACAATTTATATGCAAATGGTTGAATATCCGCCATTTTACGCATAAAAACCACGAATAGGAATAACAAACAACCCGCTAAACTCCATATTACATAAATAAAAAAATCCTGATGAATGTCACAGGATTTTTTTACTGAATCAAGCAGGGAAGTATCTATGCAAGAAGGCCGGAATGTCAGTTGCCGGCTGACATTAAGTTGCAGGGTGTGTAAAGCATAGCCATTAAGGCTGCATGCCGCTCTCAACCCGGCTACAAGTGCCATGCGTCACGAACCTTCACGTGCCGGCACTTGCTCCATGCGGCCTTAGCATTCGCTGCCGCAACCAATCAAGGCATTGAATTCTGCCGCCAGCGCTTTATCAATATGCGTGAGCGCAAGATTGATGTTGCGTACACCTTCTTTATCGCCGGCGGACTGCGCCAGCACACCCAACCGCATCAGGGAGTCCGAGTTACCGGGATCTAAAGCGACCGATTGTTCATATGCCTTTTTGGCTTCACTGGTTTTGCTTAAATTCTCGCTGGCAAAGCCCAGTTCGTACCAGGCATCTGAATTTTTGGGGTCGATAGCCAGCCATTTTTCAGCCACCTGTGCAAGTTTAGGCCAATCGCCGTTGAGTTCCGGAATGGCAATCTGCATGAAAAAAGGCTTGTTGCTATCTTCTTCTTCCCAGAATGCTTTGCCGGTAATTGGAAATGTGGTTTCAACCGGCATTTTCTCCAGATCAGCCAACCACTCAATTGGCAGTGAGTAGAAATAGGCTGGGCGGCCCGGGGTTTTGAATGTGTTGATGCCCAGCAGATTGCCTTCCAGGTCAAAAATGCCGCTGCCGCTGGCACCCATCAGGAACTTGGCGCTGCTCCTGATGACGCGGCCACCTTCAAAGTCGTAAGTGGTTTTAACCGCACCGGCTGAAGTCAGTGCGTTGGGCACGCCATTTGAATGGCCGATTGCAAGCACTTCCTGGCCTCTTTTGATTTCATTGCCCCTGCCTATTGGCGCAGGCTTTAGCGGCAGATCTGATGTAGACACGAGGCACAGGTCATGCCAGCGGTCAGCCTGGACCGATGCAATGGTGTAAGTGTCTTCACCGCGTGATATCCACGGCTGCTTGGTGCTGCGGAATATATGGCAATTGGTAATCACTTTATTATTGCTGACGACTACGCCCGAACCATATGAAACGCCGCCTTTGTCGTTATAGCCGCGTATCATGACCACAGACTGAAGTGACGCCAGTATTTTTTGCTGATCAAATGCCAGCGCCGGCTGTAAATAACTGAGCATGAGTAATAGCAAAATAAATCCGCGCATATTGAATCTCCAGGGTCATGTTGATTTTTTTATCATTCAGGGTTGCAGCATGTTTTGAATATGGATGGCCGGCAAAACCTGAAAGCTTGAATCTTTAAGCAAAAGACCTGATATATCATTCAAAGTTCTGCTTGATATTTAAGCAGTTAAATCAAAGATTTAAAAATAAAGTGTTTTGTGTGCTTTGCTGGTAAAATTTATTGTTAATTTTTTAAAAAAACATCACGTGATCGTTACTTTTCCAAATAGCAAATATCAGCTTAATCAGCCTTTTCCACCGGCGGGAGATCAGCCGCAAGCCATTGAAAAGCTCACGCAGGGCGTCAATGACGATCTGAAATTCCAGACCCTGCTGGGCGTAACCGGTTCCGGCAAAACATTTACGATGGCAAACGTGATTGCGCGCACTGGTCGCCCGGCTATCGTAATGGCACCCAATAAAACACTGGCTGCGCAGTTATATAGCGAGTTCAGGGAGTTTTTTCCCAATAACTCGGTTGAGTATTTCGTAAGTTATTACGATTACTACCAGCCTGAAGCTTATGTGCCGTCACGTGACCTGTTCATCGAGAAAGATTCCAGCATCAATGACCATATCGAACAGATGCGCTTATCTGCAACCAAGGCGATGCTGGAACGGGAAGACTGCATTGTCGTCGCCACGGTTTCAGCCATTTACGGTATTGGCGACCCAAGTGAATATCATGGCATGGTGCTGCATATCCATCTGGGCCAAAAGATCAGCCAGCGCGACATTGTGGATCACCTTATCCGCATGCAGTATGACCGCAATGACTTTGATTTCGACCGCGGCGCATTTCGTGTGCGCGGCGATGTGATCGATGTATTTCCATCCGAAAATAGCGAAACTGCCGTGCGCATCAGCCTGTTTGATGACGAAATTGATGGTATTCAGCTATTTGACCCGCTTACCGGGCAAATTTTCAACAAGATTCACAATTTCAGGATATTCCCTTCAAGCCATTATGTGACCGCACGCGAAGCCACGATTCGCGCTATGGAGACCATTAAGGAAGAACTCCGTGACCGCGTCAATTTCTATATCAAGGAAAACAAACTGGTCGAAGCGCAGCGTATCGAACAGCGCACGCGCTTTGACCTGGAGATGCTCAATGAAATCGGCTTCTGTAAAGGCATTGAGAACTATAGCCGTCACCTGACGGGCGCGAGACCAGGTGATCCGCCGCCGACCCTGATGGATTATCTGCCGGATAACGCCTTGCTGATTATCGACGAAAGTCACGTCACGGTACCGCAGATTGGCGGTATGTATAAAGGTGACCGTGCCCGAAAAGAGAATCTGGTGGATTATGGCTGGCGACTGCCATCCGCGATGGATAACCGTCCGCTCAAGTTTGAAGAGTTTGAACGCGTGATGCGGCAGTGCGTGTTTATTTCAGCCACACCGGCTGATTATGAAAAAGAGCATCAGCAGCAGGTTGTAGAAATGATTGCGCGACCAACAGGCTTGATCGACCCGGAAATCGTGGTGAAGCCTGCCGATACGCAAGTGGATGATCTCTTGGGCGAGATCAAGCAGCGCGTGAAAGTGGGCGAGCGTGTGCTGGCAACCACCCTGACTAAACGCATGGCGGAAGACCTGACTGATTACCTGAGCGAGCATGGTGTCAAAACTCGCTATCTGCATAGCGATATTGACACGGTGGAGCGTGTGGAAATCATCCGCGACCTGCGTCTGGGCGAGTTTGACGTGCTGGTTGGCATTAACCTGCTGCGCGAAGGCCTGGATATTCCGGAGGTTTCACTGGTAGCGGTACTGGATGCAGACAAAGAAGGCTTCCTGCGATCCGAGCGCAGCCTGATACAGACCGCAGGCCGTGCCGCACGGAACCTGAATGGGCAGGTCATTTTTTATGCCAATAAAATTACGCGCAGCATGAAGCTGGCAATGGACGAAACCGAACGCAGGAGAGGGGTGCAAAAAGCCTTTAACGAAGCGCATGGCATCACCCCTAAAGGCGTGAGCAAGCGCATCAAGGATATTATTGATGGCGTTTACGATAAAGATGAAGCGCAGCGTGAGCGCAAAGCCGCACAAGAGCAGGCGAGTTACGAATCCTTGAGTGAAAAACAGATGACCAAGGAAATGAAGCGGTTGGAAAAAGCTATGCATGATGCCGCCAAGAATCTGGAATTTGAAAAAGCGGCTGACTTCAGGGACCAGCTCAAGAAACTCAGGGTCAAATTCTATGGGGCTGAAATGCCGGATGTGGTTTAGGGCATTAGGAATTTAAAAAATAATTAGCCACAGATACACACAGATAAAAACGTTAAAAATTACGTGCAGTTAACTATTTCTTCACAGCTTTGCATTTGCCTTGACTGGATTCCGGCCTCCGCCGGAATGACGATTTTAGGTTCTAGGTTATATCTGTGTTTATCTGTGGCTAACAAATTTTCAAACAAAACAATTGATTTCATTAAATATTGTTTGATTAGTGCTGCTCTTTTGACTATAATCCCGCGCTTGCTTGAACCAATGTGTTCGGCAAGTATTTTTTTTACCTTGTCACACTGCGTGCAGCAGGTGACTTTTATCCAAAAGGAGTGTCTATGAGACATTATGAAGTAGTGTTTATCGTCCATCCGGACCAAAGCGAGCAAGTGCCTGCGATGATCGAGCGTTATCGCACACTGATCACCAGCAACGGCGGTGCAATTCACCGCCTGGAAGACTGGGGTCGTCGCCAATTGGCTTACCCAATCCAGAAAATTCACAAAGCACATTACGTGTTGATGAATATCGAATGCAACCAAACCGTTTTAGAAGAGCTGGAGCATGGCTTCAAGTTCAATGATGCAGTATTGCGTCATCTGACAATGGCTACTAAAACTGCTGTGACTGCGCCTTCACCAATGATGAAGGAAGAGAAGTCTAAAGATGCGTTAAGAAAAGACGCAGCCCCGGCTGCCCCTACAGAGGCAGCAGCAGCTTAATTGAATAAGCTGGTGCTTCAGGCCGAGGTGGTTCAAGTTGAACCGCTGCGCTACACACCAGCAGGTATACCGTTGTTAAGTGTTGTTTTGCGGCATGCTTCAGAACAGACAGAAGCTGGCATGAAGCGAAAAGTGGAATGTGAAATCAATGCGGTTGTTTTAGGAGACTTAGCATTGCAAGGTTTAAAGATTGGAGCGCAAATTGTAGCGCTAGGTTTTTTAGCCAGACGCAGCCTTAAAAGCACACAACTGGTCATGCACATTAACGATATAAAAAGTATGCAGGCATAGCCTGCATAAACTAAAAAGTTTAGGAGTTTAAAATGGCAAGAGATATGTATAAACGCCGCCGTTACTGCCGTTTTTCAGCAGAAGGCATTAAAGAAGTAGATTACAAAGATGTAGATCTGTTAAAAGACTTCATCTCAGAAAATGCAAAAATCATCCCAGCACGTATGACGGGTACTAAAGCACGCTATCAGCGTCAATTGACAGCAGCGGTTAAACGCGCTCGTTTCTTGGCATTGTTACCATACACTGACAAACACCCAGGCTAAGGAGATATTAGGATGCAAGTTATTTTATTAGAAAAAGTTGGCAACCTTGGCGGGTTGGGTGACGTAGTTAAAGTTAAAGACGGTTTCGGCCGTAACTTTTTGATTCCACAAGGCAAAGCTAAGCGCGCTACTGAAGCTAACAAAGCTGAATTCGCTGCACGCCGTGCCGAGCTGGAAAAACAACAGGCTGCAATTCTGGCTGCTGCTCAGGCACGTGGCGAAAAATTGGATGGCTTTGTTGTGACAGTCACACAAAAAGCTGGTGTTGACGGCCGCCTGTTCGGCTCAGTGACCAATGGCGACATCGCTGAAGCTTTGGTTGCTGCAGGTCATGAAGTGGTTAAAGCGGCTATCCGCCTGCCAAACGGCCCGCTGAAAACTGTTGGCGACCACGCTGTTTCAGTTGCACTGCACCATGATGTAGTAGTAAACATCAATGTTTCAGTAGTGGCTGAGGCATAATTACAGAATATCTTTCGATATTTCAGTAAAGTAAAAAAAGGCTACTTCGGTAGCCTTTTTTATTATTGGCCGGGCTTGAATTGAGTATAATTCGGGCTATGACTGATGAACAACTAGACGCATTAAAAACCCCCCCTCACTCGGTTGAAGCCGAGCAATCCGTTATTGGCGGCCTGTTACTTGAGAATGAAGCGCTTGATAAGATTGCTGATATTCTGAGTGCAAAAGAATTCTATCGCCATGACCACAAGTTAATATTCGAGCATATATCCCGGCTGATTGAACACAATAAGCCGGCCGATATTGTGACGGTAGCAGAGTCTTTGGAGAATTCAGCCGAACTTTCCGGTGTGGGCGGTATCGCCTATCTTGGTGCATTGGCACAAAACACGCCAACAGCTGCCAATATACGCCGTTATGCGGAGATCGTGCATGAGCGTTTCGTGATGCGCCAGCTGGTCGCTGTAGGTTCCGGCATTGCCGAGAGCGCCTACATGCCGAATGGCCGTGATGCACAGCAATTGCTGGATGAGGCTGAGGCCAAGATATTCCAGATCGCCGAAGGCGGAAAAAGAAGTTCAGAAGGGTTTACCGACATTAAAGTATTGCTGCCGCAGGTGGCAGACCGCATTGACCAGCTGTTCTCGCGCGATAATCAATCAGATGTGACCGGTATTTCTTCAGGTTTCGCAGACCTGGATTCAATGACATCCGGCTTGCAGCCTGGCGATTTAATTATCGTGGCAGGTCGTCCGTCGATGGGTAAAACCGCTTTTTCGCTGAATATTGCCGAAAACGTGGCGTTGGACAGCGGCTTGCCGGTTGCCGTATTTTCCATGGAGATGCCGGGGACGCAGCTGGCCATGCGTATGATAGGCTCAGTAGGCCGCCTGGATCAGCACCGGATGCGCACCGGCCGCCTTGAGGATGAAGACTGGGAAAAGCTTACGACAGCACTAGGCAGGCTGAACGAGGCACCGATTTTTATTGACGAAGGTTCTGGCCTGAGCAGTTTTGACGTGCGGGCAAGGGCGCGCCGTTTGCACAGGCAGGCGGGAAAGCTTGGTCTGATCGTGGTTGACTACCTGCAGCTGATGTCTGCACCAGCAGGCAGGCAGGGAGAAAACCGCGCGACCGAGATTTCAGAAATTTCACGTTCGCTCAAGGCTTTGGCTAAAGAGCTTGATGTACCGGTCATTGCACTGTCGCAGCTTAACCGAAGCGTAGAGCAGCGTCCGGATAAACGGCCGGTAATGAGTGATTTGCGCGAATCCGGCGCGATTGAGCAGGATGCTGACGTCATCCTGTTTATTTACCGTGATGAAGTCTATAACCCGGATTCCGCAGACAAAGGCACAGCAGAAATCATTATCGGTAAACAGCGTAACGGTCCGATTGGCCGGGTACGTTTGACGTTCCTGGGACAACATACGCGCTTTGAGAATTTTGCAGGTGCCGCACACATGGCCGACGAGTATTAGACCTGAACATGCGCCCAATCGTAGCAACCATTTCCCGCAGCGCATTACAGCATAATCTGGCTGTAGCAAAACAGCACGCACCCCATTCAAAAATCATGGCGGTGGTTAAGGCCAATGGTTATGGTCATGGCCTGCTTAATGTTGCGCGTTGCCTGAATGCCGCAGATGGTTTTGCCGTGCTCGGTGTGAATGAAGCTGTTATTCTGCGCGAGGCAGGATACCAGCAGACGATCCTGCTGCTGGAAGGTGTATTCCGCGCCGAAGAACTGGCTAAAGCCGCTGAACTTGGTTTGGATGTTGTCGTGCATTCCAAAATGCAGATCGAAATACTGCTGAATGCCAGCCTCACTAAGCCACTGCATGTGCATCTTAAGATGAACTCCGGCATGAATCGCCTGGGTTTCACTCCGGATGCCTATGCTGCTGCATACCAGGCCCTGAATCTTAGTAAAAATGTTGCCGGCATCACCTTGATGACACATTTTGCTACCGCCGATAAAGAGCCGGGCATTGCCGCACCTTTGCAGGTGTTTGAAAAAACCATTAAAGAGCTGCCCGCTAACCTGCCGGTTTCATTGGCGAATTCAGCGACCATATTGCGACATTCCTACCTGAGGGCTGATTGGGTCAGGCCGGGCATTATGCTGTATGGTGCCAGCACGGTAAGCGGCATGCCTGCAACTGCATTCGGCCTGAAACCGGTGATGCAGCTAAGCAGCGAAATCATTGCCGTACAGACCATCGCTGCCGGCGAAAGCATCGGTTATGGTAATCGCTTTACGGCTACGCAGGCAACGCGTATCGGCATCGTTGCCTGCGGTTATGCAGATGGTTACCCCAGGCATGCAGGGCTGCTCGGCGACCAGCATCCCCACGGTGCGCCAATTGCGGTTTCCGGCAAGGTCACCAGGACACTGGGACGGGTGTCTATGGATATGCTGTTTTGTGATATAACGGATATTCCCGAGGCTGATATTGGCAGCCCGGTCGAATTATGGGGCCGTCAGGTTCCGGTAGATGCCGTGGCCGAAGCTGCGGATACTGTGGGTTATGAGTTGCTGTGTGCAGTCGCTGCGCGCGTACCAATCAAAATGACAGACTGATGGCAAAAGCGAAAACAATCTATACATGCACGGAATGCGGGGCGCAGGAGCCAAAATGGCAGGGGCAATGCCCAAGCTGCATGGCCTGGAATACGCTGGTTGAAACCATTGCCGAGACTGCCGCCACCAATCGTTATGCCAACAAGTTTGATGGGGTTGCGCAAAGCAGCCTTTTGCAAAAACTTGCAGATGTAGAAGCCGCTGAAGTGCCGCGCCAGCCAACCGGCGTGAGCGAGTTTGACCGTGTGCTGGGCGGTGGCCTGGTAGCCGGTGGCGTGGTGCTGATAGGCGGCGACCCAGGCATAGGCAAATCGACATTGTTACTGCAGACCTTATGCCATATCGGTGCGATGACTAACCCGAAGCCGCGCAAAGCGATTTATGTCAGCGGTGAGGAGTCTGCGCAGCAGATTGCCATGCGCGCCAAGCGCTTAGGCTTGGATGCCAGCCCGATTGATTTGCTCGCTGAAATCAATCTGGAAAAAATTCTGGCGACCTTGCAGGCGCATAAGCCGGATATCGCCGTGATTGATTCTATCCAGACCGTTTATTCCGAAGCATTGCAATCCGCCCCCGGTTCGGTGGCGCAAGTACGCGAGTGTTCGGCACAGCTCACCAGGTTAGCCAAGCAAATGGGCATTGCCGTCATTCTGGTAGGCCACGTCACCAAAGAAGGCTCGCTGGCAGGGCCGCGTGTGCTGGAACATATTGTAGATACCGTGCTGTATTTTGAGGGTGACCCCAATTCCAGTTTTCGCCTGATACGTGCTTTTAAAAACCGCTTTGGTGCGGTGAATGAACTGGGCGTGTTTGCCATGACTGAAAAAGGCTTGCGCGAAGTCACCAATCCATCAGCTCTGTTCTTGTCACATCATAGCGAGCAGGTGGCAGGTTCATGCATTACCGTTACGCAAGAGGGGACACGACCATTGCTGATTGAAATTCAGGCATTGGTCGATGAAGCGCATGCACCCAATCCCAAACGTTTGTGTGTAGGCCTGGAGCAGAATCGCCTGGCCATGCTGCTCGCAGTATTGCACCGCCATGCCGGTATCCCTTGTTTTGATCAGGATGTATTTATCAATGCGGTGGGTGGGGTAAAAATTGGTGAGCCTGCAGTAGATCTTGCCGTGCTGTTTTCTATCGTTTCTTCTTTAAAAAACAAGCCACTGGATAATAAACTTATTGTGTTTGGTGAGGTCGGGTTGGCCGGGGAAGTGCGCCCGGTGCAGGGCGGTTTGGTGCGCTTGAAGGAAGCAGCAAAACTCGGTTTTAGCAAAGCGATCGTGCCTAAGGCCAATCAGCCAAAACAGGCGATTGATGGTATCGAGGTGATCGGGGTGGAGCGTTTGGAACAAGCCCTAAGCCGTATGCGTGATGGCTGAAACAGCCAGCCTATTATTGTCCTTGATTAATCTCTGAAATTCCTGCGCTTGATTGTCGGACCGGGGCTTTCTAAAGCCCCATCTTTTTTTGATTTTTTTCTATCTAATTTTCCGACACAGGTTTAAGCCTGTTCTTGATTTTTTTGTGGTCACAAGCAAAACATCCTCCACGACCTATCAGATGTAATAGAAATTTAGATATCAGATATGCGAGGTCGCTTGCAAAATCACTGAAATGCTTTGCAAGCATGCTTTCTATTTATGTGCCAGACAATAATAATACGCAAGAGAAAAGCAATCAGGTCAATAGCGAATGAGCTGCGACCTAAATAAATCAGGCATCGTCATCATCAATTCCAGTGCCGTCAGAAATGAATCAAGATCAACTTTAAAACCGGTTCAGCCGTTAGAAAATCAATAAAAAGATGGGGGGCATCCTTGGCCGAAAACTTTAGCGCCACACGTAACAAGCACGATAATCCGCACGACAGCCTTTTATATGCAGATAGTGTCAATAACCTGAGGTGGACAGAAGAAAATTTTAATGGCGTGCAGGTCGCCATCGCTCCGATTTACGGTGACATGCCTTCTTCCCATGATTTGCAGATCATGAAGCTGTTGGGCATTGAGCCTCATCTGGTCAAGGATGGGCAGGGTAATCTATACTACCTGGTGGAGATTGATAGCCCGAGCGGCCATGCGCTTGATCATGCAAGAATTATGGCTACCGGGTTTAACCATCAGCATATACGGCCTTCGGACTCAATGCTGCTTGATGAATATTTGCGTGCGACTGAAGGTAAATGGGTGGCACGTCTTTCCTTTAGGTTTTCCGACGATACAAGCAGTGATGTGCATGATATTAAGAGGCATCTTGCCCGGGCAGGAGTGCAGTCAATCGAGATAGGCGGCGAGGGCAAGTTTAGGTATCTGGAAGTTGTGCTTAATGGGCAAAATGACGTGGAAAAAATTCACGCGCTCAAAACGGCAATTGATATGGTCACTCACAGCGATAAGTTTGCAGGTGCAGTAGCTGTGACCAATGAGCCGCTGGCTGTGCAGCCTTACCAAAGATACCTGAATTATGTCGATATCACCTCACCGGGACATCTCGTCAGTGTAGATTCTCTTTTCAGGTCATCAGAAAGTTCTCCTGCAAGCCCTCAAGAGCTTGAAAGTGTCGCAAGCTTGCTAAATCGCCATGGACTGCGTGTCGATGTTGCTGAAAATGCAGATTTAAACAGGCTGGAGCTTCGCCTGGCTAGGGAATTAGTGGATGGGATTTATAACCCCGAAGTTGCTGCAAGTAATGCAAGTCGAATAGAAACCTTAAAATCCGCTACATATACGGTTAAGCCTCGGGAACCAGGCCTGTTTGCCAACACTACTGAGGCGTTGAGCCTTGTCAAAAGTCCAGTTGTCAAAACATTCGTTGAGATGCTGGATTACTTAGCGGAAAAAGGCCGAGCCTCTCCCAGGGTGGTGGGCGCTGCATTGGGGGTGTTAGGTGTGGTTCCGGTAGCGTTTGATGTGGCTGAAACGGGTAAACATGAAGTAGATAAAGGGGATGTTCCCGTGGATGCCGCCAACAAACTGGCTAAAGAAATCAGTGCGTTCGCTGGAGGTGCTGCTACTGCGACACCTGTGGCTGTCGCGGCCGAACCTTTACTGGCAGGAGGTCCATACGGGGTCGCAGCCTATGGGGCGATCGTCCTGGGAAGTGGGTTTCTAGGCATGGAAGCGACTAAAAGTGTATATGAATGTGGCCATCAACTGATGGAGCTTGGGGTCAACCTGGTAAAAGAATATTTCTCACAGGACGAAGATGCCAGATTAACTTACGAAAACACCATTCGTAGTAATGCGATAAAGAATAACCTGGATCCGGATGCCGCGCTTAAGCAAGCGGATTCCATGATGAATGGGCAGCTGGCCATTGCAAATCAAAACCACATCAAAGCTCGCAATACGCCGCCAGCAGCACAAGCACCTCACCATTAATTCAAGGCAGGCTACATTTGCAGCAGGTTGACGGGTTAATGATGCCTAGATGTTCGCTATCAAATTGGCGCAGTGAATGCCGCTTCTAACCGCGCCTTCAATGGTGGCCGGGTAGTCCGGGTAAGTATAATCGCCTGCCAGGAACACATTCGGCTGCAGTGTCCTGTTGGTTGGACGCGGCAGGTTGGGTTCACATGAGAAAGTAGCACGTTTCTCGGCAATCACCTTATGCCACAGGGGTTTCGCTAACGCTGGAAATGCGCGGTTGAGTTCTTTGGCAACCCTCAGTGCTAGTTCATCCTGCGTAAGTTGCTGATGTTTGCCCTCGGCACTGACAATGACTGAAATGATATTGTTCTGGCCGCAAAGCTGGCCTCTGTCGAATACCCATTGGCCAATAGAACCGCTCAGGCCGGAAATGACCTCTGGTAATCTGGTGCCTGGCGGGTATTGGAAATACACGGTGTAGATGGGCTGGTATTGATAAGTCAGGGTCTGCTCAGTCGCATGATTCAGTTTCGGCAACGTTTCGATCAGTTTTTCGACGCGCGCCGGGGATACTGCAATAATCACATGGCTGAAATGTAATTTTTCCTGCCTCGTTTCTATAGTAAAGCCATTATTTTCCGGCATTACCGCGCGCACACGCTGGTTGAGTTTTACGATCCCGCCTTTGGCTTGAATATAATGCGACAAAGGGTCGGCAATAACCTGCGATAAATCCAAACGCGGCAACAGGAAATCGCTATTTTTTTTATTACCTGAAAACGTATCGCGCAGCACATTCAAAAATATTCGTGTACTGGCTTTTGCAATAGGGGTGTTCAATGCTGCAAGGCATAGTGGCTCCCACAGAAAACTGATCAGCTTTTTTGATTGATGCTGGTTGATCAAGAAGCGTTCCAGGGGCAAGTCACGCGCAATCTGGTATTGGGTGTTTTTAAGGCCCTGCATGAATCTCAATGCAGCCATACGTTCGTTGAGGCTGATACCCTTGCAGAATAAAAGCCCGAATAACAGGTTGAGCGGCGCTGGCAGTACATTAAAGGATTTGAGTGAAAATACGGATTTTGCGGTGTTTGACTGCATATTGATTTGCAGTGGAACGCGCAAAAATGCTTTTTTCCTGCTGACCCCCGCCTTTTTCAGCAAAGCCAGGGTTTCCTGATAGGCTCCCAATAATATGTGCTGTCCGTTGTCCAGCAGGTGCAGCAGGCCGTTGCTTTCTTCAACGGCGACAGTACGTGCCCGGCCGCCAAGCTGCGAGCCAGCCTCGAACACAGTCACCGCATAACCGCGATCAACCAGCGTGGCTGCAGCGCTTAAGCCGGCACAACCACCCCCTATAATAGCCACATGGGATTTATGCATTGTTGATTTACCTTGTAATTATTATAGGTTTCTTAGCCAGGTATTAAATGCCAGCGATAGTTTGCGCAGCGACCCTAATGAGGTGCGGAAATTTAATACTTTTTCGGCACCATCCGCTTTAATTTCACGCAGCAGGGTGCGGTAGATAGCGGCCATGATCAAACCTACGCGCTGGTTTTTCCTGTCTTCTTCCGGAAGTTCATTCAATGCACGGTCGTAATGGCTTTCGGCACGTTCAACCTGAAACTCCAGCAGCTGTCTTACCGCGCCGGATTCACGGCTACGCAGGATATCTTCTTCGCTTACACCAAACCTGGCAAGCTCATCCAGCGGAATATAAATGCGGTTCCTGCGGGCATCTTCACCAACGTCCCTGATAATGTTGGTCAGCTGAAATGCAAGCCCGAGGTCATGCGCAAACTTAAGTGTTTTCCGGTTGTTGAACCCGAATATCTGCGCCGATAGAATCCCGACCACACTGGCTACCCGATAACAATAAAGCTGTAATTGTTTAAAGTCTTCATAACGGTTGAAATTGAGATCCATTTCCATGCCGTCGATAATTTCAAGGAAATGTTCTTCACTCAGGCTAAATTCGTGAATAAAAGGCTGCAAGGCCTTAGTCACCGGGTGTATGGGCTTACCTTTATAGAGGTTCTGTATTTCCTCTTTCCACCAGGCAAGCTTCACTTGTGCGACTTTCAGCTCTGTGCATTCATCTACAACATCGTCAACCTCACGGCAGAATGCGTAGAGCGCGATGATGGCTTCACGTTTTTTCTTGGGTAAAAACATAAAGCTGTAATAGAAACTGGAGCCGCTGGCAGCAGCTTTCTGTTGGCAATATTGCTTGGGCGTCATATTAATCTGTACTTGAGTATTTTTATGTTGGTGTTAAATCTTCAATAGCGCTTTAGTCAATATCAGCAGCCAATCCAGGCCGTTCAGCGTTGGCCTGTGATTAAAAACATCGCCATTGACCCGGCTTATTTTAGTGATGATCCTTTCGCCGCCGGCAATGATCATGCGCATTTCAAAACCAATGCGGCCCTTCAGTATCCGCCCCAGGGGCTTGCCGGCGATGAGCAGGGCATGTACACGCTGCAGATTGAATCGCATAAATTGCTGCCAGCGGCTATCTACAGGCACAGATGCGTTTACATATGCCGCAATCTGCTGCTCTGTAATATAGAACCTGGACAGTTCATCCTGGCACATGTAAATACGCTGCTTGCCGTCGTTCTTTTTGAAATCTATGGCGATATCCTGCAGAAAATTGATGATTTGCAATGCGGAGCAGATGTTATCAGACAATTCAATGTTGTTTGGTGTGGCTGCCCCATAAAGATGTAGCAGCAGCCTGCCGATCGGATTGGCTGAACGTGAACAGTAGTCCAGCACTTCTTCATAGTTCTGATAGCGTATTTTAGAAACATCCTGGCTGAATGCATCCAGCAGATCATAGAAGGGTATGAATGGCAGTTTTCTTGATCGGATCATTGCGCCCAAGGCCACAAAAAAAGCGGTTTGCGGCTTGATGTAGGCCTGCAGCAGATCCAGCTCGTCACGAAACCCGTTCAATGCGCTTAACCGCTGCTCAACAGTAAAATCACCTTCATCCGCAAAATCATCAGCCTGCCGTGCAAAACTGTATATCAGGGCAATCGGCGCACGCAAATGCTTGGGTAAAATAACGGAAGCAACCGGGAAATTCTCGTAGTGGCCGGCAGCATGATCCAGGCTTTGGCGCGTAATGCGGGCTGCTTCAGGTAGGGCTTCGGAATGATTTGTCGTCATGGCGAGAGTATGCCATAAACAACAAGGGTTTTTGCAGCTTAAATTCAGGCAGCGACTACTAAAACCCACATGTAATATTTATTCAGGAATCCGGCCAAGCTTTGTTAAAATGAAATAAAAACATATTTTGGAAAGTGATTATGCTGGCGATTATTGGCGGTACCGGTTTAACTGAACTGGAAGATTTGCGGGTTAACAAACGTGTCATTGTACGCACACCTTACGGCGAGCCTTCTCAGCCTTTGATTTTCGGTGAAATATGCGGCGGCGAGGTCATTTTCCTTGCGCGCCATGGCAGCGGTCATACTATCCCGCCTCATGAAGTCAATTACCGCGCCAATATCTATGCGCTGCATTTACAGGGCGTGACCGAGATTGCTGCCGTTGCCACAGTCGGCGGCATACATCAGGAACTGTCATCAGGCATGATTGCCTTGCCTCACCAGATCATAGACTACACGCATGGCAGGCAGAACACTTACTATGACGGCATCAGCAACCCGGTAAAGCATATCGACTTTACCGAACCATATTGCAATAAGCTGCGCGCAAAGATAGCGCAGGCCGCCTCTGAAATTGATGAAGAAGTCATCAACTACGGCGTTTATGCAGCAACCCAGGGGCCCAGGCTGGAAACCGCTGCCGAAATCGACCGCCTGGAGCGTGACGGTGCAACAATGGTTGGAATGACCGGCATGCCGGAAGCCGCACTGGCGCGTGAACTGGGAATCAGCTATGCCGCGATATGCCCGGTAGCCAATTATGCGGCAGGGCGTGGCGACAGCCTGCATGCTATCAATTATGAAGATGTGGTGTTGAACCTGAACCAGACCCTGGTACGCGTGCGCAACATTATCGGCCAGCTGATGACGCAGCACTACTGTCCGGTTGATACCAAGTAGCGCAAGGAAAATCATTTAATCAAGGTTTGTATATGGCCATCAGAGAAGTTTTACGCATGGGCGACCCTTGCCTGCTTTTAAAAGCCAGGCCAATTGAAAGGTTTGATACTGCTGAGCTGCATGCTCTGATCCAGGATATGCAAGATACCATGAAGCACATGAACGGCGCAGGGATTGCTGCGCCGCAGATCGGCATCAGTCAGCGTGTCGTCATATTCGGTCAGGGAGAAACGGATAACACCGTTAATCCGCGTTACCCTGATGCCGATGCTGTGCCGTTTACCGTTTTGATCAATCCGATACTGACCCCGATTGGCACTACGATGGAAGATGGCTGGGAAGGGTGCTTGTCAGTTCCCGGAATGAGGGGTATAGTGCCGCGCTACCAGAAATTGCATTATGCAGGGCTGGATCAGTTCGGAAATAAGATAGACCGGATAGTCAGTGACTTTCATGCACGCGTGGTGCAGCATGAATGTGACCACCTTGATGGCATCCTGTACCCGATGCGAATCAGTAATTTAAAAGATTTTGGTTTTTCTGATGTTTTTTTTCCAAATCAGGATTTCCAAGATGATTAATTTGTTGTTATAATGCTGCCTTCGTTACGCAGGTAGCGAAACAGACACGGAAGAGTGGCAGAGCGGTTTAATGCTACAGTCTTGAAAACTGTCGTGGGTTCACGCCCACCGTGAGTTCGAATCTCACCTCTTCCGCCAGATTTATAGATGCCGCTTTTATGAGCGGCATTTGTTTTTGCAGCCATTAAATTTTAAGGATGAAACAATGAGCCAAATCATTATTGACCATAACCCGTCACAAGAAAAATTGAAGGAATTAGGTGTATCCAGCTGGTCTATTTGGGATTGTGCGCCTTCTAAATTTCCGCTGGACTTCAGCATGACAGAAAGCGCTTACGTGCTGGAAGGCGAGATCCGCGTGACTCCACAAGGTGGCGAAACCGTTGTGATCAAAGCAGGTGATTTCGTTGTGTTCCCTAAAGGTTTGAAATCAAACTGGGAAGTGACCAAGCAGTTGAAAAAACACTACAAACATTCTTAATGGCAACTTGATGCATTAAGTGCTGATAATGCTTAGAATGAAAGCCTCGGGTAACCGGGGCTTTTTTTATTGCGCTTGATTTATGATCGGAGTTCAAAATGAGCAAAATTATCGTAGAGAAACCCAACCAGGAAAAACTGCTTGCTTTGGGTGTTTCACGCTGGCCAACCTGGTCTAAAGAAGTGTCACAGTTTCCATGGAGTTTCGGCACGCAGGAAATCGCTTACATTCTGGAAGGTGAGGTGACCGTCACACCCAATGGCGGTGAGCCGGTAAGTTTTGCAGCTGGCGACCTGGTGACATTCCCGGCAGGCATGGCTTGCACCTGGAATATTAAACAGGCGCTACGTAAGCACTACAAGCTGGGCTAAATGTTTTTAAGCATTGCCTGGCAAAGGGATTTAATGTGCTGGGCATCCAGTTTCTGGCTGTTTCTGGCTGAAATTAAAAACGTATCTTCAGCACGGTTGCCTAAAGTGTTGATTTTGGCGTTGTGCAGTTCCACATCGTATATCAGGAACTGCTGCGCGACGGTTGCCAGCAACCCGGGCCGGTCATTGGCGATGATATCAACGATATGGTTGTTGTTGTCAGGGTCTTCCGTGATCGTGACTTGCGCCTGTATCGGCATATGTTTTACCTGGCGACTGATGCGGCCTTTGAGCGGCGACTCCAGCGCATCCCGGTTATCCAGCTTATCCGTAAGTTTTGTCTCTATGAATTTCAGCAGGCCGCTGTAGCTGATTGATTTGTTCGCCTGATCCAGGATAATGAAGCTATCCAGCGCATATCCATGGCTGGTTGTATAGATTTTAGCTTCAACAATGTTGTAGCCCATCCGATCGAAGAAATTGCAGATTTTTGCAAATATCTCATTCTGATCCCTGGTGTAGATCATGACCTGAATGCCATCGCCATAAGGGCTTAACCTTGCACGCACGATAGATTTGACGCTATGCAGGTGCGGGGTCAGCAAACGGCTATGCCAGGCGATTTCATCAGCCTCATGGCGGGTAAAGTAGTTTTCCCCGAACTGCTGCCACATCTGTTCGTAAGTTTCCCTGCTGATGCCATAGCGGATTAGCTTTGCAGAAGCCTCCTCAATCCGCTTGGTGATGATCTGCCTGGTATGAAAGACTGGGTCAGCCAGGGCGCGCTTTGTTTCATGAAACAGGCTCTCGAGCAGGCGGGCTTTCCATGCATTCCAGATGTGGGGGCTGGTGCCGCGAATATCTGCAACCGTGAGTAAATAAAGCGCAACCAACCTGCGCTCATCCTCAACCAGCTGCGCGAATGATTCAATAACGCCAGGGTCAGACAAATCCGACTTCTGCGCGGTTAGCGACATTTTTAAATGCGATTCAACCAACCATGTGACCAGGGCACTATCGGCTTTCGATAAGCCATGCAGTTTGCAGAACCTTGCTGCATCGACTTTACCCAAGGTCGAATGGTCTCCACCCCTGCCTTTTGCAATATCGTGAAATAAAGCTGCTAGATACAGCAAATGCGGTGCATCGAACTCTGAGAATAATTTGCTGCACAAAGGAAACTCATGCTTGAGTTCCGGTTTTGAAAAACGGCGCAGATTCGCCAGTACATTCAGTATGTGCTCATCTACGGTATAAACATGAAACAAGTCATGCTGCATTTGGCCTATAATGCGCCCAAACGCCGGAATATAACTCCCCAATATCCCATAACGATTCATTGCACGCAGGGTATGGTTGACCCCATTCGGCTGAGACAGGATTTCAATGAAAAGTTTTCTGCACTGCAGAGATTGTCTGAAATCCCGGTTAACCAGCTTTTTAGCACGCTGCAGGTTACGTATCAGAGCCGCTCCCATGCCTGTAAGCGGTGAGTTCTGCTGCATGAGCAAAAATGCTTCGAAAATCGCCGATGGCTGTCGCTGTAACAAGTCTGCGGTTCTGGCCTCAAGCAATTGGTCATGGGCTTCAAAGCGGTCATTCACAGGGCGGATTGCCGGCGGCGTAGCCGATAGCATCTGCTTGAATTGCTTAAGCAGGATTTCGTTCATCAGGCTGATGTATTTAACGCTGCGGTAATAACCCTGCATGAGTTGCTCGCTGGCCCGCCGGTTTGGCGTATTCATATATCCGAGCATGGATGCAAGGTCATTCTGGAAATCAAACAGCAATCGATCTTCACGGCGCCGACTTAAAAAGTGCAGCTGGATGCGCAATGACTGCAATTTCTTCTCATGGTGGCGTATCTGCTTCGCTTCGGATGCGGAGATAATGTGGAGCCTGGTGAGGGCTGCCCAGATGCTGCTTAAATTAAGGTGCGAACCGCTGTGCAGGTTCAAGCTGCGCGTCAGCCAGATGATCATATGCAAGTCGCGCAGCCCGCCCGGACTCTCTTTGATATTGGGTTCCAGGTTGTACGCGGTATCGTTGTATTTCGCGTGGCGCTGATCCTGTTCTTTCAGTTTTGCATTAAAAAACGCTAAAGGATCAGTAATTTGCTGTGCGTTTGCCCGAAAACTTTGATATAGGACTTTATCGCCGGTCAGCAGGCGCGATTCAAGCAGGTTGGTTTGGACAGTGATATCTTTCTTTGCTTCATCCGTGCACTCACTCAAGGTACGCACGCTGTGCCCGACATTCAGGCCAAGGTCCCACATCAAACCGACCAGCCTTTCAATGTCCTGATTCAGGCTGTCATCGTTCCCGGCGTGTTCGGGAATCAGTATCAGCAAGTCTATATCGGAGTAGGGGTAGAGTTCGCCGCGACCATAGCCTCCTACAGCGATAAGGCAGCAACGTGAGTCGATGTGCAGTTCTGCCCATATTTTGATGAGTAGTTGATCAATCAGCTTACAGTGCTGGCGAAACAAATGCGCGATGCTTGGCTTTTCCGCATAGCTTGTTTTTAGGGCCAGAAAACCATTCTGCAAATATTGACGTAATGCGCCAATATTATTTTTTTCAATGTCTGCGGATTGGGCTTGGCTTTGCATGATGGCTGCTGCTGGTCGGTCTGAATAACCAAGGCCTTTTTTAAGCTGATGTTTTTGTAATGAAATCAGGTGCAGGCGGTGTACCGCTGGATAATGTCATGATTTCATAGCCGGTTTCAGTAACCAGTATGGTGTGTTCCCATTGAGCGGATAAGCTGCGGTCCTTGGTAACGATTGTCCACCCGTCCGGCATTTGTTTGATGTCGCGTTTACCGGCATTGATCATCGGCTCAATTGTAAACATCATGCCTGCCTGCAGTTTAAGGCCCATGCCTGGTTTGCCGTAATGCAGCACTTGTGGTTCCTCGTGGAATACTTTACCGATACCATGGCCACAGAATTCGCGCACCACGCTGTAACCGCTTTTTTCAGCAAAAGTTTGAATGGCATAACCGATATCACCCAGTGTGGCACCGGCTTTGACCTTTGAAATGCCTATCCACATCGCCTGATAAGTAATGTCACACAGCCGCTTTGCCTGGATTGAAACTTCACCTACGCAAAACATGCGGCTGGTATCGCCATGGTAACCGTCCTTGATGACCGTAATGTCAATATTGACAATATCACCGTTCTTGAGCGCTTTGTCACTCGGCACACCATGGCATATCTGCTGGTTAATGGATGTGCAGATGGATTTCGGGTAAGGCTTATGCCCATCCGGAGCATAATTAAGCGGTGCCGGTATGGCATTCTGAACATTCACAATGTAATCATGGCAAAGCTTGTCAAGCTGGTCGGTAGTGACACCGTGCACAACATGCGGCGTAATGAAGTCCAGGACTTCCGCAGCCAACCTGCCTGCTATACGCATTTTTTCAATATCCTGCTGGTTTTTAATTGAGATTGCCATGATGCCTGAATTCAAATATTTAATGGCTTATTTTAGCATATGCTGCCGGCACTATAGGCAATACTGTACTAATTAAGCAGGGTATTTCAATGCAGGCCTGTGTGAATTCACTTACAATAAGCGCTGCATCGCTTTAGCCCGCCAGGCGCGGTGACTGAAAGGGCGGGGTACAACTTATCAGGTCCAGCTTTCAAATCGCATTAAAATCCTAGCTAACTCAATCGCTTGGTGTTACAATTTCGCCTTTGCAATTTCTGCAAAATGCGTTTCTACTGTGGTTTTTTATAAAAATCATATAGTTAATGTATAAATTTACATGCAACCCAATCAAGGGTGCTTTGGTTTTAAGCTGTGGGCTTTGCTCAAAAGTTGCCGAACTGAGGTGTTTTTGGTGTTGTATGAATGAATAACCCTTTTGAAGAGAGATTTATATGTCTGTTACTATGCGTCAGATGTTGGAAGCTGGAGTTCACTTCGGCCATCAAACCCGTTACTGGAACCCAAAAATGGCCCCGTTCATTTTTGGCGATCGCAACAAAATCCATATCGTTAACCTTGAAAAAACATTGCCAATGTTTGAAGATGCACTTAAACACGTGCGTACATTGGCTGCTAACAAGGGTCGTATCCTGTTCGTAGGTACAAAACGCCAGGCTCGCGATATCGTTAAAGAAGAAGCAACCCGCGCAGGTTGCTCTTATGTTAACCATCGCTGGTTGGGCGGCATGCTGACTAACTTTAAAACAGTCAAGCAATCCATCAAGCGCTTGAATGACTTCGAAACAATGCTGCAGGATGGCAGTTTGGACAAGTTCGGCAAAAAAGAAGCTTTAGGCTACAAACGTGAAGTTGAAAAACTTGAGCGTTCAATTGGCGGCATTAAAGAAATGGGCGGCTTGCCTGATGCAATTTTCATCATCGACGTTGGTCATGAAAGTGGCGCTATTACTGAAGCAGCCAAATTAGGCATCCCAGTAATTGGCGTTGTTGATACAAACAACTCACCTGATGGCGTAGCCTACGTTATTCCAGGTAACGATGACTCTAGCCGTGCAATTCGCTTGTACGCTCGTGGTATTGCAGATGCCGTGCTGGAAGGCCGCAGCTCTGTAATCAATGAAATTGTTAAAGCATCTAGCGAAGAAACAGCTGAAACAGCTGCTGAATAGCATTACTCAACTAAAAAGGGGCCTAGCGCCCCTTTTTAGTTTAATGACCCCATTAAATAACATTAAAATCAATTAATTAAACTACAAATATAATGTAGTTTATTAAAATAAGGAGCTTGAAATGGCTGAAATTACCGCAGGTATGGTAAAAGAATTGCGTGAGCGCACAGATGCGCCAATGATGGACTGTAAAAAAGCGTTGTCAGAAGCTGATGGCGACATGACGCGTGCAGAAGAAATCTTGCGTGTTCGCTTTGGCAACAAAGCAAGCAAGGCTGCGGGTCGCGTAGCCGCTGAAGGTACAGTTGGCATCAGCATCAGTGCTGACGGCAAAACTGGTGCTATGGTTGAAGTTAACTCTGAAACTGACTTCTGTGCTAAAAATGAAGACTTCCTGAAGTTTGTAAATGAATTGGCCGGCGTAATTGCTGCCAGCAATGCAAACGACATTGAAGCCGTTGCCAACCTGCCTATGAGTGGTGCAACAGTTGAGGAAACTCGCGCGCAATTAGTTGGTAAAATCGGTGAAAACATCACACCACGTCGCTTTGTGCGTCCAGTTGCACAAGGTAAATTGGCCAGCTATGTACACGGCAGCAAAATCGGTGTTTTAGTTGATTTAGTAGGTGGCGACGATGTTCTGGCTAAAGATATTGCCATGCACATTGCTGCAGCCAAGCCAAAATCACTGGATGCTTCCGGTATCGATGCCAGCCTGATCGAAGCTGAGCGCCGCGTTGCGATTGAAAAAGCAAAAGAAGCAGGCAAGCCTGAAGCAATGCTTGAAAAAATTGCAGATGGTACCGTGCAGAAATTCCTGAAAGAAGTGACTTTGCTGAGCCAGGTTTTTGTTAAAGATGACAAGTTCACTATCGAACAACTGCTTAAGTCAAAAGGCGCCAGCATTGCTTCATTCACCATGTACACCGTTGGTGAAGGCATTGAAAAAGTTGTGGTTGACTACGCAGCAGAAGTTGCAGCCGCAGCAAAACTGTAAGTAATAAAATCGGTAATTTAGTTTAATTACCGCATCAAAATCAAAATGGATTAAGCCTGGAGCTTAGTCCATTTTTTTTAGTGTATTTTTGAATGGATTTTATCCGTCTTGGGCTTAATTTTATGCCTAAGAACCACGTTTTATGCTTAAATAAGCAAACTTGAAAATTGAGGAGCCCCCGTGTCACAACCAGCCTATAAGCGCATTTTACTTAAACTTTCTGGTGAGGCTTTGATGGGAGATGATGCTTACGGCATTAATCGCGCCACGATCACTCGCATCGTTAATGAAATTAAAGAAGTTGTTGATTTGGGAGTGCAGGTAGCTGTTGTAATCGGTGGCGGTAATATTTTTCGAGGTGTCGCACCGGCTGCAGCAGGCATGGATAGGGCAACAGCCGATTATATGGGGATGCTGGCGACAGTCATGAACGCCATGGCTTTGCAGGATGCCATGAAAAACATCGGTTTAAATGCACGCGTACAGTCGGCATTAAGCATTGAGCAGGTTGCCGAGCCCTATATCCGCGGAAAAGCCATTCGCTATCTGGAAGAAGGGCGGGTCGTGATTTTCGGTGCCGGGACCGGCAATCCGTTCTTTACCACGGATACTGCAGCTGCTTTGCGCGGCATGGAAATCAATGCGGAAGTCGTCATCAAGGCCACTAAGGTAGACGGCGTATATACCGACGATCCTAAAACCAATCCGGAAGCCATGCGTTACAAAACCATTACTTTTGATGAGGCCATCATCAAAAACCTTAAAGTGATGGATGCGACAGCTTTAACCCTGTGTCGCGATCAGAAACTGCCGATTTCGGTTTTCAGCATCTTCAAGCAAGGTGCCCTGAAAAAAGTAGTGATGGGTGAGGATGAAGGTACGAAAGTATTACCTTGATGATTTTACAGGCAGCGATCATGCTGCGGCGATAGCTGATGATCAATAAACTGTCAGAAATTGAGTTGGAGATATAAATGTTAGAAGACGTAAAAAAAACAGCAGAACAAAAAATGCAGAAATCATTGGAAGCACTTAAGAATGATTTGGCTAAAATCCGTACCGGCCGCGCTCATACCGGCCTGCTTGATCACGTGATGGTTGAGTATTACGGATCCATGGTTTCAGTGAACCAGGTAGCCAATGTCAATCTTGGCGATGCCCGTACAATTAATGTACAGCCTTATGAAAAGAACATGATTTCAAAAGTGGAAAAGGCCATTCGCGACTGCGACTTGGGTTTGAATCCTGCCACCAACGGTGATTTGATTCGTGTGCCTATGCCTATGCTCACTGAAGAACGTCGCCGTGAAATGACTAAAATCGTACGTACTGAGGGCGAAAGCGCAAAAGTATCAATCCGCAACATCCGACGCGATGCAAACGATGCACTGAAAAAACTGATCAAGGATAAGCTGATTTCAGAAGACGACGAGCGTCGTGCGCAAGATGAAGTGCAAAAAGCGACAGACAGGGCAGTGGCTGAAGTCGATAAAATACTGCAGGTTAAAGAAGCAGATTTGATGGCGGTATAAGCAGTGGCTGATTTGAAAATATCCATTCAGCATTGCCGTATAGATTTGGGGCATTGATTGTCTTTATTCTCAAGCGCAACACAGCGTATCCCTAAGGTGACTGCCGTTCCCAAGCACATTGCCGTGATCATGGATGGCAATGGACGCTGGGCACGCAAGCGTTTTTTACCCAGGATAGCCGGGCATAAACGCGGCGTAGAGACTGTGCGCGAACTGGTCAAGCAGTGCGTGAAACTCAATGTCGAGTTTTTAACGCTGTTTGCATTCAGCAGTGAGAACTGGCGGCGCCCACCTGAGGAAGTTTCGTTTCTGATGGGCTTGTTCATGGACGCCCTGGAACGGGAAGTAGTGAAGCTGCACCAGAACAATATCAAACTGGTGATGATTGGGGATCGCAGCCAGTTCGAAGCAAAGCTGATTGAGCAAATCGAAGCCTCTGAACGACTGACGGCAGGCAACACTGGCCTGGTGCTGACAATTGCAGCCAATTATGGCGGCCGCTGGGATATATTGCAGGCCATGAATAAAATGCAGGTTGCGCTACCGGAATTGGCCGGAAAATACCAGGAAGAAAACCTGCAGCCATACCTGTCCATGAGTTATGCGCCTGAACCTGATCTTTTTATCAGAACCGGCGGTGAGATGCGCATCAGTAATTTTCTGCTGTGGCAGCTTGCATATACCGAGTTATATTTTACCGATACGCTGTGGCCTGACTTCAATGAGGACGCTTTCAGCCTCGCGATTCAATCCTATGAAAAACGTGAACGACGTTTTGGGCGGACAAGTGAACAATTACAAAAGCCTAAACCCTAGGTTTTATCAAAAATAAATTCGTTCGATTTTATCAAGTTAACACTACCTTCAACTTATGCTAAAAACCCGCATCATTACTGCCGCAGCTATATTAATAGGATTATTGACGGCTGTGTTTTCAGCTTCCGGCGCGGTTTGGACATTGCTTACTTTAGGGCTTGCATTGCTGGGTGTGTATGAGTGGGGCACTTTGATACAGTTGAACAGGAACCAGCGCAATGTCCTTCTGGCAACCGCACTGGCATCCGGTTTGCTGCTTGCTTATATGCATATGACACCGCTCGTGAGATATCAAGGCTATGCCATGTTTGCATTTCTCGGACTTGCCAGCTTGTTTTGGCTGATATTTGCACCGGCCTGGCTCATTACACGCAGGTCTTTCAGCAATAAATTCACCATGGCGGCTTTGGGCTTGCTACTGATGTTTGCCACATGGATTGGTCTGGTTGGGCTGCATGCCATTAACCCCATGTTGTTATTAGGGGTTGTTGCCACGGTAAGCATTGCGGACAGCGCCGCATACTTTGCCGGTAAAAAATTCGGCCGCCATAAGCTCGCTCCCGAAATCAGCCCCGGTAAAACATGGGAAGGTGTTTTGGGCGCATTGTCTGCCGTTACGGTTTATGGCATTGTGCTTTGTTACTATCAGCACTTCAGTCCCTGGCTGATCGTTTGCCTTTGGCTGCTTGTGATCTTAAGTATTATCGGTGACCTGGTTGAGTCACTGTTAAAACGCAAAGCCAACCTGAAGGATAGCAGTCAATTGCTTCCCGGACATGGCGGCATCCTGGATAGGATTGATGGGTTCATGCCAACCTTGCCCCTCACGCTGTTCCTGATCTATCTTCCGCTGTTTCATTTCTAACCGGATATTTTCGCCTGCATGGATGATCATACATTAATAGAAAGCAAGCCCGTAATGTCCAAACCGACCTTGGAAACTGTTCAGAATGTGGCAATCCTGGGTGCTACCGGCACTATCGGCATCCAGACCCTGGATGTCATATCGCAGCATCCGGAGCGTTTTAAAGTATTCGCATTGACAGCAAACAATAATGTAAAAAGCATGTTCAGCTTATGTTCAGAACATAGCCCCCGATATGCCGTGATGCTACAGCCGCAAGCCGCTGCCGAACTTGGCGCACAACTCAAGGCGGCACAAAGCAGCACCATCGTCCTGCATGGTGAACAGGCATTGATAGACGTTGCAGCACACGCGGAAGTCGATACCGTCATGGCGGCCATTGTAGGCGCAGCAGGCCTGCACCCGGCAATGGCCGCTGCGAAGGCAGGAAAGCGCATACTGCTTGCGAATAAAGAAACACTGGTCATGGCCGGCAGTTTGTTTATGCGTGCCGTAGAAGAAAGCGGGGCTACGCTGCTGCCTATAGACAGCGAACATAACGCCATTTTTCAGGTAATGCCGCATCAGCGTGCAAAATCCTTAGCGGAAGCCGGTATCAAACGTGTGCTCTTGACTGCATCGGGCGGACCGTTCCGTAATGCCACCCTGGATGACATGCGCAGCGTAACGCGCGCGCAGGCACTGAACCACCCGAATTGGGTAATGGGGCCTAAAATCACTATCGATTCCGCAACGATGATGAATAAAGGCCTGGAAGTCATTGAGGCGCATTGGCTGTTTAATGCCGCTGCCAATCAGATCGATGTTGTGGTTCATCCGCAAAGCGTGATTCATTCCATGGTTGAATATAACGACGGCAGCGTGCTGGCGCAATTAGGCAACCCCGACATGCGCACACCCATTGCTTACGGTTTGGGTTTTCCGGATCGGCTGCAAAGCGGTGTAAACAGCCTGGATCTGATCAAGATCGGCCGCCTGGATTTCTGTGCGCCCGATTTCAGCCGTTTCCCATGCCTGCGTCTGGCGTACGATGCACTTAACGCAGGCGGAACCGCACCGGCTATCCTGAATGCGGCTAACGAAATTGCAGTAGAAGCTTTTCTGGCTGAACGAATCGGTTTTATGGATATCCCATTAATGATTGAATCCGTATTGACAGCTTCAGTCATTGAAGATGTGGTTTCAATAGAGCAGCTTGCAACAGTGGATGCCAAAGCCAGGCGAGCTGCCAGCCTGTGGCTTGAAAACCATGCATAGCAAATTGGCATCTATCCATAGCGACTAATCATCATGTTAACAATCTTAGCTTTCATCCTGACACTGGGTATCCTGGTTACGGTTCACGAATATGGCCATTTCCAGGTTGCCAGATGGTGCGGAGTCAAGGTGCTCAAATTCTCTGTCGGCTTCGGCAAACCGATCTGGAGCAAAAAAATTGGCCGTGACCAGACAGAATTCGCAATTGCCGCAATTCCACTGGGCGGTTATGTGAAAATGCTGGAGGCCGAACAAGCCTCCGGTGAAGATGGCTCTCCTGCCCATGATATGTCACGCGCGCTTAACCAGCAAAGTGTTGCCAAAAAAATGGCTATTGTGCTTGCCGGGCCGTTTGCAAATTTGCTGCTGGCTGTGATTTTATACTGGGCCCTGTTCCTGACCGGAACCATCGGCGCCAAGCCTTATGTAGGCGAAGTGGTGGAAAACACGCCGGCAGCTGCCAGCCAGATTCACTCCGGGGATATGATTCAAAAGATCAACGGTAAAGACGTTGCAAGCTGGCAGGATGCGCGCTGGCTGCTATTAAATGAATCATTAAAAAGCCGTAGCATTGAGATTCAAGTCATAGATAGCCATCAACAGATTCATTTACACAGATTAATGGCTAACGGATTCAGTCATGACGATGCAAATATCGATATTCTGGAACAGTTGGGCCTGGCTGCCTACCAGCCGAGAGCGGACGCCCGCGTTGGAGAGGTTTTAGCCAACAGCCCAGCCGATTCAGCGGGCCTGCGGGTCGGTGACCTGATTCTCTCCATAAACGACAAAAAAATCAGCGACTGGGAAGCTTTTGTCCAGGAAGTAAGGCTGCACCCGGAAAAAAGGATAGAAGTAGTGATCCAGCGTGGCCCTGAACAGCAGCATCTGTCTATGACTCCCGATGCCGTGAAGGAAAATGGTAAAGTGATTGGCCGCGTAGGTGCCGGATTCAAGATTGAACAATCTCAGCTCGACCGTTATTTTGTTATCCAGCACTTTACCGTGCTGGAAGCACTTGCAAAGAGCCTGGAAAAAACATGGGAAACATCCGTGTTCAGCCTGAAAATGCTGGGCAACATGCTCATTGGCAATGTGTCATGGAAAGGCATGAGCGGCCCCGTTACCATCGCCAGTTATGCAGGACAAAGCGCCAATATGGGTGTTAAAGTCTTTATCGGCTTTCTGGCACTGGTCAGTATTAGTATCGGTATATTAAATCTATTACCGATACCGATACTAGATGGCGGGCATTTCATGTATTATATGGTTGAATTTTTTACGGGCAAACCTGTATCAGAAGCGGCAATAAGTATCGGACAAAGGATAGGGCTTTTTATTCTTGGCTGGATGATGGTTTTGGCACTTTATAATGATATGAACAGATTGATAACAGGCTAATTGAATGGCTATTCAACACTTGAAACAAAAAAATATTAAACTCAAGTCTATATTGCTGCTGGTTTCGGGCTTATACGCAAGCTCGGCGGCAGCACTTGAGCCCTTCGTAGTTAAAGACATCCGGGTCGAGGGGATTCAGCGTACAGAAGCCGGTACTGTTTTTAGTTACTTGCCTGTCAAAGTCGGCGAGACGATGAATGATGACCTGGCTTCACAGGCGATCAAATCTCTTTATGGCACCGGATTTTTCAAGGATGTACGCATCGAGGCGGAAGGCGATGTTCTGGTCGTAACAGTGCAAGAGCGTTCTGCCATTTCTCAAATTGACTTCAGCGGCAACAAATCATTCCCTACCGATAAAATGAAAGAGGGTTTGAAACAGATCGGCATCACCGAAGGCCAGATTTTTGATAAATCACAACTGGACCGCGCAGAGCAGGAAATCAAGCGGCAGTATCTGTCGCAAGGCAAATATGGTGCAACGGTCAAAGCGACGGTTTCTCCGCTTGAGCGTAACCGTGTTGCTGTCCGCTTTGATATTGAAGAAGGTGTTGTTTCCAAAATCCGTGATATCAACATTGTCGGCAACCAGGCTTTCAGCACCGAGGATCTACGGGCTGAGTTCCTGCTGACTACGCCAAACTGGATGAGTTGGTGGAATAAGGACGACCAGTACTCCAAACAAAAGCTGAATGCCGACCTGGAAACACTGCGTTCTTTCTATATGAACCGGGGCTATCTTGAATTCAATATCGATTCTACGCAGGTATCGATAACGCCGGATAAAAAAGACATCTACATTACGGTCAATATCACCGAAGGCGAGAAATACACGATTTCAGAAGTGAAACTGGCCGGCGAAACCCTGGTGCCCGAGGACGAACTGCGCCAGTTGATGCAGGTTCAGGCCGGCGATACTTTCAGCCGTGAAAAAGTGACGCAGACCAGCAAAGCCATCAGTGACCGATTAAGCGATGACGGCTACGCTTTTTCAAACGTCAATCCGGTGCCGGAACTTGATAAGGAAAAACATACAGCCGCGTTCACCTTTTTTGTCGACCCTGGTAAACGTGTGTACGTACGCCGCATCAACATTGCCGGCAACACACGCACGCGTGACGAGGTCATTCGCCGTGAAATCCGTCAGCTGGAGTCCGCTTGGTATGCTTCAAACAAAATCAATCGATCGAAAGAGCGCATCAGGCGTACCGACTATTTCTCGGACGTGAATGTGGAAACACCGGCAGTACCCGGTACATCAGACCAAGTGGATCTGAATATCAGTGTCGTTGAAAAATCTACAGGCAGCGTACAGTTTGGTGCCGGCCTGTCAAGTAGCCAGGGTGTTGTGTTTGGTGTTACAGTGAACCAGAATAACTTCCTGGGCACAGGCAACCGCGTAAGTGCCCAGGTGAATACGGGTAAATATAATACGGTTTACTCTTTATCGTTCACTGACCCTTATTTCACGCCAGATGGGGTAAGCAGGGGTATTGACCTGTATCGTCGCGATGTAGATACCAGCAAATTGAACAACGTTGGCTCTTACCAGTCATCATCATACGGCGCGGGTTTACGCTTTGGCATTCCATTAAATGAACGTGACGGCATTAACTTCGGTATCGCAGCTGACTTCACTACTATTGATTTAAACAGTGACAGCCCTAAACGATATAGAGATTACTGCGGCCTGAACAGCAGCGGTTGCAGCAGTGATTCCGTAGTGGTATCAGCCGGCTGGACGCACGACTCAAGGGATACCGTATTTTTCCCGACCAAAGGTGTGCTGCAGCGCTTGACTGCGGAAGTATCATTGCCCGTGCTGGATCTGGAATATTACAAGCTTGACTATAAACAATCCTGGTATAAAGAGGTATTCAGCGGGTATACCTTTATGCTGAACGGTGAAATTGGTTATGCCGATACATACGGCAACGAAAAATATCCGTTCTTTAAAAACTACTATATGGGCGGTGTAAGCTCCGTTCGAGGCTACCAGAACGGCACATTGGGACCCAAAGACTATGACCCTGTAACCAACAGGCAATACTCTGTAGGCGGCACCAAGCGCCTGCTTGGTAATGCCGAGTTATTTTTCCCTGTTCCCGGTATGAAAAACTCAAGCCAGTTTAAAATGAGTGCTTTTGTAGATGCCGGTAACGTGTATGGCGCTAACGAAACTTACAGCCTAGGCGATCTCAGGTATTCAGCCGGTATCGGTGCAAGCTGGATTTCACCGTTTGGCCCGCTGAAAGTCGTCTATGCCAAAGCACTTAACAGTGCAGCTGGCGATGATACGCAGTCCATACAGTTCCAGATGGGTCAGCAGTTCTAATTTAAGCTCTGTAGAAGTATGCAAACAGAGGCTTTGCGATGTCTTATGGCATAATACGACGAAGACAGAAGTGTAGGTTTTAGGAGAAATTAATTGAATAAAATTTTCAAAAGTTTAGTAATGGCGGGATTGGTGACCTTTGCAGTGAATGCGCAATCTGCAGACCTGAAAGTCGGCTACGTACAGGTTGATAAAATTCTGCAGGAAGCGCCGCAGACAGCTGAGAGCGGAAAAAAACTCGAGCGCGAGTTCAGCCCGCGTTCACAGGAACTGGACCGTATGGCTAAACAGATCAAAGATCTTGAAGCGACTCTGGATAAGGAAGGTTTGACTATTTCCGAAGCCGAGCGACGCAACAAGGAGCGTGATGTCCAGAATATTAAAATTGAATTTCAGCGCAAACAGAGAGAACTGCGGGAAGATATTAATTTACGCAAGAATGAAGAACTGGGTTCTTTGCAAGACCGCGTGAATAAAGCAGTTCAATCTGTTTCTGAAGCTGAAGGTTATGATCTTGTTGTTTACAGCGGTGTCGCTTACGCAAGTAAAAAAATCGATATCACCGACAAAGTGCTGAAGATGCTGGGTAAAAAGTAATCAGGCAGCCAGTGCGAACAGATGTGCGTTTATATAAATGAGTAAGCAATACTCGCTTGATGAGATTGTCAGTGCCTTAGGTGGAATTGTCGTTGGAGATGGCAGTACATTGATCCGGCGCGTATCGTCTCTTGCCAATGCAAAAGCAGGCGATATCAGCTTTGTGAGTGATTCTAAATATCAAAAAGCTGTTGCTGCAAGCCAGGCCAGCGCTTTTATATTAAAGCATGCGCATACCGAATTAACGACAGCAGCAAAAATCATCACCGACAACCCGTATGCCTATTTTGCTAAAGTATCGGCATTTTTAAACCCGGTCACTGTTGCACCGGCAGGCATTGCATCTACGGCGGTTGTTGCCGCTTCTGCCCAGATTCCTGGCTCATGCAGCATCGGAGCATTGGTAGTCATAGGTGAAAATGTCGTTTTGGGTGAACACGTCATCGTCGGCAGCGGCTGTGTGATAGAAAATGATGTTGCTATTGCCGACCATACGCGCTTGGAACCCAATGTTACGATCAAGCACCATTGTGAAATCGGTAAAAACTGCCATATCTTTTCTGGCGCAGTTATCGGCTCTGATGGCTTTGGCTATGCGGAAGAAGGCGGCCGCTGGATTAAAATCCCGCAGGTTGGCCGCGCAATTCTGCAAGACAATGTGGATGTCGGTGCGAACACCACAATAGACCGCGGCGCCCTGGATGACACCATCATCGAAGAAGGGGTAAAGCTTGATAACCTGATTCAGATCGGCCACAACTGCGTGATAGGCGCACATAGTGTTATTGCCGGCTGTGTAGGCATTGCCGGTAGCGCCCGCATTGGTAGACACTGCAAAATTGGTGGCGCAGCGATGGTGTTGGGGCATCTGGAAATAGCGGATAACGTTACAATTTCTCCTGGCAGCATGATTACACGCTCCCTGGCCACTGCTGACACTTATACAGCCTTGATGCCATTCCAGACGCATCGCGCATGGCTTAACACCGCTGCTAAAATACGCCATCTGGACGATTTTGCAGATAAAATCAAGTCGCTGGAAAAAGAGATTGCATTATTAAAATCTCAACAATAACTTTTCGTAAAAAATAATTAATAAAATCACACTCTTAAAAGCAGGCTGAAATCATCATGACAAATACAGTAGACACTACCGGCATGGATATCCATGAAATTCTGGAACACTTACCACATCGTTATCCATTTGTGCTGGTAGACCGTGTCGTGTCTTTGGAACTAGGTAAAGAAATTGTTGCGATTAAGAATGTCAGCGTAAATGAACCGTATTTCCCTGGTCATTTTCCATATCACCCGGTGATGCCTGGTGTTTTGATTGTTGAGGCAATGGCACAGGCCGCAGCCATTCTGTCTTTCAAGACCATGGACACAAAACCAAGTGATGATTCTGTGTATTATTTTGCAGGCATTGATAGCGCGCGCTTTAAAAAGCCAGTTTCACCCGGTGACCAGATTATCCTGAATGTCAAAATTGACCGTATCCTGAAAGGCATCTGGAAATATACCGGCGTAGCCAGCGTTGATGGCACTGTCGTTGCCGAAGCGCAAATGATGTGTATATTGAAAGCCATTGAAAAATAAGCGTGTACGGCTAAGTAGCAACAGTTAATAGAAAAACAAGTGACGTAATAATGCAGACTGCAAAAATCCATCCAACCGCAATCATTGATCCTTCCGCACAGTTAGATTCAAGTGTGGAGGTAGGCGCTTATTCTATTATTGGCCCCGACGTCAAGATTGATGCGGGAACCCGTATCAGCAGCCATGTATCTATCAATGGTTGTACCACTATTGGTAAGAACAACCAGATTTTCCAGTTTTCATCACTGGGCGAAGTGCCACAGGATAAAAAATACAAGGATGAACCCACCTTGCTGGAAATCGGCGATAACAATACCATTCGCGAATTCTGCACATTCAACCGCGGCACGATTCAAGACAAAGGCACAACCAAGATCGGCAACGGCAACTGGATCATGGCTTATGTGCATATCGCGCATGACTGCCAGGTCGGCAATAACACCATCTTTGCAAACAACTCCTCACTGGCTGGTCATGTGGACGTCTACGACTACGCAATTCTGGGCGGCTTTACCTTGATACACCAGTTCTGCAAAATCGGCTCCCACGTCATTACAGCAGTCGGATCAGTAGTTTTTAAGGATATTCCAACCTACGTGACCGCTGCCGGTTATGATGCAAAACCGCATGGCATTAATGCTGAGGGCTTGAAACGACGCGGTTTTTCAGCAGAAAGCATCCTGCAGATCAAGCGCGCCTATAAAACGCTGTATCGTAAAGGCTTGTCGCTGGATGAGGCAAAAACTGAGTTGCTGGCCATGCATTCTGAAACACCCGAAATAGCCTTGCTGACGGACTTTCTGAACGCATCTACGCGCGGCATCATTCGCTAGAGCGCTGCTATGGTCAGAATTGGTATTGTAGCTGGTGAGGCTTCAGGCGACCTGCTTGGCAGCCATCTTATCCGTGCTTTGAAGCAACAGCGCCCGGATATTGAGTTTGTCGGCATTGCCGGCCCTAAAATGATGAACGAAGGTGCGCAGTCTCTGTTTCCTATCGAGAGGCTATCCATACGCGGTTACCTTGAAGTGCTCAAACACCTTTGGGGACTGCTTAAACTCAGGCGTCAGTTATTGAATCATTTCATAGAGAACCGCCTGGATTTATTTATTGGCATAGATGCGCCTGATTTTAATTTCTGGCTGGAAAGGAAATTGAAAAACAAAGGTGTTAAAACCATACATTATGTCAGCCCATCAATTTGGGCATGGCGCAAAAACCGCATCAAAAAAATCAAGCATGCAGTAACTGAAATACTGGCGTTATTTCCTTTTGAGCCGGCACTGTACCGGAGCGCCGGCATTTCCGTGAGTTACGTAGGCCATCCGCTGGCCGACATGCTACCGCTAGTACCTGATGTTGCAGGGGCACGCGAAACACTGAAGCTGGATAGCTCAGTACTTATTGTAGCAATGCTGCCTGGCAGCCGTCAGAGTGAAGTGCAGCAGCATGCGGATCTGTTTGTTCAGGCAGCAAAACTCATCCATGCTGTGCGCCCTGATGCCAAATTCCTTGTGCCATTAATTACACGCGAAACACGCCGCATTTTTGAGCTGGTAATTTTTAATGAACCTGAAAAATTACCGCTGGAACTTTTATTTGGCCATGCGCATGACGCAATGGAAGCTGCAGACGTCGTGATTGTTGCTTCGGGCACCGCAACCCTGGAAGCTGCATTACTCAAAAAACCTATGGTGATCACTTACCGCATGCCTAAATTGAGCTGGCAGCTATTAAAGCGCATGCGCTTGCAGCCTTATGTTGGCTTACCGAATGTGCTGGCGGAAAGGTTTGTTGTACCGGAGTTATTGCAGGACGATGCCACTCCGGAAAAACTGGCAGAAGCAGCCCTGAATCTGGTGAACGACAAAAACAAGCTGCTGGAGATTCAGCAGGAGTTTACCCAGATTCACCATAGCTTACGTCAGAACACTGCCGAAAAAGCCGCCGCAGCGGTTTTGGCTTACCTGAAATGACCTCGACCATGCTGATCTGCGGCGTAGACGAAGCAGGTCGTGGCCCCTTGGCTGGCAGCGTATATGCAGCAGCGGTCATCCTTGACCCCAGCCGGCCAATCGTCGGCCTTGCGGATTCCAAGAAGCTTTCGGAGAAAAAGCGCGATTTTCTGGCTGTCGAAATTAAAAGAAAATCGCTGGCTTGGGCAATTGCCAGCTGCAGCGCCGAAGAAATTGATGAGATCAACATTCTGCAGGCAAGTCTGCTGGCAATGAAGCGCGCCATAGAAATGCTGGAGACGCTGCCCGACCTGGTACAGGTCGACGGGAATAAATGTCCGAAGATTGCCTTGCCATGTGAAGCAATTGTCAAAGGGGATAGCAAGGTACAGGCGATTTCTGCTGCATCCATCCTTGCCAAGACTGCACGTGATGCAGAGCTTTATGCGCTCGATGTGCAATATCCGCAATATGGCTTTGCAAAACACAAAGGATATCCGACACCTTACCATCTGGAAATGCTCAGTACACATGGGGTATCAGCGGTACATAGGCGCAGTTATGCACCGGTTAGAACATTACTGGCCAATAACCTAAGCTAGAGTCACTTAGACCGGAATCACTTAGGCCAGTAACAGAAACACTGCCGGTTTCTTATGCAGGTCGGGCAATGGCTGTTGCTTCCAGGCTTTAATGCTGCGGCTGATAATCAATTCATCATCCAAACTGATATTGCATGCGACACACAGTTTGGTTTCAGGATGGCAATGCGCCAGGATATCTGCCAGCAGATGCTGATTGCGATAGGGCGTTTCAATAAAGATCTGTGTCTCGGCAGATTTCTGCGAGAGTTTTTCGATTTCTTTCAGGCGTTGCACGCGCGCCGCTTTGTCGGCAGGCAAATATCCCAGAAAAGTAAAGCGCTGGCCATTGAAGCCGGAAGCCATCAGGCTCAGCAGGATAGAACTGGGGCCAACCAGCGGTGTGACGCGTATGCCTTTCTGGTGAGCCAGTGCCGCCAGCTTTGCACCTGGGTCCGCAATGCCGGGGCATCCGGCTTCGCTCATAACGCCTACATTCTTACCTGCCAGCAGCGGGGCAAGCAATGCAGGAATTGCTTTATCCTCGGTATGCTCGTTGAGTGTCAGCAAGGTAAGCTCGCGCACTGGTTTCAGGGTTTTCATCAGGCCCAGGAAATGCCGTGCGGTTTTTTCATTTTCCACCACAAACACTTCCAGGTTCTGTGCGATGCGAATCACATCCGGCGGCAATGCCCGCGCCAGGTTATCGTCGCCCAGCGTAACAGGAATGAAAAACAGGGTGCCGAAGGCAGTAGGGGCTGTCATTAATTAATACTTTACTTGTACACGGTAGTTTAAAATGGTTTTGCCTTCAGCAGGTATCTCTATTTTCCATACCGCTGTATTGCTCGCGGCCTTTTGGCTGGCATGGCTTTCTTTCAGGATTTTCCAGTCTCCGGGTATCGGCTCCTGAACCGTCACAACAATGGGTTCTTTCTTTGCGTTCTTGAGCACGATTTCATATGCGCTCTCGGATAAATTATTTCCTTTTGCAGGGCGAGGCAAGGCCTTGAAGTCTGTCTGTTTTTTATCTGCAGTCACATCAAAAGAATCACCCAGCTTCAGTCGCACAGTTTCATTTTTAGGCGTATGGTCGATCTGGTCCTCACCCACAAACTGCGCATTGCCCTGGCTGTCTTTTTTATAAACCCGCATGATTCCTTTAGGTAAAGGCATGCCTAGTTTGGCGGCGTCTTTATTATCAAATTCCATAAAGGCAGCGACTTTGATTTTCTGGCCTAAATCCCCATAACTGGAGCCGTAATAGTAATCGGCACCACGCAGCACCAGCTCTTTGCGCGCAGGAATATTAGATGCGGCAAGCAATGCTACCTGCTTGGTCTGGTTTTCCGCTATGGTCGTAGGACGATCCAGGGAGTACAGGTGATACTCAAGTAAAGATTCTTCAGCCATGCCGGCACTATCTTCTGCCATGGCCATGGTCTTATGCATGGCCGCTGCCGCCCGTGGATGGCTTTCCCTCACGGTATTGACATCGCCGGCAACGAGTTGCAGCTTGGCATTGTTGTAGCTGGTGCCACTGGTATTGTTCAGCGTGACCCAGCCAGATAAATCTATACTGTCTTCCTTGGCGTTTAATTCGGCAACATAATCAGCTTTCCAGCCCAGGCCTCCGGTTAAGTAACTGAGCTCTACAGTCTGCACGGAAGCGGCTTTACTGTTAAGTTTTGTCACCAGGGTCGGGCGGTCACGCAGATTGGCGGGCACGTCATCATAAATGATACGGCCAGGAACTCCGCTTTCAATACGATTGCCGATACGCATTACCACACCGTTGTTTGCTGACAGCACCGTTGCCTGTTCCGTCGTTTCTACGCCAGTAGCCTGGTTAATCCTGGCTACCGTTACATTTTTACCTACATACTTTTCAAGCAGCTTTTGTGGGGTCAGCAAGTCAAAATCAAAATTCTGTTCCAGCGTGGTCAAGCTTCCGGCATTGGTCAGGCTGCGGAGCAGGGCAGTCTCAGGCCTGATCTGCGCACTCACGTCACGCAGCGCAAGGCTGTTTAACCCGCTAACAAGGCTGACCTTGCGCTGGTCTTTTACCAGGGCCAGATTGTTATTGTAAATAGTCACGGCAACACTTTGCTGGTCATTGAGCGTACTGCGTATTTCATTCAATTCCGCAGAAACCGCAACAGTAGAAAATGCTGACAAAATAGCGGATGTAATGAGTGTGTATCGAACTGACATGTCGTATTCCTTTTTTTGAGTGGGTTGCCGTACCTGCCGGGGACATCATGCACATCGAGTGCTTTTATATTACTGCGAATCCTTCGTTCTGCAACATGTTAACCAGCGCAATCAAGGGCAGCCCGATTAATGCGTTAGGGTCGTCACCGGTCATTTTTTCTATAATTGCAATACCCAAGCCTTCGGATTTTGCACTACCGGCACAATGGTAAGGCTGTTCTTTTACCAAATAGTTTTCAATCTGTGCATCCGTCAGGTTTCTGAACCTGACAACATAAGGCACAACCTCAGCCTGCATGCTGTTGCTCGCTGCATTGTAAAGGCAAAGCGCGCTATGAAAGGTCACTTCGCGGCCACGCATCAAGCGCAGCTGCCTGGTCGCATTATCATGCGTCAATGGCTTGCCTAGCTGCTGATTATCCAGCGTTGCTACCTGGTCACAGCCTATGATCAGCGCTTCCGTATGCGTGTTGCCGATCTTTCTTGCTTTTACCTGTGCCAGGCGCAGAGCCGTTTGCTGCGGCAACTCACCCGGCAGGGGAGTTTCATCCACATCTGGCGATATGCATGTAAAAGGTACCTGTAAATGCGTGAGTAGTTCACGACGGTAAGGGGAGGATGAGGCAAGTATGAGATTTTTATCCATGATTTTCTGCTGCTAATAAAAAAGCCGACAGTACTATTCTGTCGGCTTTTACGTTAAAAAACAAATTGCTTATTCTGGTTGAATTTCGAGCAAAGCTTCATCAGGCGTTACTGTATCACCTTTGCCTACATTTACCGCAACCACAACACCTGTAGTTGCCGCCTGGATTTCATTCTCCATTTTCATCGCTTCAATCACCAGAACGCCATCGCCCGCTTTGACCTTGTCGCCAACGTTCACTTTAACGGCAACGATGGTTCCCGGCATGGATGTGGTTACATGGCCTGCATGCGAAGCGCGAGGACGGCCGCTTGCCGTGTTGCCGGCAGCTTTTTTCTTGCTGCCGCCTGAGGTAGCGCCACTGCCGGAAACTTCGATTTCACTTAAAGTTTCAACAATCACTTCTTCGGCAATGCCATCGATGGTGACGTAGTATGGACGCTGTTCCTGGCCGGCATGGCCACTGCCGGTTAAATTGATATGGAACGTCTCTCCATGCAAGGTCACTTTAAATTCATTTGGCGCAAAGCGTGCAGCGCTGGATTGTACCGCTGATTTTTCCAGGAGCGCTTCTGGCGTAGCTGAACCTGCATTACGTTCTTGCAGGTAAGTTTTGCCGATATCCGGAAACATTGCATAAGTCAGAACATCTTCCTGGGTTTTTGCAAACAGTTCAGCTTCTGCGGCCAGTTTTTCCATCTCCGGTTCAAGCAGGTCGGCTGGGCGGCAGCTGATGATTTCCTCATTGCCCACAGCTTTTTGCTTAATGCTGTCATCAATCGCAGCTGGTGATTTTCCGTAATGGCCGCGGAAGTAATTTTTTACTTCATTGGTGATGGATTTGTAACGGTCACCTGTCATTACGTTTAACACGGCCTGCGTACCAACGATCTGTGAAGTTGGCGTTACCAGCGGAGGGTAGCCCAGGTCTTTACGTACACGTGGGATCTCAGCCAGCACTTCATCCATGCGATTAAGCGCACCTTGCTCTTTCAGCTGGTTGGATAGGTTGGAAATCATACCGCCTGGGACCTGGTTCACCAGCACGCGTGTATCTACACCGGTAAACTCGCTTTCAAATTGCCAGTATTTTTTACGCACGTCGCGGAAATAGGCGGTGACTTCCTGCAGTGCCTGTAAATCAAGGCCGGTGTCATATTCTGTGCCCTGTAGAGCCGCAACCATGCTTTCAGTGGATGAATGGCTGGCGCCTTCACCGAAAGATGAGTTGCAGGTATCAACAATAGCGGCGCCTGCTTCAATGCCTTTTAACAGGCACATGGCAGATAAACCGGATGTTGCATGGCTGTGC
The DNA here is from genome assembly GCF_000799735.1 of Methylotenera sp. G11. Classification (NCBI taxonomy): domain Bacteria; kingdom Pseudomonadati; phylum Pseudomonadota; class Betaproteobacteria; order Nitrosomonadales; family Methylophilaceae; genus Methylotenera; species Methylotenera sp. G11. The sequence continues at coordinate 489,946 of NZ_JUHH01000001.1, read as the reverse complement.
AGATGGATCGGCAAACTCACTGCCGCACGCAATGCTGTCACCAGGTCAGTGGTGGCTGATGGTGTCAGCAATCCTGCCATATCTTTAATTGCGATCGTATCGCAGCCAAATGCCTCAAGTTCTTTCGCCAATGAAACAAAATGTGCAACGTCATGTACCGGGCTTGTGGTGTAGCTGAGCGTTCCTTCAGCATGCTTGCCTACTTTTTTAACGGCTTCAATCGAGGTTTGCAGGTTGCGCATGTCATTCATCGCATCAAAAATGCGGAAAACATCAACGCCGTTATCTGCCGATTTCTGCACGAATGCGCGCACGACGTCGTCGGAGTAGTGACGGTAACCTAACAGGTTCTGGCCACGCAGCAGCATTTGAATGCGGCTGTTCGGCAGCGCTTTACGCAACCTTGCCAGACGCTCCCATGGGTCTTCTTTCAGGAAACGCACACAGGCATCAAATGTTGCGCCGCCCCAGGCTTCGAGTGACCAAAAGCCAATAGAATCAAGCTTTGAACAGATGGGAAGCATATCATCGGTGCGCAGGCGCGTTGCAATGAGTGATTGATGTCCATCACGTAAAACTAATTCGGTAACATGTACTTTTGCCATTTTTTAATCTATCGCTTTAAGGTTTGAGTTAATTTTAAAGGGTTGCCTGCTATCGCTACCAAGGCAACTAAATGCCTTCATGGGCTGCGATTGCTGCAGAAATTGCAGCCGCAATGAGTTCCGGGGGAAGCTCGTTAGCATAATTCGCCAGTTCAGGATGCGACTCCACAAAGCTGGTGTTGAACTCTGCATTTTTGAAGTCCTGATGCTTCAAAATCTGCTGGTAATATGGAATCGTTGTTTTCACGCCATAAATCAGCATATCATCCAGCGCACGGCGACCGCGTTCAATGACGCTGTCCCAATCCAGCGCCCATACCGTGAGTTTTGCACACATGGAATCATAGTAGGGCGGGATCACATAGCCACTGTAAATGGCCGCATCCATACGCACACCGGGGCCGCCCGGGGCATAGTAACGCGTAATCTTGCCAAAACTCGGTAAAAACCCGTTTTTCGGGTCTTCAGCATTGATGCGGAATTCCATCGCATAACCGCGGAACTGTACATCGCTCTGCTGGTATTGCAATGGCAAACCATAAGCAACACGTATCTGCTCCTGCACGATATCGATACCGGTAATCGTTTCCGTTACTGTATGTTCAACTTGCAGGCGGGTATTCATTTCCATGAAATAGAAAGTGTTGTCCGCATCCAGCAGGAACTCTACAGTGCCTGCGTTCTCGTAACCAACTGCTTTAGCCGCTTTAACAGCCAGCCCACCGATATAATCACGCTGCGCCTGGCTCAGTTGCGGTGATGGCGCGATTTCAATCAGCTTCTGATTGCGGCGCTGAATAGAGCAATCTCGCTCAAACAAATGGATTGCGTTGCCTTGTGAGTCAGCCAGCACCTGCACTTCAATATGGCGCGGGGATATGACACATTTCTCAAGGAACACCTCAGGTTTGCCAAAAGCTTTGCTTGCTTCACTGATGACGCGGTCATAATTGCTCAATAATTCTTTTTCGCTGTCACAGCGGCGAATACCGCGGCCGCCGCCGCCGTTGGTCGCTTTAAGCATCACCGGGTAACCAATCTGGGCGGCAAGCGCTATCGCCTCATCCAGATTCTCTAAATTGCCATTGCTGCCAGGCGTGCAGGGTATGCCTGCATTGGTCATTGCATTGCGTGCCTGGATTTTATCGCCCATCTGGCGAATCACATCGGCACAAGGCCCGATGAATTTAATACCGCGGCGCTCGCAGATTTCAGCCAGCTCAGGATTCTCGGACAAGAAACCATAACCCGGATGCAAAGCATCACAGCCTGTCGCCACGGCGAGGTTTACGATATTGTGCGCATTAAGATAGCCAGATACGGGATCTGTACCGATATGGTAAGCCTCATCAGCCTTTTTGACATGCAAAGCCTGACGATCTGCATCTGAATAAATTGCAACGGATTTGATGCCCATTTCTGAGCAAGCGCGTACAATACGCACTGCGATTTCACCGCGGTTAGCAACTAGAATTTTTTTGAACACGTAGTAAACCTTAAAAATTTAATACAAAAACCGCGTAATTGTAGCATGCGCAAGCCGATTGCTAAAACCCCAGCGCTAATTTATGTGCCAATATTTACATTATTTAATACACAATTTAATACACAGTGAAGATTTAAAATGAGTAGCCAACCATTGCTAATTGACAACATTGCTTTTGCCAAAAGAGGTGAACATCTCGCAGGCACCTTATCGCTTGCAGACTGCCCGAGGCTTGCCGAACTTCTGGCGTCGCAGGCGCCCGCGGACAGCAGCGCAACCGGCCACAAAGATGACCTGCAGGGCAGCAGCATCAACTTCACCCTGGATGGCGAAACCAACGCCGCCGGACAGCATTTTTTACACCTTGCACTAAGCGGCACTCTTATTACTTATTGCCAGCGCTGCCTGGAGCAAATGCCGTTCAAACTCGACCTCGATTTCAATTACCTGGTAAGCAATGCAAATATCGACAATGCCGACGCGGCAGGGCTTGAGGATAGTGACGATTATGACCTGCAGGAGGCTAGCCAGAACATGGATCTGCTCGCACTGATAGAGGATGAAGTCATCATGGCGACACCAATTGCCCCATTGCACGCAGGAAACTGTGCTCACGGCGCTATGCAGAGCGGTGAGAAACCCAACCCGTTTGCGGCGCTCAAGGGTTTGATCAAATCATAAAAAGCTTTAATTTAGGCTGACAAAAGCTTTGTTTTATATTATTATTGCGGATTAGTTATTTTTGTAATCTTAAATTAGTGATGCGCTATTCATTTAACCGCATCGGTTTGTAAGTAATTGAGATGATGTTTTAATCATTTTATTGGAGTTTTATTATGGCAGTTCAGCAAAACAAAAAGACACCTTCGAAACGTGGCATGCACCGTTCACATGACTTTTTGACAAATCCACCATTAGCAGTTGAGCCAACGACAGGCGAAACACACTTGCGTCACCACGTTAGCCCAAATGGCTATTACCGTGGTCGTAAAGTATTGCCATCAAAAGGCGAATAACTTTACTTTTCCAAATAAATTCAATACTTTAAGCAATTATTTAGATTGAATTCATTCGGTAGTTAAGAAATCATTTAGCGCCGCTCCAGATATTTGGAGCGGCGTTAGTGTTTTAACGGCGCAAGTATTATTATTTTGCAGTCAAACTGCCAGTTTTTGGCTTACAGGGCATTTCAGTAAATGCATGGCTCGGGATGCGCCTCAGTATAAAACGCGTTCGTTGAGTATTCGCCACCCCATAACAATCGCCACCTGCAATCTAAAATTGCTAAGGCAACAAGATTGGTAGGGAAAGCGCATGATTCATACACAACAAACATGCAACGCAGCAATGCGTCTAGGTGCTTATGCGTCCAGATGTTTATAGAAATACCCTATAGTAATTTGACTAAACCTTACCATTCAGTGAGTATAGAGCTACATGGATATTACAATCGCAATTGATGCAATGGGCGGGGATCATGGTCCGCATGTTACCGTGCCAGCTGCACTCAAAGCACTGGAAGCTGACAATCAACTCAACATCGTATTGGTTGGTTTGCAGGACGCTATAGAAGCCGAACTGAAAAATCGGAAAGCATCCACCAGTCCGCGCCTGCGCATTCACCATGCAAGTGAAGTTGTCACCATGGATGAATCCCCGCAAAGCGCTCTTAAAAACAAAAAAGATTCTTCCATGCGCGTGGCCATTAATCTGGTTAAAAACGGTGAAGCCAACGCCTGCGTCAGTGCGGGCAACACTGGTGCGCTCATGGCTACCGCTCGATTCGTATTAAAAACCCTGCCTGGGATTGATCGCCCGGCGATTGCTTCGGTATTGCCGAGCGAGAAGGGCAATACTTACATGATGGACCTGGGTGCCAACGCAGACTGTACGCCTGAGCATCTTTACCAATTCGCAATCATGGGTGCGATGCTGGTGAGCTGCGTCGAACATAAAGAGCGACCATCTGTAGGCCTGCTTAATATCGGCTCAGAAGATATCAAAGGCAATGAAGTTGTAAAACAGGCCGGCGAACTATTGAAAACCAGCCATCTCAACTTTTACGGCAATGTTGAGGGCGATGACATTTTCAAAGGCACTACCGATCTGGTGGTGTGCGACGGTTTTGTAGGCAATGTTTCACTAAAGACAACCGAAGGCCTTGCCCACATGATGGGCAAGTTCCTGACGCAGGAGTTTAAACGCAACTGGCTCACAAAAATGATGGCCTTGTGCGCAATGCCGGTACTGAAATCTTTCAAGAAGCGCCTGGATCCGCGCCTTTACAATGGCGCCAGTTTTCTGGGGCTGCGCGGCATTGTCGTCAAAAGCCATGGCGGGGCAGATCAGCTAGCATACATTTCTGCGATTCATGTTGCCATTGAAGAAGCACGCAGCGGCGTGTTGCGCCGCATCAGCGAACAGCTCGAAATTGAACACATCAGTACAACGCCCGTTGTACAAACTTCACAGGATACACAATGATATTCTCCAGAATTGCCGGCACAGGCAGCTACCTACCAGCTAAAATCCTTACCAATGCCGAACTGGAACGCATGGTGGACACTACCGATGAATGGATATTTGCACGAACGGGCATTCGTGAGCGTCACATTGCCGCGAGTAATGAATGCACCAGCGACCTGGGCATTGCAGCTGCTAAAATGGCGATTGAAGCTGCCGGTATCGATATTCAGGATATCGACTTACTGGTCGTTGCAACAACGACCCCAGACCGGATTTTCCCCAGCACTGCATGCCTGATACAGAACCAGCTCGGCATCAGGAATAACTCCCCGGCTTTTGATGTACAGGCCGTATGCAGCGGCTTTGTATACGCATTAAGTGTTGCTGACAGCATGATTAAGACCGGGGCAGCTAAAACCGCTTTAGTGATCGGAGCAGAAACCATGTCTCGCATTACTGACTGGACCGATCGCAGCAACTGCATTCTATGGGGCGATGGAGCAGGTGCAGTTATCCTGCAGGCTTCAGACGAGGCAGGCATCATCACTACACATCTGCATGCCAATGGCAGTTATGAAAAATTACTCACTGTACCTGCCGGCGTCTCAAAGCAGGATGGTGATAAAACCATTAAAATGGAAGGCAATGCCGTTTTTAAAATGGCTGTGAATACGCTGGACCAGATCGTGGATGAAACATTGCTGGCAAACGGCATGCAGAAGAGCGATGTAGACTGGCTGGTTCCCCACCAGGCGAATATCCGGATTTTACAAGCCACCGCAAAAAAACTGGACATGGACCTGGACAAGGTGGTCGTCACCGTAGATAAGCACGGCAACACCTCGGCAGCATCAATACCGCTGGCGCTCGATACCGCCGTGCGCGATGGCCGCATCAAACGTGGCGACACCATACTGATGGAAGCGTTTGGCGGCGGCTTCACATGGGGTTCTGCACTAATTAAATATTAATTATTCAAATAGTTATCCAATTTATATAAAGTAATTTATGAAAAATATTGCATTCTTATTTCCCGGTCAGGGCTCTCAGTCAGTAGGCATGATGAGCGGCTTTGCTGATCTCAACATCATTCGCGACACATTTGCTGAAGCATCGGATGTTTTAGGTATTGATTTGTGGGCTATGGCTACAGAAGCCAATGACAGCATCAATGAAACTACCAACACGCAGCCTATGATGCTGACGGCAGGCATCGCTACATGGCGCGCATGGCAGGCAGCTTCAGACAGGCTGCCCACTGTTGTTGCAGGCCACAGCCTGGGCGAATATACCGCATTGGTGGCGTCCGGCGCCATATCATTCAAGGATGCCCTGCCGCTGGTCCGTTACCGCGCAGAAGTCATGCAGAACGCAGTACCGGCAGGGGTTGGCGCCATGGCGGCCATACTTGGCCTCGATGATGAGACCGTACGCGCAGTATGTGCCGAGGCTGCACAGAATGAAGTGCTGGAAGCAGTTAACCTAAACTCCCCAGGCCAAGTGGTGATTGCCGGCAACAAAGCAGCTGTAGACCGCGGCATGGACCTGGCAAAAGCCAAGGGTGCAAAACGCGCACTGCCTTTGCCGGTCAGCGTTCCATCGCATTGCGCACTGATGAAGCCGGCAGCATTGCAGCTTGCCGAGTATCTCAAAAACGTAACTGTCAATACACCGCAGATTCCAGTGCTGCATAACGCGGATGTAGCTTCCTACAGCGACGGCGAGAAAATCAGGGATGCCTTGGTTCGCCAGCTATATAGTCCAGTACGCTGGGTTGAAACTGTACAGGCCATTGCAGCACAAGGCGTTACACAAACAGCCGAGTGCGGCCCCGGAAAAGTGCTGGCAGGGCTCACTAAACGCATCGTAGCTGAACTGCCGTGCGTAGCATTAACCAGCAATGACGCTTTGCTTGAGTTGAAAAACTCAATTTAATTATTTATCTATATTCAGGGGTTCTCTATGTTAACTGGACAAATCGCTTTAGTTACCGGCGCCAGCCGCGGCATTGGCGCTGCCATCGCCATCGAGCTGGGCAAACAAGGCGCGACCGTGATCGGTACCGCCACTTCAGAAAATGGCGCATCATCAATCTCGGGCACCCTGGCTGCCGCCGGCATCAAAGGTGAAGGCATGGCTTTAGATGTCAACGATGCGGCGCAGATTGAAGCTACATTAAAAGCCATCAGCGAGAAATACGGTGAGGTCAGTGTGCTGGTAAATAACGCCGGCATTACACGTGACACCTTGCTGATGCGCATGAAGGATGATGACTGGGATGCAGTATTAAGCACCAACCTGACTTCAGTTTACCGCATGAGCCAGGCAGTATTGCGCCCAATGATGAAAGCCAGAACCGGGCGCATCATCAGCATTTCATCAGTAGTGGGCCATATGGGCAATGCCGGTCAAACCAATTACGCTGCTGCCAAAGCCGGCATGACAGGTTTTACCAAGTCATTGGCGGCAGAAGTGGGCAGCCGGGGCATTACCGTGAACTGTGTCGCACCTGGCTTCATCGAAACCGACATGACGGCGGAACTGCCTGAAGATATCACCACAAAAATGCTGTCACGTATCCCGGTAGGCCGCCTGGGTTCAGTCAAGGAAATAGCTGCGACCGTTGCGTTCCTGGCGTCTCCGAGCGCTGCCTATATCACAGGGGAAACCATACACGTCAATGGCGGAATGTTAATGGTATAGCGCTATTCAGCTTTAAAATAGGCTGAATATGGGTTAAAGTAGTGATTAAGTTTTTTGTATTATTGTTTAGTTTTGGTAGAATACTGACTTAGCTGAATCAAGCTATTTTTTATAAAAGGGGTAATTAGATGTCTGACATCGAACAACGCGTTAAAAAAATTGTTGCTGAACAACTAGGTGCAAATGAAGCTGATGTTAAAAACTCATCATCATTTGTAGATGATTTGGGAGCTGACTCACTGGATACAGTAGAGTTGGTGATGGCGCTAGAAGAAGAGTTTGACTGCGAAATTCCTGATGAAGAAGCAGAAAAAATCACTACAGTTCAATTAGCGATTGATTACATCAATACTAACCTCAAATAAATCCACATTTAAGCAGTAAACCCTGCTCGGGGTTTACTGCTTTTTGCCTTTTTGTTTCTTAATTCTTGTCTTCGAGACTTTTCATATGTCTAAACGTAGAGTTGTCGTTACGGGCCTTGGCGTTGTTTCACCTGTAGGTATCGGTGTAAAAACTGCCTGGGATAATCTTATTGCCGGCAAATCCGGCATCGCGCAAATCACCAAATTCGATGCAAGCGCATTTTCATCAACGATTGCCGGCGAAGTAAAAGACTTCAATGCTGAAGACTTCATACCTGCCAAAGATGCCAGACGGATGGACACTTTCATTCAATATGGTCTGGCAGCGGCTATCGAGGCTGTTAAAGATTCCGGTATCGTTGCAACTGAAGAAAATGCCGAGCGCATCGGCGTTTCAATCGGCTCCGGCATTGGCGGTATGCAGCTGATCGAGGACACTGACCTGCTTTATCAGGCATCCGGCCCGCGCAAGATTTCACCGTTCTTCATTCCCGGCACCATTATCAACATGATTTCCGGTAATTTATCGATCATGTTCGGCTTTAAAGGTCCGAATGTGGCGATTGTGACTGCCTGTACAACAGGTACACACTCTATCGGTGATGCGTCACGCATGATTGAATACGGCGATGCCGACGTGATGATTGCAGGTGGCGCAGAAGCCGCAATCACACGCCTTAGTGTTGGGGGCTTCGCTGCTTCACGTGCACTGTCAACCCGCAATGACGACCCGGCGACAGCTAGCCGTCCATGGGATAAAGACCGCGACGGCTTTGTAATCGGTGAGGGTGCTGGTGTACTGGTACTTGAAGAATACGAACACGCTAAAAAGCGCGGCGCAAAGATCTATGCCGAGCTTAGCGGCTATGGCATGAGTGCGGATGCGTATCACATGACAGCACCCAATATGGACGGTCCTCGCCGCTCAATGCGCAACGCCATGAACAACGCAGGCATCAATGCGGATCAGGTGCAGTTCGTGAATGCGCACGGCACGTCTACACCATTAGGTGATGCCAACGAAACCAATGCTATCAAGGCAGCATTCGGTGACCATGCGCATAAGCTGGTGGTTAACTCAACTAAATCAATGACAGGTCACCTGTTAGGCGGCGCTGGTGGATTGGAGTCTGTGTTTACGGTGTTATCCATCCATCACCAGGTGTCTCCGCCAACCATCAATATTTTCAACCAGGATCCTGAATGCGACCTGGATTACTGTGCAAATACTGCACGGGATATGAAAATCGACTATGCGTTGAAAAACAATTTCGGTTTCGGCGGCACTAACGGTAGCCTGGTGTTTAAAAAAGTCTAAATCCAGCATTACTTTTAGACAATTAGAAAAGCCCGCACAATCACCATTGCGGGCTTTTTTGTTGCTGCCTTATGTAGTGAATTTACAGATGCTATGGTTTAATTACGGCTATGCTACGCAATCATTCATATCTCATTAACGGCAGCCTTGATCAGGCGATTTCTGTCTTTGATCGCGGCTTTTCATATGGCGACGGTGTTTTCCGCACCATGAAAATCCATAATGGCTTGCCCATAAGCTGGCCATTTCATTACCAGAAATTAGTGGCCGACTGCGCGGTGATCGGCATCGTCTGTCCAAGTGCAGAATTGCTGATGAGCGACCTGCAGAAACTGTTTGAAAAAGAGCTTTTCTCTGAAGACCTGACCCAGGTAGCTAAAATCATTATCACGCGCGGTGAAGGTGAAAGAGGTTATGCACCGCCTGTCATTACGGTGCCGACCAGGGTGCTAATAAAATCCGGTTTACCGCATTATGCCGAATCTAATTATCAGCAGGGCGTGCAACTGCATGTCTGCAACATCAGGCTGGCTGCGCAGCCAAAACTTGCCGGCATCAAACATTTAAACCGCCTCGAGAATGTGCTGGCGCGCATGGAATGGCGTGAGGATACGATATTCGACGGCTTGCTGTTAGACCAGTCAGGTAACGTAATAGAATGCACCATGAGCAATGTATTTGCGCGCTTCGGCACTGATCTGTTTACGCCGGATTTAAGCCTGTGCGGCGTTTCCGGCATCACCAGGCAGCGCATATTCGGATTAGGCAACGTACTGGGATTGAACGTTGCGGAGAAATCCTTCACATTGGATCAGCTACTGCAAGCTGACGAAGTGATTATCTGCAATAGCCTGTTCGGCGCATTCCAGGTGACTGGAATCAATAATACCCGTTGGCCGGAGCAAGCTCTGGCTGCCAAAATAAGAGCTGTAGTGTCACATGATTAAAAAAATAAAAAGATGGTTGCTGCTATCCATCATTAGCGCCATATTATTCAGTGCCTGGCTGGTGCATTATGCGATCTCGCCTTTGAAACTTCAGCCCAGCAGCCAGGAAATCCTGATCCAACCCAAGAGCGGGCTTAAAAGCATTGCCAATCAACTGGTTGCACAGGGCGTGTTAAAAGAACCCTGGCGATTTATGTTTCTGGCCAGGTTATTGAACAAAGAGCAATACCTGCAAGCCGGCACCTACACGCTTAACAAAAACATTTCTCCTTACCAGCTGCTGCTGTCATTAAACCATGGCAAGACCACCCAAGGCAGCATCACGTTTATTGAAGGTCGTACTTTCGAACAGATGCGCCAGAAATTGGCGGTTAATGATGCCGTCAGGCAAAGCATAAAAGGCTTATCTGAGGCAGATATCCTGAAATTAATCGGTTCACCGTATACTGTGGCAGAAGGCCTATTTTTTCCGGATACTTTTTATTTTGACCGCAACAGCCCGGATATTGAACTGCTCAGGATCAGTTATAACGCAATGCAGACGAAACTGGAAAAAGCATGGCAGGGCAGAGACCAGAACTTGCCGTATAAGGACAGCTACCAGGCTTTAATCATGGCCTCTATTATTGAAAAAGAGACCGGAAAAGCCGATGAGCGACCAATGATTGCCGGGGTTTTTGTTAACAGGCTGCGCCTGGGCATGCGTTTGCAGACCGATCCTACGGTCATTTACGGCATGGGGATCAGGTTTGATGGCAACATCCGCAAAAAAGACCTGTCTATTGATACGCCTTACAATACCTATACCCGTAGCGGCTTGCCTCCCACACCGATTGCCATGCCGGGGATGGCGGCAATCGAAGCAGCTTTGCATCCAGCTGACACTAAAGCACTGTATTTCGTAGGCAAGGGTGATGGCAGCCACGCGTTTTCCAACAACTTAGACGAACATAACCGTGCAGTCGTCAAATATCAGTTAAAAAAATAACGCCATGACAGCAAAATTTATCACTTTAGAAGGAATGGATGGTGCGGGTAAAAGCACGCACATCCCCAGAATCATAGAAATACTCAAAACCCGCGGACGTGAGGTCGTATCAACCCGCGAACCGGGCGGCACGCCTTTGGGAGAGCGCCTGCGCGAACTGCTGCTGCATGAGGCAATGCATGCGGAGACTGAAACCTTGCTCATGTTTGCAGCAAGGCGTGAGCATATCGCCCAAATCATCGCCCCCGCGCTGGCACGAGGTGCCTATGTGCTTTCAGACCGTTTCACAGATGCCACTTTTGCCTATCAGAGCGGCGCAAAGGGCGTTCCTGCCGACAAAGTGGAAATACTTGAGCAATGGGTGCAAGAGGATTTACAGCCGGACATGACGCTTTTATTCGATGTGCCGGTTGAAATCAGTATCGCAAGGCTTGCCGGCGCGCGCAGCCCTGACAAATTTGAGCGCGAATCAGCAGACTTCTTTACAAAAATCCGCGATGCATACCTGGAGCGAGCCCGCCAGAATCCACAAAGATTCAGGATCGTCGACGCCAGCAAGTCGCTGGGAGAAGTTGCCAAGGCGGTTGAAGATATTATTGCAACCATATAATTCATATGAATAAAGATTACGAGATATATCCGTGGCAAGACAAGCTCTGGCAGAACCTGAACCAGGGTCGCCAGAAGATGCACCATGCATTTTTAATGCATGGACGCGCAGGTATCGGTAAATACGATTTTGCACTCAGTTTCAGCCAAGCCTTGCTATGCCGCAATCGCGATGACCGTGGGTATGCATGTAATGAATGCCCCAGCTGCCGCTGGTTTAACGATGAAAGCCACCCTGATTTCCGCTTGATCAGTCCTGAACAGGAAACCGGCGCGGAAGAAGATGCGTCCCCGGCAAAAAAGACCAAAAAGAAAACCCAGATCTCTGTTGCACAGATTCGGGACTTGGGTGACTTTCTGAATTTATCCAGCCATCAGACCAGCGGGCTGAAAATCGTGCTGATTAACCCCGCCGAAGCGCTGAATCAGGCTTCAGCGAATGCATTGTTAAAAATGCTGGAAGAGCCGGCGCCTGGCGTGATTTTTATTTTAATCGCACATCAGCTGCAGCGTTTATTGCCTACGATTACCAGCCGCTGCCGAAAAGTCAGCATGCCGGTGCCGGATATGCAGCAAGCGCTGGCCTGGCTTGGCATGAAAGGCGTTAGAAACCCGGAGCAGCAGTTGGCTTACCTTGAAGGTTCACCGATTAAAGTACTATCCGAACAAGCGCAATTCGAGCAGTTATCCGAAGTGTGGAAGCATCTGGCGCTAGGCCGCAAAATGGAACCCCAGACAGCCGCACCCATCCTGATTGCCAGTTCGGTGGAAACCGGCGTGATTGCCGTGCAGAAATGGTTGTATGATATTGTTACCGTTAAGCTCGGGCAGCAGGCGCGATATCACTTGCAGCACGCTCGCGCTTTGCAAGCGCTGGCAGACAAGGTAAACTTGGGGCGAGTGTTTGATTTACAGAAAAAAGCCAACGAGCTTCGCAAGCTCGCAGCACATCCGCTGAACCATGAGTTACAGATGGAAAGCCTGCTGGTCGAGTATACGAAAGCGTTTCAAGCTTGATATTCATTGATTTGTTTAACTTATACCACTAAAAAGTAGCTACATTATGGCTGAAGACATACAAGACGATAACAAAACCATAGGCAACCTGAAGCCAGGGGTGCTTTCGCTTGCAATCAAGGAAAAAGTCGCGCTATATTCGGCCTATATGCCATTCTTAGCTGGCGGTGGCTTGTTTATTCCCACCAACAAATCCTTCAAAATGGGTGAAGAAGTTTTCATGTTGCTAAGCTTGCTCGATGACCCGATGAAGCTGAAAGTCGTTGGGCATGTCGTATGGATTACGCCTAGCACGCAAGGCAACAAACCCCAGGGCATCGGAGTTCAGTTCCACGACAAGAATGGCGGCCAGGAAGCCCGCAATAAAATTGAAGCCCTACTAGGGAACGTACTCAGGTCATCACGTCCCACACACACAATGTAATCCCCAAAAGCCACTTATGCTCGTTGATTCGCACTGCCATTTGAATTTCCCTGAACTTGCCGCCAACTTACCCGCTATCAGGCAATCCATGCAAGATAACGGGGTAGGGCATGCGCTTTGCATTTCAGTGACCTTGCCTGATTTCCCGCAAGTCCTGTCACTTGCAGAAAATAACCGGAATTTTTTTGCTTCAGTAGGGGTGCATCCGGATTATGAAGACATTGATGAGCCTAGTGTTGAAGAGTTGATAAAGCTGGCAGATCATCCCAAGGTCATCGCCATCGGTGAAACCGGTCTTGATTACTTCAGGCTGACTGGAGACCTGGAGTGGCAACGCGAACGCTTCCGCAACCACATACGTGCCGCGATCGCTTGCGGCAAGCCGCTAGTCATCCATACGCGGAATGCTGCAGAAGATACGCTGAGAATCATGCGTGAAGAAAACGCCCAGCAGGTTGGCGGCGTCATGCACTGCTTCACGGAGAGCCTGGAGGTGGCGATGCAAGCCATAGCGCTTGGATTCTATATCTCCTTTTCAGGCATTGTTACGTTCAAGAATGCAGCCGCAATCAAAGAGGTTGCCAGACAAGTGCCGCTGGACCGGATTCTGGTTGAAACAGATTCCCCATATCTCGCGCCGATTCCATATCGCGGGAAAACGAATCAGCCCAGCTATGTTAAATACGTCGCAGAAGAAATTGCCAGGCTGCGGGGTGTTTCCCTTGAAGAAATCAGCACCGCCAGCACGCAGAATTTCTTTCGCCTGTTCAAGCATGCCAACCCTTAACGCTCAATCACAAGGCAGCTGACCATGCAACTGACCATGCTTGGGGTTGGCTCCAGCGCAGGCACGCCGATGATCGGCTGCCAGTGCGGCACATGCACATCGTCCGACAGCAGAAACAAGCGGACACGCTGTTCCAGCGTAATCGAACTGGATAACGGCAAAGTGATATTGATTGATACCGGGCCGGATATACGCCAGCAGGCGCTAAGGGAAGGGCTTTCCCGCGTTGATGCCGTATTGTACACACACACGCACGCAGACCATTTGCACGGGATTGATGACCTAAGGGCATTCTGCCAGATTCAGCGCTGTCAGATTCCGCTATACGGCAGCCCGGAAGCCATGAACCACATTGCAGACAAGTTCGGGTATACATTGCGCGAAGTCGGCAATTTCTGGGACCTGCCCATTTTAAAAACTAATCCCGTTGCCGACCCATTCCAGCTGTTTGGTGAACTGATCATCCCGATACCAATCAAGCATGGCAACAGCGACATTTATGGTTACAGGATCGGCAATCTGGCCTACATCACAGATGTTTCAACGATTCCAGAGAGTTCGTTTGACCTGTTGAAAGGGCTGGATATCCTGCTGCTGGATTGTTTGCGATATGCAACGCATTATAGTCATGTTCACCTGGAACAAAGCTTGAAGTACGCCAGTCTGATTGGAGCCAATGCAACCTATCTGATTCACATGACGCATGAGATGGAATATAGCGCATTAAGCGCCCAATTACCTGACAATGTATTTGTGGGTTATGACGGGCTTAAGTTGAAATTACCTCTGTAAACGACTTGAATAAGCCGGGCGTTATGCTAAAGGCGCAATAAGTGAGATAATGAAAGGCTAAATTTTGGAGATAAGAATGCAATTTACTATAAAAAAATTATTCAGCTTTGCAATGGCAGTTTGTATATTTGCTACGGTTTCAATCGCAAACGCAGCGCCCCCTAAAAAAACCTATACTGAAGATGAGTTTTTAAATACATTCAGCGGAAAAACCAAGAAAGTCATTACCGAAAAACTTGGCGAACCCTTCAAAAAAGAACTTTCCGTGAAACCATCCGGCGCTAACACGATGTTGCTCAAAGCAGGAGCTGATGAATCGAAATCCAAGCCTGTTAAAGTAGAGATGTGGTATTACAAGAATATCGTCAAGTATGATCCAAAACGCACATATAAAGAAACTGAAGTGACTTTAGTGAATGACCGGGTAATGAATATCGCATTTTTTAATAATCGCTAATCACATCCGGTATTTCATAAGTAAACCCAAATAAAACAGCCCGTTACGGGCTGTTTTTATTTCAACACCTCAATAAATCCCGGCTATTTTATTGCACGTATCTGGGTTACTGCCGTACTCGAGATATCAATCAGTTTCATGTACCTCACATCATCTTTATCCACCAGGGTTGAAATCTGAGCATAGCTGTTTGAAACGAATATTTCTTGCTCAGGCGTCCTGCGTATCACGCCATAGTCTATTGAATTCCGTTCTGCATGCGTGAGTTTACTCACTAAATTCTTAGTTGCCCAGATTTCCCCATACCTGGAAAAATCAGAAAGCCTGCCGCAAATGTTAATGGTTTCACCCAGGATAACCAATTCATAACTTGTATTGGTTTTGAATGTTCCCAGCCACTCTTCGCCTTCATTAAGGCCGATATTCATGAACAGTTGATTCGTCCAGCCTTTTTTAAGCGCCCATTTGTGGCTGATGACCTTCATGCACTCACGAATCTCACATGCACATAAAATGGCATTCATGATGTAATTGTTATCAGGCTGCGGGAAAAAGTAATACACCATGCCATCACCGGTGTGTTTGCCATAAGCACCGTAATATTTCCTGAAGACAGGATCCAGCGCCGACCAGATTTCATTGATTAACTGAAAATACTCATCTGGCGGCAACTCAGAACAAATACGCACTGAGTTCTGTAAGTCGGCAACCATTACGGTTACGGGTGTCAGCACCGGCAATCTTTGGCTGAGAAGGGTGCGAATGACCGAATCCCTGTGCGATAGCCACTCAAGCAACTGGTTGGCGTCGGCATCATCCGGCACATAGGTAAACAGCACGCCCTCCCTGAAACTGATCGCGATGATGCGTTTGTTAACATCAATCGAATGATGCAGTACCGTATCCTGTATCAATGTATTTTTAGGCGCCTCTGACTGTGCGTAACAGTTTTCAAGCCAAAGCCTGTCATCCTGCGGCAAAGACAGTATCGTTCTGGATAGCGTATCTTTGGATAGCCGATGCTTAACGACATTAAAGTGCGATTTGAATAATGACTCTTTATCCGAATCGCTAAAACCTTTGGACCACTCAAGCAATTTCGGAATGACCGACCTGTCTTCAGCCCTGTCCGGTATGGCTGAATCCATAAAAAGACTGTGCTGCGCCGCAGCATTCAGCCACACCAGCCCGCACTCATAATTAATCATATATGCAGGGTAGGGTATGCTGTCTATCGACAGGTTGATAGATTCACGCGCATTCATTTTCTGCGAAGCGTGATTGTTTTGCACCCGATCTTCACTGGCTGCCGTCTGGTGATGCATTTGTACGGTATCTTCACTGTTGTCAGCATTATCGGTTTTATCTCCCGATGCAATTTGCCGGCATATACTGTTTATGGACAAGCCCTGTTTTTTAAGTAATTTTACCTGCTGAACCCGATCCACAGCCCAGTCCGGAAAATAACCCAGCGTGGTGAGCCTGGCGCCCGGATCAGTAGCGATGCGCCTGACTACAGGCCTCGGTAATAATCCCAAGCCAATATAATTATTTAAAGTAGCCCTGGATAAACCGGTCTGCTCAAGTAAATATTTGCTTGTAATCATGATCTACTACCACCTTTTATTTAGACAGTTACAAATATACAGATGTAGCAAGCAATGTCAAGTGTACAAATTAAATTGTTTATATTTAAATAATATATCGCTAGATTAGTAATCTTTTTAGCAAAAAGAAAGCAGGAATGGCTGCAAAAATAAAGAGGTATTAATTGTGCAGCTTACTAATTTAACTGGTTAAATAAACTGCTCAAAAACAACTTATACAGTTTTAAATTTAAATGCGTAAGTTATTTGTACAATTATAACTTAATTTAGACAATAAGGTAGGTAGCAGCAAGTGTTGCCAAATGAAGGATGTTTGATCAGGGAAGTGTTACTGGCGGACATTCGATATTGGATGTCCGCCAGCAGCGTTTAAATTAAGTGATTAAGACTTTCTGGGCCAAATACTTCCCTATGAATATTGTTTTGATGAATGCCCAATTCGATCAAGGCATCACGCTGATCATCCATAAACGACTGTGGTCCACATATGTAATAGATGCCATCCCTGAACTCCGGCGTGATATGGCTGCTTAAATCCATGCGTCCTTCCCTTTCGTCAATATGCTGTTTTTTTGACTCATTCAGAAAGAAAACCGTTTCCAGATTCTCCAGTTTACCTTTTGCGCTCTGTATCTCATCAATGTGTGCAACGCTGGCGATATTGCGGGCTGCGTGTGCAAACATCACTTTCCTGCCCGGATTGGTAACTGCAATATCATTCAATATTGAAATCATCGGTGTAATGCCTACACCTGCGGAAACCAAAGCGATAGGGCGCGGATCCTGAATATCAGGCGTAAAGTTTCCACATGGGAAGCTGACGTTAATGGTGCTGCCAACCCTTGTGTGCTGATGCAGCCAGTTTGATACATTACCCTGAGGTTTATATTCATCTCCGCCTTCCCGTTTCACCGTGATCCTGAGTGTATTTTTTTGCGGTGAATCAGACAAACTATATTGCCTGATCTGCCTCAAGTTCAATTCTTCAATATGCACAGCCACACTTATATACTGGCCAGGCTTAAAAGCAGGTAATTTGGTCTGATCATCTGCGCGCAAGGTAAATGAAACCACATTGTCCGTCTGATGCAGTTTCTCTGTTACTTTAAGCTTGATCCATTCATCCGGCTGCTGGTTATTCTGCTTGTAGAGTAAGGCTTCAGTGGTAATCAATGCATCCGCTAATAGGCCATACGCTTCCTCCCAGGCCTCGATCAGCTCAGGTGTTGCCGCATCACCAAGCACGCCTTTAATCGCGCCAATTAAATGATGTCCAACGATAGGGTAATGCTCAGGTTTGATGCCGACAGAAACATGCTTATGCACGATCCTTTCCACCACCGGTTTTAATGCTTCCGTATTATCGATATTGGCCGCATAAGCGAATACTGCGGCTGCCAGCGACTGCTGTTGAGAACCATTAGCCTGGTTTCCCATATTGAATAGGTTCATGAGTTCGGGGTGGGCTTCGAACATGTTTTTATAAAACAATGTCGTAATTGCGAGTCCATGCTGCCTGAGTACGGGCACGCTGGCATCTATGTATGGCTTTGCTGATATTGATAGCATAAAATCTCCTAAAGTTGCATATAAAATGCAACATATAACTTCAAAAAAAACACTCGGGTGAGTGTCTGCTAAAACTTCCTGCTGCTGGTTAAAAGTAAATGCGGTTACCCAATAGCGTAACGCTGGTGTAATTCAATTACCGCTAATTGAGTTTTCTTATCTACAATGCTCTTTAAGGTGTATTTATTCATTTCCTCATAAAAATTGTTCAGTCCGTGATCCAGAATCTCTTTTAAATTGCAGCGGCCAGTCAAAGCGCATGGCGGCTCATTACAATTAATCAGAGTTGTTTTGTTTTCCAGCTCTTTCAGGATGTTGCCTAATTTCAGCTGATTGGCATTGGCACCAAGCTTTAGCCCACCGGTTCTGCCGCGGGTAGTAGAAATCCAGTTTAATTTATTCAGCCTGGTAACCACTTTTACAAGGTGATTTTTAGGCACATTAAATTGCTGCGCAATCTCCTGGATAGTAACAACGGAACCATCCACCTCATGCGAGAGGTACATCAGAACCCTTAACCCAAGGTCAGTAAATTTTGTGATCTGCATAAAAAGTATTTTATATATGTTGTATATTATATGCAACATATTATGCTCACAATTGGGTCTCTGGTGATAACAAAATGTTTTATATCCGGTTGAAATTAAATAGCGTTAAAAATGCAGAACCATTAGTTTTTATTCATAATCGCTTGTGCTGCAGATAAAGCGCCTTTCATCTCGTTTTCGAAAATCGTGGTTGAGAAACTCGGGTTATCAACCGTTACCTGCGAAATTAAACTCTCGGCACCTGAGTTTGTTTTTCCGGTAATCTTGACCCGTACCGAGAGCCCCGGCCGCAAAGGATGTTTCACAAGGTCTTGCTGAGACAAGCTGATACGTACCGGAACGCGTTCTACAATGTGTATGTAATTGCCCGTGGTATTTTCCGGCGGAAAAAGGCTGAATGTGCTGCCACCGGCAGGCTCTATACCCAGCACCTTGCCATGGTAGGTTACGCTATTGCCGTACATGCCTGCATTTACAATCACATCCTGCCCGGCCTGCACCCGATGCATATCAGTTTCTTTAATATTTGCCGTAATCCACAGTCCGTCGAGCGGGATGATATTCATAAGCAGTTGCCCGCTTGCCAGAGACTGCCCTACCTGAACGCGACGGTTAGCGACATAGCCGGCAACAGGTGAGGCAATATCCGAACGCTTATACAGAATATAGTTTTCGATGAATTCTGCTTTAAGCTTCTGCACTGAAGGGTGGTCAAGCACTTGCGATTTGCCGGTAAGCGCCAGGTATTTCTGGCGATTGGCGCGTGCGGCTTCTATATCTTTGTTGATAATGGCAATGTCGGCCGTTGTGTCGGCCACTTTCTGGGCAGAGGCTGCACCACCGGATTCAGCTTTGATGTAACGTGACAAATTATCTTCTATTTTTTCACGCTGCGCATAAAGGCTTGCGATTGCAGCGTCTGCTTGCCGTACCTGTACATACTGGCTGCGTGTGAAACGTATGGTTTCAGCCAATGCGGATGCAGATTTATCCATGCGCTGCTTTGCCAGATGACGCTCTTGCCTGATCAGCACCTGATTGGCATTCACATACATGGAGTTATCTGCATAAATATCGGTCACAACACCAGGAACCAAGGCATGCACCGGGATAATGTTCCCAGCAACATAAGCATCGTCACAATCGATATTGCCACCCCAGAATAATTGCCAATAAGAGATTCCTGCCAGCGATCCCAATATAATCAGTGCCAGTAATAAATGTGTCCTGCGGTATCTGTCTTTAGTTTTGGAGGTCATTTCCTGTTTCCTGTAATTCGCCATCTAATGCAGTTGCCATATCTGTAATTGCACATAACCAATCCAATCGCGCCTGCAGGTAATCTGCGTATGCTCGCTGCTTGTTAATCAATGCTTCCAGGTAAGCTAATTTATCGTTAACTCCGCTATTAAATTCTGCGTGCATGGATTCCGCATAAGCCGTGCGGCTTTCAAGGATCAGTACTTGCGACGCCAATATACTTTTAGTGTTTTCAAGGTTTTCAAGATGAGTGGCAACTTCTTTAGCGGCATTCAGTACCGATTGGTTGTAGGCAAACACTGCGGCATCATAAGCCGCCGCTGCCGCATCAAACCTGCTCTCAAGCTCATGATGATTGAATATGGGCAAACTCAGTGCAGGCCCGGCTGCATAAGACAGGCTTTGTGAATCGAAAAGATTGGCCAAGCCCAAGCTGTTGAATCCCAGCAACGCCCGTAAATTGATGTTGGGATAAAAGTCTTTTTGAGCTGCTTTCTCCATATGTGAGCTATAGCGGATGCGCCATAATGCAGCCTGTATTTCCGGCCGCCTTGAAATGGAATCAAGATTAATCGTTGCCGGGACCGGCAAACGCTGCGGTATGGACAATTCATTCTGCCGCAATTCAATGGCCTGGTCAGGGCTCCTGCCTAACAGGTGCAGCAATGCATATTGCAGAGCGCCTTTACGCTGCTTGATAAGTGATAGGCCTGCATTGGTCTGACCAAGATATAACCGTGACGGCAGAACAGCAGAAGCCGGTTGCAACCCGGCCTGTACCGCATTGATCCTGACAGCTTCGACCTCTTTTGCTGCTTCGATGATATCCAATTGGGCCTTGACCAGCTCATTCGCCGTGACCAGGGCAAAATAAGTCTTGATCACTGACTGCCGAAGCGTAATTAAGCTGCCTTTCAATAGCGCTTTATGTACTTCCGCATGTGCAGCAGCACTGGCAATGATTTCTTTATCTTTTCCGAAAAAGTCAGGGCGATAATTAACAATCAACGGGTTTGCCACGCCGATAATATTGGTTTGCCCGTTATAAATCCCATGATCACCGTTATTCGAATAATGCAGACTTGTCACGGCTGCGGCAGCATCTACCCTGGGTAATTGAACGGATCTTGATTGCCTTAATTCTGCCTGGGCAATCTCAAGCCGGCTGTTAGCTTCCGCGATGGATGGGTTGCCTTTTTGCGCTAATTTTATCAAGCCTTCTAATTCATCGTTGTTAAAAACCTTCCACCATTCATTCGTGTTTATTTCAGCTTCATCATTGCTTACTGCGCTGTTGGAAGTGATGAGATGCGCAGGAATTTTCACCTCCTTGATTCTTTCAGCATGGTCTTTGATAGCCGGCACGCATCCGGAAACCAATGTCAGCAGCAAAACCGCCAAAGTACTGCGCCGGTAACTCAAGGCTCTTCTCCTAAACTCTCGACAACACTATCCTGCACCGTGGATTTATGTACGATGTGTCTGGGGCTGGCCCACCAGACAGCAGCGCCCAATACAATAAAGATGAGTGCCAGCGTATAAAACATGGCATTAAGCGTAAGCAGCCCACTCACGGAGTTCACTTTCAGGCGCAACAGATGCTGCACCGCAGGTTCTGCAAACCCCAATTCATAAAAATGTGCGCTGAGGGCTTCTTTAGCAATGCTGCCCTGGAAAGTCATGTGGTTTTTCACATACGCCAGGTAATGATCCCAGCCTATGTCAGACAAAGTGATTGCAAGTCCGGCTGATAAATTCCTGAAAGTATTCAGTATGTCTACAGCATGTAACTGCTCCTCTGGCGGTACGTTGCCTAATGCAATCGTAGTCATCGAAATTAAAAGCAGCCCCATTGCAGCACCTTCTAAAAACTGAGGCAACAGCAGGCTTTCCCAGGGCGCAGGGCGGGTATAGGTACTCATCCACCAAAAACTCAATGCAAAACCAAAGCATGAAATACATGCCAGAACCCTGGGGTCATAGCCGTGGTGTATGAAATACTGCGCCAGAATATTGAGGGGTTTTGAAAAAACAAAAATAGGCAAAAACAGCAGGCCGGCATGCCAGGCGGTATAGCCTTCAACCAATTGCAGCCTGATCAGGTACTGGACGATAGAGCTCTGCAGCGCCATGAAAGCAAGGCACAGCACCATCAGGCCAAAAGCGTAATTGGGGTATTTGAAAACCTTGAAATTCAACAGCGGATATTCGACACTGTTGTTCTTGAACCAGAATAATGCAGAAAATAAACAGAATATTGCCGCTGCCAGCCACAACTCATCTTCGCGACTGGTAAGGGCCGAAATCAGCCCTATATTGAAGAACTCCTGCAGTGCGATACAGGCTATCGCAAATAATGAAAATAGAAATAAATGAGACTGGATAGGGTAGGCGCTATCCAGCCCATCAACGCTTTTCCTGTGCAATAGCCAGATGACCGCTGCAACCATCGTGATCAGACATGCTGATATGGCAAAAAGCAAGCGCCAGTCACCAAGGACATACGCAAAGAAACCGCCAAGGGCAGGGCCGATGGAGAATGGCGTAAATGCCGCGATGCCCCATAATGCTACGGCGATATGCTGCTTGGGCTTCTTATAATGCATCAATAGAATCGATAGCGAGGGCGACAGGCTTAAACCGGCGGAAAAGCCCTGTAATGTTCTGGCTGCCGTCATCAGCGGGTACATTGAGGTCGTTAATAAAACGAACAGGCAAGACAAGGCGAATAATATATATGCGATCAAAGCTGTATTGACTGCGCCGAACCTGCGCATTAACGGGCGGGCAATCAGGAATGCCGCCCCCATCGCCGCAAAGTAATTGCTTTGCCCCCAGACAACGTAAGGCAAGCCTTCGCCAATACTGCCTGCAACGTACGGAAGCATAGGCAGGTATGCGCCCGCATTCAGTATCGTTATGAAATGTCCAAAACCTAGAGCAATATTTAATATTAAAAATTGAGTGGTTGGGAGTTCAGTGGAACAGCGTTCCCATTTAATCATCGTTACAATCTTCTGGTGTTTAAGTCAGCCGGGCTGCACTTGGCTATATCGGCCGCAAGTATAGAAAGAATCGATGATTATTTATAATGAATAATTTAAGGTTTTTATATCAGAATTTTTAATATATAAATTATTTAACCCATCAACCAAGTGTGATGTTCAGTACTGGGACCAGCTGATCTCATCGCTGAGCGTCTCTTTTAAAATTTCCAGGGCGCCGGATGTTGCCAGGTTGTGTTTGTCACGAGGGTATATGAGATACACCGGATACGAAAACTCCGGCGCCTGAGGTACCAGCTCCAGCGTTCCTTCCTGCAGCGGCGCCTGGACCACTCGCGTCCTGAAATAACCGCTGCCGCCATTATTCTGCAAATAGAACAATGCCAGAGGGCCAAAATTAATGACCAGATTGGTTTTGGCGAGATGTGGCAATGCCGCATCATGCTGCTGGCGGAATTCCTTCCCCCAGTCTATGTACACGTAGGGTTCAGGTTTGGAAGGGCAGCGCACCATCACCAGCTTTTCTTCTAAAACCTGTTCAACCTGCATACCGGCCCAATATTCCGGACGATGAACCAGAATAATATCGATCAAACCGCTTTCAAGCTTTTGATGCAGCGTATGCGACTCGCCAATCTCAACATGAATGGCTACGTCAGATTGAATCTTCCTGAGTTTGTTGAGCCAGGCAAGCATTAATGGGTTCCATAAGCTAAACTCACCGCCTATGGTAATCGATACTTTATTACCTTCAGGCAAAGGCAAGTCTCTTCTCGCGGCTTCCCATACCTGTATCAGCTGGGTGGCGTGCGAAATAAAATGCTTGCCGTTTTCAGTAAGATTTGCGCCGCTGCGGTTACGGACAAACAGCCGGCATTTAAGCTGCTCTTCTAAAATATGAATCCTGGCCGTTACCGTAGTCTGCGTAACATGCAAACGTTCCGCAGCGCTGATAAAACTGCCGGTTTTCGTTATTTCTATAAAAGTGCGGATTAAATTTATATCCATATTGGTATCAATTTTTATGCATTGAATGCATATTGTATTGCATTGTGAATGATTTGTTTTTTTCTGGATCTCAATTGTTTAAAAGAATGGACAAATTACCTGACGGGTTTAATTATATTTACCTGCAACGGTTTTATGCCTTCAGGATAAATGCATTATCCTTCTTGAGCACATGCTCCGTATTGAAGATCAATAATTATTTATATCAAAATTTATGAATTTAAAAACTATTAAATTTCATTAGTCATGATCCGGCTTTAATCTCATACTGATGCTTGATTTAGTGAGTAGCGATAGTGTTCTAACGCCAATGGTACGGCTTAAGTATTAAGGCCGATGAAGGTAAGTCCGGCAGCGTCCATTTGCTGCATCAGCTTGTTGTGTAGTTTCAGATTCGAATTATACAAAAACATTTATTACTCTCTCTAGTATCAGCTTCTGAAAATTCTAAGTTTTAGATAGAGATAAATGCAATGAACACTAGCGATTTAAAATCACCCCCGGCTTTTCCCGCCAATACTGAACCTCCAAGCTCAAGACCTAACGCACAGTCTTCAGGATTCTACGATGACTATGTAGTCCGTCGATTCACAATCATGGCGATCATCTGGGGCGTGGTCGGCACCCTGATGGGGGTCATTGTTGCTGCCCAGCTTGTCAATCCTGAATTAAACCTTGGCTTGCCGTGGACTAGCTTTGGCAGATTAAGGCCATTACATGTCAACCTGGTGGTATTCGCTTTTGGCGGCTGCACACTGTTTGCAACGTCTTACTATGTCGTGCAGCGCACCAGCCAAACCAGGCTGGCCTTCCCGCTGCTGGCTCGCTACACGTTCTGGGGCTACCAGGCCGTGATTGCCGCTGCAATCATTACGCTGCCTCTTGGCTATACATCCGGAAAAGAGTACGCCGAGCTTGAGTGGCCCATCGACATATTGCTGTTTCTGGTCTGGGTTTTATACGCCAAGGTGTTTTTCGGCACCATCAAAGCCAGAAAAGTAAAGCACATCTATGTTGCAAACTGGTTTTATGGTGCTTATATCATTGTCCTGGCAATTCTGCATTTCATCAACAGCATGGAGATCCCGGCTGGGTGGCTTAAATCCTACTCAGCGTATGCCGGTGTTCAGGATGCCATGATTCAATGGTGGTATGGCCACAACGTGATTGGCTTTATGCTGACGGCAGGTTTCCTGGGCATGATGTACTACTTCGTACCTAAACAGGCAGAGCGCCCGGTGTACTCATACCGTTTGTCTATCGTGCACTTCTGGGGCCTGATCTTCACTTACATGTGGGCGGGTTCACACCACCTGCACTACACCGCACTGCCTGACTGGACACAATCAGTCGGCATGGTGCTGTCACTGATCCTGCTGGCACCAAGCTGGGGCGGCATGATCAACGGCTTGATGACCTTGTCCGGCGCATGGCACAAACTGCGCGATGACCCGATCCTGCGCTTCATGATCGTTTCCCTGTCTTTCTACGGCATGAGCACGTTTGAAGGCCCGATGATGGCGATTAAAACCGTTAACTCGCTTTCACACTTTACAGACTGGACCATCGGCCACGTGCACTCAGGCGCTTTAGGCTGGGTTGGTTTCGTATCCATGGGTTCACTGTACTTCCTGACACCACGCCTGTGGGGCCTGAAACAGATGTACAGCAAGAAGGCCATTGAAGTGCACTTCTGGATGGCGACAATCGGCGTAGTGCTGTACATCTCCGCAATGTGGATATCCGGCGTGACGGCTGGCCTGATGTGGCGTGCGATGAACGATGACGGCACCCTGACCTATACCTTTGTTGAATCTGTAAAAGCGATGCATCCATTCTACGTGATCCGTATGACCGGCGGCCTGATGTATTCATCCGGCATGATACTGATGCTATGGAACACCATCAAAACAGTGCAGATGGGGCAGGTTGCCCGTGCCAGAATCCCCTCAGCATCGGCTTATGTGTGAGTTGACCAACCGAATAGATTAAAACGAATCAGTGATGCCAGCCGCCTCAGGTTGCAGAAAAAGCTGGTCAATACGCATCAGCAATTGGCTATTAAGTAAATATTGCGCATGTTATTAATTTTTATACACAAATAAAAGGGAAAATTATGCTATCTGATTTTGCAAGAACCTATATCAATGCCAGTGTTCCGGTTTTACGTGAGCGGTGTGTAGCAATAACGCATATATTTAACCGCAATTGCTTTAAAACCTATCCTGAACTCAAGCATGCTTTTAATATGGAATGCAAGGCCTCAACAGTACCGCAGCAGCCGCTGGTATCCGTTGTGTTTGCATATGCGGCCAATATTGACCGTGCCGATAGATTCCGGCCTGTTATGCGCCGCCTTGTGCGGAAATCAGCTTCCTGGGGGATAACAGCCATAGATTACCCGATTATCGGCAGCCATTTTCTGGATGCGATCAAGGAAACCTTAGGTTACGCTGCAACCACGCATTTACTGGCAGCATGGGCCGAAGCCTTTGCATTATTCACCCAGGCGCTTGTGATGGAAGAGGGCGAGCTAAACAACGCGTCACGAGTTAATATAGCAGAGATGGAAGACGCACATGCGATATAGCGCATCATGATATTTAAAATGCAACATACTGCCGATTGAACGTACTGATGATTGGATAGGATAATTTAAATGGCTACCAAAAATAATGGCTTTGCTACCAACTGCATTCATGCAGGTGAAATTACTGACCAATTCGGAGCTCCGCACACCCCGCTATACGACACCACCACCTTCAGGTTCAGCTCAACGGCAGACATGCTAAACGTGATTGAAGGCCGCAACTCTGGTTATTTTTATACCCGATACGGGACAAACCCGAGCGTGATGAGTGTTGAAGCCAAGCTGGCAAGCCTTGAACGTGCGGAGGGCGCTTTGGCGTTCGCCTCCGGGATGGCTGCAATCTCTGCAACGCTGCTCGCCCATGGCGAGCACGGCGTCATTTGCCTTGGGGAAGTTTATGGCGGCACATGGGAGTTAATGTCCCGGCAATTACCGGCTTTAAACCGGCATACGAGTTTTATGGCTGTCAATGACCTGCACGGGCTCGAGCGTTTATTAGCCAAACAAAGCAGCCTGATCTACCTGGAAACACCATCCAATCCTTTGCTTGAAATTGCCGACATCTCACAGATCTGTTCTCTGGCACATCGCTATGGCGCAAAAGTCGCCATTGACAGCACATTCGCCACCCCGGTCAACCAGCAGCCATTATCACTGGGTGCCGACATTGTGATTCATAGCGCAACCAAATATCTCGGCGGGCATAGCGACCTGACAGGAGGCGTAGTGGCTGCTGCAGACAACATGCTTGAACCGATGCGCATCTGGAGAAAAAACCTTGGGCAGATTCTGGCGCCGGATTCGGCGCACCTGCTGGCGCGCAGCTTGGCAACGCTGGAGGTACGGGTACAGCGGCAGAATGCAACCGCATTGCACTTGGCAACCGCATTGCAAAAACACCCGTTAGTCAAACAGGTTTATTATCCTGGTTTAGAGAGTCACTGCGGTCATGAGATCGCCAAGCGCCAGATGCGTGGATTTGGCGGAATGATCTCATTAACCATAGACGGCGAGGCAGGTGCCGCCACCAGAATGATCGATAGCCTGCAATTATTCTCCATAGCAGCAAGCCTGGGCGGGGTTGAGAGCCTGATTTCGCAACCGGCGCTAACTTCGCATCGTGACCTCAGCGCAGAGATGCGGGAATCTCGCGGCATTACTGACAATTCCATAAGGCTATCCATCGGGCTTGAAACACCTGAAGATCTGGAGCATGATTTGATGCAGGCACTAGCCAAAATTTAAATACTGAAATTAATGACTAAATAGAGTTGTATGGCTAAACATTACCCGGCACTTACCGATCGCCTGATTGAATTCATCTCGGAACAGAAAATCTTTTTCGTCGGGACGGCTACCGCGGATAGTCGTGTCAACATCTCACCCAAGGGTCTGGATTCACTAAGAATTCTAGACAACAACCGCTTACTCTGGCTTAACCTCACCGGCAGCGGAAATGAATCATCCGCACACGTTCAGAACCATCCCCGCATGACCATCATGTTTTGTGCGTTCGAAGGGCCGCCGATGATACTTCGGCTTTTCGGAACCGCAAGAGTGATCCATAAAGATGACGAGGAATGGCAGAAACTTTTCGGATACTTTAAGCCCTTGCCGGGCGCACGCCAGATATTCGATCTTTCAATTAACCTTGTGCTCACATCCTGCGGAATGGCTGTACCTAACTATGCTTATACCGGTGACAGAGACATGCTTTCGGATTGGGCCGAGAAAAAAGGTGACGATGGTTTAAAACTGTACTGGGAAGAAAAAAACAAATTCAGCATTGATGATATTCCAACGAATATCCTTACAAAATAATGCGCAAACATGAATCAAACATTTAAAACGGGTAGGGAATATTGCCAACCCACTGCAATCGCAGGCATCATTCGCTCCAATTGTTAATTTCCCTGCCAATACAGTATTCAATTACAATCAGATAAATCCAAACCTTGTTTCTTTACAAAGAGATGCAGTAGCGTAAGCATTGGAGGTGGTTGATGTCTGATATGATTTTGCTGGGCACTCGCAAAGGCACCATAATATTCGATCATACACATGCTGGCTGGCGGCCGCGCCCAATCGCACATGCAGGCATTCCGGTATGTTACGCAGCATCTGACCCTCGTGACGGCACCTTGTGGGCCTCACTGGATCATGGGCACTGGGGCCCTAAATTGTCCTGTTCCCGTGACAGGGGTGCCAGTTGGACCGACATTTCATCGCTGAAGTACCCTAAAGGCGCACGCTATATCGTCAAATACCTGCCCACCCCGGATTTCAACCCGAAATCGCCGACCGCGCTACCGGAGTATGCCGATGCAAGCATACTTAAAATCTGGAACATTGCATTTGGCAATGCCAATCAACCGGGCAGGCTATATGCAGGCACGATCCCCGGCGGCTTGTTCGTCAGTGACGATGGCGGCGACAACTGGGAACTCAACCGACCGCTATGGAACCACCACAGCCGCGGTGGTGACCTGTTCGATGGCGATACAACGACTGAAAATCACTGGAACGGCACACCTGCAAGTATTGATTACGGTGTGTTTGAACCTGGCATTCATTCAATCATCGTAGATCCGCGGGATCAGCTTCATCTTTATGTTGCGGTATCAACAGCGGGGGTCATCGAGACAGTGGATGGCGGCAAAAGCTGGACAGGGCGCAATCAAGGCATGCTGATGGACTATCTACCTGACCCTGAATCCGAATGGGGTCACGATCCACACTTCGTGACATGCTGCCCTGGCCAGCCAGATCACCTATGGCAGCAAAACCACTGCGGTGTTTTTTACAGTAATGACGGGGCAAAACGCTGGGAAAAAGTGAGCATGCCCGACCTTGGCGTGAATTTCGGCTTCCCGATTGTTGCTGATGCACATGATGGACGCACTGCATGGGTCGTCCCGGCGCGTGCTGATTCAGAACGAATGGCGATTGATGGCGGCCTGTTCGTCGCACGCACGACCGATGGCGGTCAGACATGGCAGCGTTTTCAAAGCGGACTGCCACAGGATAACGCCTACGATATTGTCCTGCGGCATAGCCTGGATGCAGCAGGCAATAGCGTATGTTTTGGAAGCTCGACCGGCAATGTATATCTGTCAGAAGACCGCGGTGAAACATGGCGGTGCCTAGGCAACAATTTCCCGCCGATTTATTCAGTGCGGTTTGGCTGAAAACCATGCCTGGTGTTGAAATGACGCAGCAGCTATACCGGTTTTTTCCGCAATTAAAAAACCGGACCATCACCGTGCCGGCCGGCACAGTTGCGGAAATCATATCCGCAGTCAACGAGATCGCCCCAGGTTTTAGCGATTACGTGCTCGACGAACATGGTGCGCTGCGCAGGCATGTGAATCTATGCATCAACAACACCATGGTGATTGATAAAATTAAACTCTCTGATCATGTAACGGAAAATCAAACCGTTTATATTTTCCAATCCCTGAGTGGTGGTTGAATTAGTTGCATGCAAGGGTCGATTTCTTCGGTTATTTAATTTCGTATAATGTATATTATGTAAAATTCAACATACATCAAAATAGCAGCCAGGCTTTTATACTCCAAGCATAATTCACCGTTTGATGCCGCGAACCAATACTCACTCGTCTTGCCACCTTGATTTTAAGTAATCAACCAAGCCTGGAAAATTTAAGCTACCACGATTAAACAAATATGATTACTTATCTTTGCTACTCGTAGAATCTCAATCTTGCAAATTCAAATCCAACATAGACAAATCCGTCAACACTTATTGCACAGCCGATATTAAAGCCAATAAATATATAAAACTTGCAGATGCATTAGCCAGGTAACTAACATGCAAATGATGACATTATTCACATTAATTGTATCCAATAAGGAAACAGTCATGTTCGACCGGTCTATCTTATTTAATATGTCCATAGCCATTATGATTCAGTGCTGCCCAGGCTGATTGTCTGGGCATTTATTTATTGTATGTTATGGATATCATCATGGAACTTGAAAAGATAATTATTTCGGATTTAGACTACGCGCGACTATCTATGCTGGCGAATGATGACGTGCTTAGCGATGAGTTGAGCCTGGCGATTGTAGTTCCAGAGGATCAAATGCCGCACAATGTGGTGAGAATTAATTCACGTGTAATTTACACAGACGAAAGCGTGGGATTAAGCCGGGAGGTGGAATTAGTATTCCCGGAGGGTGCCAATATGAAGTATGGAAAAATCTCCGTATTATCGCCTGTGGGCTCTGCTTTACTCGGGCTGAAAGAAGGCCAGGTGATTGATTGGCCTTTCCCGCAGAAGCAATCCAGGCGATTGAAAGTGATCAAAGTCATGAATGTGTAAGCCGGGCACCTGCCCGCGCCTTCCTCACAGGTTACTGAAGAGAAAACCAGTAACCAATTAATTTACATGACTATTTATACAGGATATTAACTTTGATTACTAAAATTATCACTACACATTTAACAGATAAATCCATTTTGACTGAAGTGATCGTTGATGATGAAACATTTAATGTATTTACGACATTCAGTGCCGATGAGAAAGATAAATATATTACTTTTTGCAAGGTTTATATGGCCGATGCAATGACCTGGTCGCCTAAACACATCTGGCATGCCTCCTCTACCGACACGGTCAATGCGGTGCTGGATCATGTGACAGTCACTAAAATGCTATTGAGCAAAAAGCACTCTGAATGGAACCCGGAGCTATTTTACATAAACAGGCCATTTGAAAAAGTAGAAAAGCTGAGATTCAAGGATTACACAGTTGACAAAAATTCGTTCAATTCAAAATTGACAGAAAAGTTACTTGAAGAATCAATTGGTTATGAATCCCATGATAAGGCCAAATCTAGCTCTATCAATAGAGTCAGAAAATATATATTTGCGCCTATCGTCGTTCTTATCATGTTCAGCTTGTATTCACTGATTGCTGTAGAGTAATGTTTCAATAGTTAAATACAACCATTCATGAGCAGGTAAAGGCTGGAACCGAGCAGGACTTACAGCCTCCTTGCCCTCACCTGCTTGCATGTACATTTTAATATAGGAAATATTTTGAACTCAGATCCTAGAGTCTTTTTCGCAGCTGAACGCACGCTACTGGCTTGGGTCAGGTCAGGCATTACCGTAATGGCGCTTGGTTTTGTAGTGGCTAAATTCGGTTTATTCCTGACCTTGCTGACTACCGCAGGTGCTGGCGATCACCATATCCACCAAGGAAGCGACTTCTCCAACTTCTTTGGCATGGCACTTGTAATGATTGGCGTTGCAATCACATTAGGGGCGCAGTATAACCATCATCGCTATGTGAAAACATTACCGCCGGCAGATGTCCCTGAATTAGCGATCACCTGCCTGGGTTCTTTATTAACGTTATCAGTAGCACTGGTTGGCGGGCTGCTTACAGTTTATCTTGCTATGACATAACTGTTTTTATCGGCTTTACATAAGCAATCAACAAATAATCAACACTGACCTTTCCGGCACCTTTGAATATCAAAGGGAAGAACATCACAATATAGAGCAATGGCAGCTTATAGTTACCCAAACCATCACCCTCTTCATCCACGATCCTGTAACCGGTTATCAGGTCACTGATACTGGTTAGCTGGGCTGGCCAATGTACTGAAACAATCGCGACAATCGTTAAAACCACCAGCGATACCGAAAAGAACCGTGTTGCAAAACCTAACACCAGGGCAATTGCACCTAATATTTCAAAATAAGTAGCAATGTGCCAGCTGATATCCGGTGGCAGCAGGTTGAACGGGAAAGGGAATGCGACTTCCTGAAACCAATTGGTGCCATGAAACTTCTGAAGACCTGATTCACCAAACTCTATTGCCAGAACCAAGCGTAAAAATAATGGCGGAATATAATCGGCAAAAACATTGACCTGCGCTATCGCCTTGCAATAAAGCCCTACGCCCATATTCAATACAGAACCTGCCTTCATCAGAATTTCTCCCTAATTTAAGATTAACGATAAGCATTAGTCGTAATCAAGGAGCACTACTTACACTATCTTAAGCTTTGCGCTTCGATATTCTGTAGTAAATCCTGATAGCCAGCAGCAAAGCCAATATCACTGCATACAGCATGGGTTCACGCAGGTCTTTTTTCACCAGCCACAAGAAATGCACCACAGCTAAAATAGCAATCACATAAACCAACTTGTGCAACTGTTTCCAGCGCTCACGCAATAGCCTGATCATGGCATTGTTAGAAGTAATGGCCAGCGGCAAAGTCAACATGAAAGCTGAAGCGCCTACCAGCACGTACGGGTGCTTAACGATATCCCTGGCAATGTCTGCCCAGTCAAAAGCATAATCCAGCCATAAATAGGCCGTCACATGCAGGCAGGCATAAAAGAACATAAAAAGCCCCAGCATACGCCGGTACTGCAATTGCCATGAGCGCCCTGTCATTAACCTGATCGGGCTCAAACTCAAGGTGGCTAACAACATGAATAATGACCAGTAACCCGTTGATCTTTCAACAAACTCTACCGGGTTGGCAGTCAAATTATCATGAAAAGCCAGCCAGAACAGGCGCAACAAAGGAATCAGGCACAGCAGGAAAATGGCAAACTTTAACCTGGCGACCAGTTTTCTATCCGGCACCTTGCTGATAAAAGCTAGCCATTGCAGCCTAATAGTTTTTTCGTAAATCCATGCCGGCATACATCTGCCCTACCTGTTCTGTGTAACCGTTAAACATCTGCGTTTTGATGCGCCCGGCAAAAAGGCCTGCACCAATACGTTTCTCTGAAGATTGCGTCCAGCGCGGGTGGTCAACCTGTGGGTTGACGTTGGCATAAAAACCATACTCCTTCGGGCCGGCCTTCATCCATGTAGTCATCGGCATTTTGTCGGTAAAGCGGATTTTGACAATTGCTTTTGCCCCTTTGAAACCATACTTCCAGGGCACCACGAGGCGCATCGGTGCCCCGTTCTGATTAGGCAAAGCCTCGCCGTATAATCCGACAGCCATGATCGTAAGCGGGTTCATCGCTTCATCCATACGCAGGCCTTCGATATAAGGCCAGTCCAGTATCGGCAGGTTTACACCCGGCATCTGCTGTGTATCCGCCAAAGATACAAACTCAACATACTTGGCATTCGAATTGGGTTCCGCCCATTTAATCAACTGTGCAAGCGGGAATCCGATCCAGGGAATCACCATAGACCACCCTTCAACACAGCGCATGCGGTATATCCGCTCTTCCAGCGGCGCGAGCTTTAAAATATCCTCGATACTGATGGTTTTATTCTTCTTGACCTGCCCTTCAATGCTGACAGTCCAGGGCACTGGCTTGAATAGTTTTGAATGCACGGCAGGCTCATCCTTGCCGGTGCCGAACTCGTAATAGTTATTGTAGGTAGTAATATCTTCAAAAGAAGTCAGCTTTTCTCCGGTTCCATATTTTGACTTAGTGAAATCGGGGAGCTTTAACAAAGGCCTGCCGGCCTTGTACTGCGTAGGCAGGTTGCCGGAAGTGGCGAATGACGGGCTGGCCAGCAAACCTGTCGCGCTGGCCAAAAGCCCGAAACCGGCCTGCTGCAGGAACTGGCGCCTGCCGTCAAAGACCTCCTTAGGCGTAATCTCTGATGAAAGAATGTCGGATTTTGTCTGGATAATCATGGCGTAACCTTAAATGATGGATAGCCGTCAGGCCATTACCCATCAAGCTCATTGATAACGTTAGTTAGTCAAACAGCCAGTCAGTTCCTTACAAAATTACAGGGTGATTTAATAAAATTTTATTGAATTAAATTCTGGGTTTCTTTTGTGATTTCTTCATCCAATGCCGGATCATTGGTATTTTTAGCGATCAGCCTGGCTTTTTCGACCAGCGCTTTTGCCGACTGCATGTCTCCGCGGGCGGCCTTGACCTGTGCCAGCACATAGCTGCCCTGAGCTTCATAGTAAGCACCACCCTGCTCATTGGCAAACTTGATGATTTTATTCAGGGTGTTTTCTGCACTGGCATAGTTCCTGGCAGCCGCATAATAACGGCCAAGTTCAATGCTGGAATGTGCAAACTGGTCCGGAGTGCCCGATTTCTGGTGCATAAAGTAAGCTTTGATCTGGTACTCAAGTGCAAGGTCATGCTGATTCATCAGGTGATAAGTCTCCGCAATATCTTCAAAACTTTCACCGCGCTCATTATCATTAGCATCCAGTTTTGTTGCGGTTAAATAAGATTCCAGCGCTAAAGGATACTGCTTGGTTTCAAAGTGTGCATTACCGATACCGATATGTGACACACGCTCAAACGCTTTGCTTTTTGCAAGCCCTGCCTGTTTCAGGCTTTCCTGGTAACTGGCAATGGCCTGTTCGTATTGGCCGGCATTTTTATAGGCATGGCCAGTGACCAGTGCAACAATCGTCTTTTCGAATGCATCGGAAGAAAACTTTTCGGCGGATTTGAAAGCGCTTAACGCAGACTTCAAATCACCTTGTGCACTATAGGTACGCCCCTGGCAAAGCAAGGCATCACGATCCCGGCTATTGACGCTCAATGCTTTGCCTGCCAATGTAGATGCAGTAGAAAAATCCCCCTGCTCATAGGCCTTATTGCAGGCATACGCATCATCAGAAATTGCATAAACATTATTAAAATACAATGCAGTAATTAAAGTCGTTAGCGTTAATTGCAGTTTCATGTTCATCAATATTCTTTAAGTTAAATGCAGCAGCTGCATGCGTGTTTATAAAAACTCAGACCAGTTGAATGACTTCTGAACGGTCGCAAAGAAATGGGGATTCAATAATGATTGCTTGGTGTTATAACGCAGCTGGCGCCCTGCCTCATCAACGATATCCCCACCGGCTTCCTTCAGTATGCAATGCGCTGCAGCCGTATCCCACTCCGAGGTTGGTCCAAGCCTTGGGTATACATCCGCCGAGCCTTGCGCAACCAGGCAGATTTTTAGAGAACTTCCCATGCTGATAAGTTCAGGGACAGCACCGGTTTCAACATGGATATTATTGAGAAAGCGCTGGACCTGATGGTCGCTGTGGGAGCGGCTGCCGGCCACGATAAGTTTCTCGATATTAAACGGCCTGGTATGGATCTGAAAAGCCGCATAATTTTTAGCCTGCTTGAAAGCGCCATGCCCCAAAGATGCAAAATACAGCAAATCTGTCGCCGGCGCATACACCACGCCTATGACCGGAGAATGCCTGTCGATCAAGGCAATGTTGACCGTAAACTCCCCGTTACGTTTTACGAACTCGCGCGTGCCATCCAGCGGATCGATCAGCCAATATAGCTGCCAGGAATTGCGCACATCAGCATCTATCGTTTCCGATTCTTCGGACAGGATAGGGATGTCAGGCGTCAGCCGTTTCAATGAGCTCACGATCAGATTATGTGCCGCCAGGTCAGCCTGTGTCAAAGGTGAATTATCAGATTTATTTTCTACATCAAAATCTGTTTCATACACCTTCATAATCGCTTCGCCTGCATTTTTGGCAATTTCAATGACGGCGTCCAAATATTGATGATAGTGATTATTTTCCATTGTTTATCCCAATAATGCCAATAAACCGGCTTCGTCCAAAATTGTCACGCCAAGCTCCTGAGCTTTATCCAGCTTGCTTCCGGCTTCAGTGCCGGCAACTACGTAATCTGTCTTTTTCGAAACACTGCCGCTCACTTTGCCTCCTGCCGCTTCGATAAGCTCTTTTGCACTATCGCGCGACATGGTTGGCAAGATACCGGTAAGTACAAAGGTTTTACCCAGCAACACGCCGCCAGAGGTTTGCTTCCCTTCAGTCACAGGCCAGGTGATGCCGGCTGACACAAGTTCGGCAATCACGCTTTGATTGTGTGCTTCAGAGAAAAAATTGGTAATGGACTCTGCAACGACAGGACCCACATCATTCACTTCCAGCAGTTTTTCAGTATTCGCGTTCATCAAGGCCGGCAGATCTCCAAAATATCTGGCCAGGTCTTTGGCTGTCGCTTCACCGACATTGCGCATTCCCAGCGCATAGATAAAACGCGCCAGCGTCGTCTGTTTGCTGGCTTCCAGTGCATTTAAAACATTCTGCGCCGACTTGTTTGCCATACGCTCAAGGCTGCTGAGTGTATCCAGATCCAGTTTGTAGATATCCGCCAGCGTATGCACGAGATTAGCCTCAACCAGCTGATCGACCAGTTTATCTCCCAGGCCTTCAATATCCATTGCCCGGCGTGAGGCAAAGTGCGTAATGGCCTGTTTGCGCTGTGCAGGGCAAAATAAACCGCCGGTGCAGCGTGCCACCGCTTCATCGGCTTGTTTCAGGATATGCGAGCCGCATTCCGGGCAAACCTCAGGCATTACAAAGCGACGCGCATCGGCCGGACGCCTTTCAATCAGCGTGAACACCACTTCAGGAATCACATCCCCTGCCCTGCGCACACTGACCGTATCGCCGATGTACACATCCTTGCGCCGCACTTCATCTTCGTTATGCAAAGTCGCGTTTGTCACGGTCACGCCACCCACAAACACTGGTTTCAGCCTGGCGACCGGCGTGATTGCGCCAGTACGCCCCACCTGCACGGTAATGTCTTCCACAACCGTGAGCGCCTCTTGTGCAGGAAATTTGTGCGCCACAGCCCAGCGCGGGGCGCGGGACACAAATCCCAGCTCGTTCTGCTGGCTGAATTCGTTCACTTTATAAACTACGCCGTCTATATCAAAAGGCAGGCGATCGCGTATTTCACCGATTTTCTGGTAATAAGACCTGAGCCCGGCTACACCTGCGACGACACCACGCTCATGGCTCACCGGAAAATGTAGACCGGCAAGGTAATCCATCGCCATCGCATGATTGGTCAAGGTCGGAATACCTTCTGCCGCGCCCAATCCATAAGCAAAGAATGTCAGGGGCCTTTGCGCTGTAATACGCGCATCAAGCTGCCGCAAGCTGCCCGCAGCTGCATTGCGCGGGTTAGCGAACAGCTTGTCGCCCTTGGCCAGCTGCGCCTGGTTCAGCTTGTCGAAATCGCGCTTCAGCATCAGCACCTCGCCACGCACTTCTAAAAGCTGCGGCGGCTCCTTGCAGCTCAATCGCATCGGGATCGCGCGCAAAGTGCGCAAATTATGCGTCACGTCTTCACCGGTGTAACCGTCTCCACGTGTCGCGCCCTGTGTAAAAACACCATTTTCATACGTCAACGTAATGGCCAGGCCGTCAAACTTGGGTTCGACCGCATAGGTCACCTCGGCAATACCGAGTGCTTCACTGATGCGCTTATCAAAAGCGCTTAACTCACTGTCTTCAAAAGCATTATTCAATGACAGCATGGCCTGGCGATGCGTGATGCTGTTGAAGGCATTGACCGCAGAACCGCTGACGCGCTGTGTAGGCGAATCCGGCGTAATGAGTGATGGATGTTGCTGCTCCAGCTCCTGCAGCGCTCGGTAGACTTTATCGTACTCACTGTCCGGCACGCTAGGGGCATCAAGCACATAATATTCGTAATCATAACGGGCTATTAAATCACGCAGTTCCTGCATACGTGATGCCGTGTCTCGCTGATCAGCGCCAAATAACATGAATTGCATACCCGGGATCAAGAGAATAAACGATGTGCAACATCTGATCCGGGAACAATACCTCGTGTCAGCATCGTGGCCTGGATGATTTTAAGCTGATGCCGTATTTTCTCGATCTGTGCATCGCCCAAAGGCCTGTTGTTATCATCAACCAGTTGTGCATGCAGGCCGGTTTCCATTTGCTTTGCGACTTGCACCATGTGGTTATACGCCTCTGTACTGTTATTGACATGCGGTATATCCAATTGAAAGGTGATCCCTTTCACTACAGACTGCCTCAGCATGTCAGGGCTGAAGGGATGATGCTCACGATTGAACATGACAAAAGAAGGTGTCGCAGCTGTTGAAACCAGTGCTGCATGTTTTTGAGCCGCTTCGTCAAAAAACTTGAAACTGCCGTCTGCGGACAGCTCAAGCCCCTGGGCCTCAGCCAACCCCCGGAGTTTGGTACCGGTAAATGCCCCGTTTTCCCCATGCAGCAGATGAAAGCCCATGGTTTTGTCGACATCGATACAGAAAGCATCCAAAGCTGCGGCATCTGCGACGGCATCACCGTTGCTTTGCCATTCCACATGCGCGCTGACATCCAGGCCAAGGCTTTCCACAGCCAGCTGGAAACGGTTCACGACATTGCGCGTAACCGGGCCAGCCCGATCCGCCAGCTGCAAGCTGCATGCGATTTTTGATATTTTCTGGTTTGCGAAATCCGGCTTGGAAGCTACGTCACTCAGTAGCAGCCAGCGTGAGTCTGGCGTTTGCACATGTATAAACATAGGCTTGTCAAAGCCGTCAAAATCGCTTTTTAAAACGCCGCTGACCTGGCTAACGGTAGACACATCCGCCAGATGCAGCAATGCTATCAGGTCGACTTGTGCGTGGAGTCTGGCCGGCAGGCTCTGTGCCAATGCTGCTTCCGGCTCTACCCTGTCGGCGGCGCCCAGCGCTCTGCCAGCAGCAAGTTCCTGCGTATTGACGGCATCCGGGCTTTTGCTGAATGCATCCTGAAAAATAGCTTTTATGCCATCATGATTCACTGGTTTTGCTTGCGGTAACGAATCGTTGTGCTCCGCAGCAGCAAAAGGCGCTTCTACATAAGGCATTTCGGCATCGGCAGCTTCACTGATTTCAGGCGTCTGGATCGCTTCAGGCGCGATGTATGTGGTTTCCGGTTCTGAGTATAAAGCCTGGTCATCAATATGGTCATGGGTTTCAAGCGCCGGCTCTTGTTTGGCAAGCGGCGTTTCATGGATCAGGTCATGGCTGATCGAGAACGCATCGTGATCAGGATCATCTTCCGTATCATAGCGCTGCGCCGTATCCAAAGATGGCTCCTCAAGCAATGCATCGCTTTTGATACTGGAAAAGTTATTCTCCACCTGTTGATGAAAGCGCCTTTCTTGCCACCAGTTAAATACCAGAACGGCAACAATAATCAGGCCACCGATGACAATTAGAACTATTTGCAAATCGCTCATTTACATTAAACTTTCAACTATATTTCAACTACCGAGGATTTATATACCGAGGATTCACGCCTCAGCCATTAGCACTGCGGCATCCATATCTACATCAACGATACGCGAAACTCCAGACTCCTGCATAGTAACACCTATCAATTGCTGCGCCATTTCCATCGTAATTTTATTATGACTTACATATAAAAACTGCGTTCTTTCCGACATTTTTTTCACCATGGCACAAAAGCGCTCGGTATTGCTGTCATCCAGCGGCGCATCGACTTCATCCATGAGGCAGAATGGGGCTGGATTAAGCCTGAAGAAGGCAAACACCAGGGCAAGCGCCGTTAACGCTTTCTCACCGCCCGATAACAGCTGAATGGTGCTGTTTTTCTTGCCGGGCGGCTGTGCAAACACCTGCATGCCCGTATCCAGGATTTCATCCCCAAGCAGCACCAGCCTGGCCTGGCCGCCCCCGAACAAGGTCGTGAACAGCTCATTGAAATGCAGATTGGCTTCATCGAAAGTCGCCTGCAGACGGCTCCTTGTTTCCCGGTCTATTTTGCGGATTGCATCTTCCAATGTCTGGCTTGCATCGGTTAAATCAAGACACTGGCTATCAAGGTACTGTTTACGGGTCTGCTCAGACGCCAGCTCATCAATGGCAGCCAGGTTCACCGCCCCTAATGCCTCGATGTCAGCCTCCAGTTTACCTTTCATGCTTTCCAGGTCGCCGGTTTTCGGCTGGTTCTGGTGCTGCTGCAAGCTATCTGCCAGCACAGCTTCATCCATTCCGCAGGATGCAAGCCCGGCCTGACACTGCTCGAAATGCAGCCGCGCTTCCTGCTCATTGAGCCGGCCGGCTTCAAGCTTATCCCTGACCGGGTGCAGCATCTGCTCATTCTGCAGGCGTGTGCGCTCCTGCTGCATTAAAGCTTCCTGGCATTCAGCCAATGCATTGCGCGCTGCAGCAAGCCCATCCTCGCAGGCATGCTTCACGTTTAACGCAGCTTCCAGGTTTGCTTTCAGCGTTTCCATCGGTGTCACAGTCAGTGCAGTTTCCAGCTCATCACCACGAATCCTGAGGCTGGATTTTTCTTCATGTAAGAATTGAATTTTTGATTCCAACTCTTTGATATTATTTTGAATAAGTTTTATATTGAATGCTTTTTCCTGGTGAGCACGCTCCAGCGCCTGCAACTCACTGCGCGTTGCATTAAGCTGTTTTTCAGCCTGTTTCTTATTAAGTTCATTGGCAGATTTCAGCGTCTGCATCTGTGATAAATCCGCATTGATCCCGGCAACCTGTGCTTCTTTAAGCGACTTTTCAGTTTGCAGGCTTTCAAGTTTTTTGCTGGCATGAACACTGTCTGTTTCCAGCATGTCTTTACGCTGAAGCGCACTTAGCTGCTGCTGTTTTAATTGCTGCAGGTTTAAATTCAGCTGATGCGCCTGCTGAGTGATACTTTTCAGGTGCTGCTGCCCGGTATGCTGGCTCGTACGGGACTCCTGCAACTCTGCCTCCAGCTGCGTCAACTGGCTGGCTGCGGCGGCTAACCGTTGCTGATGCTCAGGCAACTGTCGCTGCAACAGCTCCAGCCTTGCCTGACGTTCGAGCACGCCATGCAGCAACGACTGCGCTCCAAAATAATCAACGCTGTTGCGTGTGTAAATATCACCATGCCGGTTGACCAGGCACTCCCCCTGGTTAAGCTGTTGGCTGGCAGCAGCCGGGCTCATATCGTCCGTCAACAGATATACACCTGCGAGCCAGTCATGCAACACGGCCTGGCAGGTAGCATCTATCCGCTCAATCACGGAGTGTATCGGCGAATATCCATGGGCATTTACTGCCGCATGATGAATCTCGCCGCGGCTGAAAGCGACACTAAGCGCAGTTGGCGGCCTGGTTTCAGGCTGCGCCTTATGCACCAAAGCATTGAGCCGGCTACCTAAAACCGATTCCAGCGCTGTCTCCCAGCCGGATTGAATACCAATCAGCTGCCAGATGCGCGCGTTGTTATTCAGCCCGGATTGTTTCAGCCATGAAGCTAAAGCAGCTTCATTGTTCGCATCATGCATCGCTTGCTGAATTTTTGACAAGGAGTTGATTTCAGCTTCCAGCACATGCTGGCTACGCTGCTGCTCATGTACATACTCACGTGCGGTTTTGATGGCTTCCCGGATTGCGGCTTCATTTTCAAGCATATCCGAAATCCTGGCTTCTGCGGCTTTAACCTCGGCTTCCAGCACTTCCAGTTGCGCTTGCTTTTCAACAAGCGATTCATTAGCGGGAATTTCCAGCGCAGATAAATTCTGCCGCAATCGCTTCAACTGCTCTGTCATGTCGTTGATTGCACGGGTAACGTGACCGATATTGGCCTGCTCCAGTCGCAGCCTTTGCTCTGATTCCAGCCAGCTTGACTGGCTGGCGTTAAAGTCCGCGAGGGCGGCATGGTATTGCTTTGTGTGAGCAGTCAAAGCATCTCGTGCGGCCAATGTGAGCGATTCAGCCGAATCCAAATCAGCATTTGCTGCCAGCAATTTATTGCCTGCCTCCAGCAAGCTGCTTTCAACATTTGCATGCTGTGCAGCATTTCTCTCCAGCTGGCTAAGCAGCTGCTGTAACTGCTGCTGCATGCGATCTCGCGCATCCGCAGTACTCCTGACCTGGTTTTCGAGTGTTGAAACTGTTGCATTCGCCTCATAATATGAGGCTTGTGCGGCATTGACGGCTTCAGTGGCAGCAATATGCTGCTGCCTGGCCGTTTCCAGCGCATTCTCGCTACTGCGCAAATTGGCAGTTTTCGCTTCCAGCTCATTTACCAGTTTTTCAACAATGCGCCCGGCTTTTTCCCAGCCGGCACTGGCTTCACGCTTCTTCAACAGCCATATCTGGCCTTGGGTAAGGCTTAAGGCCGCTTGCAAACGATGGTATTCAGCCGCAACAACTGCCTGGGACTGCAAGCGCAGAATCTGTTTATCAAGCTCACGCAGCACGTCCTCTACCCGCGTCAGATTATCC
This sequence comes from Methylotenera sp. G11, assembly GCF_000799735.1. NCBI lineage: Bacteria > Pseudomonadati > Pseudomonadota > Betaproteobacteria > Nitrosomonadales > Methylophilaceae > Methylotenera > Methylotenera sp. G11. Next base: position 447,348 of record NZ_JUHH01000001.1, on the reverse strand, counting down.
CGGGTATCACGCAAACGCAGTTCTGTCTCGCGTCTGCGCTCTTTATATTTGGTGATGCCGGCGGCTTCTTCCAAAAACACGCGCATTTCTTCCGGCCTGGCCTCAACGATACGGCTAATGGTATTTTGGCCAATGATGGCATAAGCGCGCCCGCCCAGCCCTGTACCCAGAAACAGGTCAGCTACATCCCGGCGGCGCACGACGGTATTATTGATATAGTAAGTAGAGCCTTTATCACGTTCGATGACGCGCTTGACCGAAATCTCGGCATATTGCGACCACTCCCCGCCGGCACTGCCCATGCTGTTATCAAACACGAGTTCGACACTGGCCCGAGAAATGGATTTACGGTTGCCGGAACCGTTAAAGATGACCGCATCCATCGCATCAGCACGCATCTCCCTGGCGGAAGATTCACCAAGTACCCAGCGCACCGACTCCATCACGTTGGATTTACCGCAGCCATTTGGCCCGACGATGCCGACGCGCTGCCCATGAATATGCAGCGTTGTTGGATCAACAAATGATTTGAATCCGGCTAATTTTAAATGAGTTAAACGCAAAGTTAAGATATAAAGGCCAGTAGAGTTTTTTATTTGAATTATTTTGTTTGAATTATCAAACATGCTTCTATAACCCGATATCCTGGGCACACGGCGGCTTTATGCGGTTAAGGTAAGCAATACATCCCAAAACTCTGCATTTATAGAAGCGCCCTTAAGCGTTATAATAACGTTTTTTAAGCAAAAAGCAGCACATCCATCATGAGCGATCAATCATTAGGCGCGAAGCCCACCGCGCAACCCACTAAAACCCTGGAAACTTTTGAGAATCCGAACCCAAACCGCGACTTTCATATTCATATGGAAATCCCGGAATTTACCTGCCTGTGCCCGAAAACAGGCCAGCCTGACTTCGCCGTGATCTACCTGGATTACATTCCAGACCAGACCTGCGTAGAACTGAAGAGCCTGAAGCTGTATATGTGGTCATTCCGCGATGAAGGCTGCTTCCACGAAGCTGTAACCAACCGCATTCTTGATGACCTGGTAGCGGTCACGCAGCCAAAATTCATGCGCGTAACAGCGAAATTCTTCGTGCGTGGCGGTGTATTCACCAACGTAATTGCCGAGCACCGCAAAGCCGGATGGCAGCCGCAACCTCGCGTAGAGTTAACGCAGTTTGAAAGCCAATCCAACATTCGCGGTTAAACCCGTAACCCAAGCCAGCAGGACTAAACCGGCTGATGTAACGGCTTGATAATTCCAGCTTGGGAAATTTAAGCAAATATAGAATGAAAGTGATTGACAAGCGCCGCGCCCATCTTTAATATGGCGCCTCGCTGACACCGCGATAGATTCAAAGCGGAAACGATGTAGATTTGGGGGTATAGCTCAGCTGGGAGAGCGCTTGCATGGCATGCAAGAGGTCAGCGGTTCGATCCCGCTTACCTCCACCAAAATTGTTAAAAATCGCTTCGATTTGTCAGTAGATTGTAGTAAAATGCTGCACTTGCAGTTACTGAGCAGTAATGTTTGGTTAAGCGGTAAATTCTTAGGTCCCCATCGTCTAGAGGCCTAGGACACCTCCCTTTCACGGAGGCGACCGGGGTTCGAATCCCCGTGGGGACGCCATCATATAGTAATACGCGCACTTGATTTGAAGTCGTTGTATCACAGCAGTGATATTGGCCTAAAAAAGTGTGTTACGGTTTAAAGAAATGTTCAAGGTCCCCATCGTCTAGAGGCCTAGGACACCTCCCTTTCACGGAGGCGACCGGGGTTCGAATCCCCGTGGGGACGCCACTTTCATCGGTGATGACTATCAGTTTCCGGTCATTTTGAAAGTCGCAGTATCAAACATGTTTAAACTAAACATAACCAGCACATCTTTGCGTGATGTACTGGTTTTTTTGTTTTTATCACCTGCCCAATATCCCACAGCATACTTAGCATACCGGCACCGGGCGCATTAACCGCCCTGCACAACGCACTCTGCCATCAAGCACAGCCTCCAGCGCAAATAGACGCACCGGCAAGATTATGATTAAATGAATCGATGCGCATAGCAGCGCGCCATTACCGATGGCTTAATGGGATACCAATACATGCAATATGTAATCAAGCTTCTTAATCTGAGAGGGCTGGTTTTTATCTCGATGTACATGTTGCTGGTGACACTGCTCCCGCTGACCGACTTCGATTATTTCTGGCACCTGAAAACCGGTGAATATATCGTCAAGCTAGGCGCCCTGCCCCAGGGTGACATATTTTCGTTTACTCACTTTAATCAGCCATGGGTACTGCACGAATGGTTATTTGAAGTGGCGCTTTACGGCATGTTTGTTTGGCTGGGGCCATTCGGAGTCAAACTGCTGACAGCCTCACTCGCCATGGCCGCACTGGCCATCACCTACCTGACACTCAAACGCTTTAGCGCAACACCTTCAATCGCGTTCGGCCTGTTGCTTGCTGCCTGCATACCATTTGGCCTTGGCATTGCGCCCAGGCCGCAGCTGGTGACTTACGTACTCTTTGCAAGTTTTCTTTATGCCCTGCTGCATTACAAATACTCCCAGGCAAGCCGTCATTTGTTCATTCTGCCCCTGCTCATGGTGATCTGGGTCAATGCGCATGGCGGCTACCTGGCAGGCATCCTGCTTTTTGGCCTGTTTGCCGTATGCGAATGGGCAAATTACCTTATTTTTTACACTCACGATTTAAAAAGGCAACATCAGCTGTGCCAACTCACCATTGCAGCGGCGGCTACAATCGCAGCAAGTGCGATCAATCCTGAGTTTATAAGTCACTGGCTATATCCTTTTCAGGTTGCAGGCATGGATGTGACCAGGCAGATATCCGAATGGAAAAGCCCCGGGTTCCAGGACTGGGGGACAAGGTCTTACCTGCTTATCGTGCTGGCATTCTTTATTTCATACACCTACATGCCGCGCAAACCCGACCTGACCGAGCTGGCTATTCCCACATTCTTCATGCTGCTCGGGTTTATCGCCATCCGGCATGTACCGCTGGCCACATTGACGCTCATGCCTTTCATTGCCATCGCATCGGCACGAATCAATCCGGAAGGCGCCTGTGCGGCCTGGCATCAGTCAAGGCTATTGCAGTGCTATAAAAAGTGGATAGGCAGCGGCAAACAGATAAACCATAGGGAACACTGGCTGAACTGGCTGTCATTATTAGTCATAGCACTTGGACTGACCGCATACTATCCGGTTTATAACGCCAGGATTGAAAACCAGATCAATGCAATACTGCCGGTGAAAGCTACCGACTTTATCAAAAGTACCGGCATCAGCGGGCACATGTTCAATAGCTATAACTTCGGGGGCTACCTCATCTACCGCCTGTGCCCGGAACAGAAAGTCTTCATCGACGGACGTGCCGATATGTATGGCGATGACTTTGTGAATGAATACGTGAAAATTGCCAAAGTGCAGCCTGGCTGGGAACAGGCATTCGACAAGTACGATATTGATTACGTGATTACCGGCCTCAACGAGCCGCTGTCGCAGTTGCTGCGGGTACGCGGCGACTTCCGGCTGGTTTATGCAGACAGCCATCACTCAGTATTGGTACGGAACGTGCCACGCTATGCCGACATTATTGCAAAATATGCGCGATAACCGGCCGCAGTTTCTCCCTAAACAGTGCCACATCACGGACGCCAGCAAAAAACGGTGGCACCAAAGGGGGAAATCGCGAAGCATTGATCTGATTAAAATAACTCCGCATAGCGTGCCACCGTTATTGGCAATGTAATGAAATCCGTGCCCAGGGTAAATGCGTGCGAACACTTAAGGGCATTGCCATGACCGGCTAAGGCAAATCGCCGGCATCAGCTTTTTTTACGCACCAGGGTAACAAAAGCCCAGATCAGGGCTAATGGAATCAGCACCGGGAATAAAAAAGGAAACATGAACGCTGTAACGATTCCGGCACCGACAATAAAACAGCCAAGAATGATCACACCGGTTCCGGCAAAAGCCAGCATTAGCAGGATAGCAAGGCAAATCATGGCAACCAGCGCAACTACCAGGCCGCCCGCTCCCAGCACACCTTTCAGCGGTCCGGCAATCTCCTGACCATTAATCATAATGGTCGTAGCGCTGTTTTCAAAGAACAAGCCCCATAAAATCAGGGCAAGCATCAGTACAGCAAAAACAAAGGCAAAATTCTTTTTCATAAACTGCACTCCATTGATTTAATGACTTCAAAACACATCCGGTCACGACATGAATAACGCACAAACGCAATCATGAGAACACGATCGGCAGCTAATTAATACAGGTATACCCATTTATTCCGCTTACATCTGCCAGCAATCATCAGGCAGGCGGCATACGTTCCAATGACACATATGCTGTACCTGCGCGCCTGCTTCCATGCACCCTGCACTGATACGCTATGAGATACATTAGATTTTATCCCAACTCAAATTTAATTAGGTGTAAACTCCGATGCTAATAATAGCAATAATAAAACGGATACCAGATGAGCCTGTTATCGACACTTAAAAAACATGTTGCCAGATTGATCAGCATGAAGCTAACGCCTTGGCTTTTATCAGGGCTGGTCATGCTCGCCGGATCACTCATCACCTACAGCCTGTGGGTGACAGCGCAGCGGGATGACAGTAAAAAACTACGCGCAAGCCTCGAATATTCCGCGGATGTGACCGCTACCAACATTTTCAACCGCATCAACGCTTTTCAAGTCGTGATGCGTGGCGTAAAAGGCTATATTGATGGCTCTAATGAAGTCACCACCGAAGAGTTCCACCAGTACGTTCAATCACTGCGGCTCAATACTTACACCGGCCTGAAAGGGATCGCTTTAGTCCAGCTGGTGAAAGATGCCGACAAAGCAAGTCATATCAAAGACAAACGTCAGCATGGATTCCCGGATTACAAAATCTACCCGGAAGGGCAACGTGATTTCTATACCCCGATTACGACCATTGAACCATTCGATGAAGAAAACGCCAAAGCCCTGGGCTTTGACACCTCCACAGCATCTGCAGCACGTATCGCAATGGCGCGTTCAAGAGATGACAATGACATCAGGATCACCTCCCGTTTCACATTGATACAGGATATAAACAAAGATAAAGTCCATGCATTCGTCATGTACCTGCCTATCTACAAAAAAGGCGCCCAGCTCAATACAGTAGCTGAAAGACGTGATGCGATCACGGCCTGGGTAGATATTCCCTTTCGCCTGAATGATTTAATGGCAGGGCTCAGCGGCGAAATCGACCCGGATATCGATATAGAAATCTATGACAGCGATACAGTATCCAACTCCACCCTTTTATATCATTCCGATAAAACTGGTCATGCCCAGAGACGCGCACAAGGCGACCTGCAGACAACACGGATACTGGATATCGCCGGTAGCCACTGGACGATATTATTAAATACGACTCCCGCTTTTACGGAACGGATCATCACCAACAAAAAATCAACATTGGTCGCTCTGACAGGTGTTGCGCTGACAATGCTGCTGGGGCTGTCAATATGGTTCCTGATCAGGAGCCGCCAGAGCGCAGATGCCCGTTATCAGCAATTGTTTGATCAGACGGGCGATGGCGTTCTGGTCTTGAGTCGTGAGCACGCTATACTGGAAGCCAACAATGCAGCATTGCAGATGCTGCATCATGAACGTGATGAGCTTTTAAAAATGCGTATGCATGACATCCTGGCAGCGCGTGAGCTTGCGCGGCTGGAACCCAGCGTCAAAAAAGTCATGTCCGGCAAAGTCTTGTATGAAGAATGTACATTCATCCGCAGTAATAACGAAGAGTTTATGGTGGAAGTCAGCTGCCAGAAACTTGACGCTGAGACTTACTTCCTCAACGTGCGCGATTTATCCGAAAGAAAAAAAACCGAAGACCGGATCAAACAGCTGACCCAGCTCTATCAGGCGCTAAGCCAGATCAACCAGGCCATTGTGCGCATGGAGAATGAAGACGACCTGTTCCCACTGGTGTGCAGGTGCGCCGTTGATTTCGGTGGGATGAAAATGGCATGGATAGGCCAGCTTGACGAAGCAAGCTCAGCAATATTACCGGTAGCGGTCTATGGCAGCGGCGTTGAATATACTGAAAACCTGTCACTCTCGATACTGGAAGACTTGCCTGGCGGACAGGGGCCAACCGGTATTTGCTTAAGAGAAAACAGGATCATGATCCTGAATGACTACCTGACCAACAAAATCACCGAGCATTGGCATGACTTGGCAAGACAATTCGGCTGGGAGTCCGCGGCAACCTTCCCTATCCAGCGCAACGGCAAACCGTTTGCAGCCCTGAACGTGTATCAGACCAAGCCCAATGGTTTTGATGAAGAAATCACCAATTTGCTGAAAGAACTGACGACCGACATCAGTTTTGCACTTAACAATTTCGATCACGAAGCGCAGCGTCTGAAACTGGTACAGGATCTGGAAGGCGCTTACAACCGTATCAATCATATACTGAATGTAAACCCGGCTATTATTTACTCACTCAAAGTTCACCCCGGGCATAAGGATTTTGTCGTTGATTTCATCGGTGACAACATCCAGAAACTGACAGGCTACGCGGTTAAAGACTGGCATAGTCCACGATTCTGGCTCAACCACGTGCACCCTGAGGACAGGGCTACCGTCATGAAAGCTCAGCAGGAATTGCTGTCACAAGGCTATTTGAACCACCAGTACCGCTTTATGCATGCCGATGGCAGCGTGATATGGATAGATGACCAGCTGATGCTGATCCGGGACGGCGAAGGAAAACCGGTTGAGGTGGTAGGTGCATGGCTGGACATTACCGATAGTAAAGCTGCCGAAGAACGGTTACGCGTCAACGCACAAGTGTTTGAATTCAGCCGCGAAGGCATTATCACCACGGATGCCTGCAATAACATCCTGACCGTCAACAAAGCCTTTACTGAGATCACCGGTTATAAAGCCGAGGAAATTATCGGCAAGAATCCACGCGTACTGGCATCCGGCATTACCAACAAAGCCTTCTACAAAGCAATGTGGCAGCAGATCGCCCACAAAGGATACTGGCAAGGTGAAGTTCTCAACCGTCGTAAAGACGGTGAGTTTTTCTCCGAACGCCTGTCTATCAGCACCATCCGCAATCAGGATGGAAAGATCACACAGCATATCGGCATCATCAGCGACCTGTCAGAGCATAAACTGGCAGAACAGCGCATAGAATTTTTGAGTAATTTTGACGCGCTCACACAACTGCCGAACCGCAGCCTGCTTAGTGACCGGGCAAAGCTGGCATTGGCTGCCGCTAATCGCAGCAACGAGCCTCTGGCGCTGATTTACCTTGATCTTGACCGATTCAAGTTCGTCAATGAATCCCTGGGTCCCAGCACTGGCGACGCCTTGCTGCAAGAGCTTGCAAAACGCCTGCTGAACACTTTACGCCCCGAAGATACTTTAAGCCGACAAGGCGGGGATGAATTCATCATGCTGCTGCCCGGCACGGATGCAGAAGGCGCTGCCCACGTAGCAAAAAAACTGTTGGAAATCGTATCCCAGCCATTCACTTTCGGTTCACAGCGCATCACGCTGACATCCAGTATAGGTATTGCCGAGTTTCCGCAGGATGGTGACAGTTTTGAACAGCTCGCACAATCTGCGGATGCAGCGCTGTATCGCGCCAAGCAAGCCGGCCGCAATAATTTCCAGTTCTTTACCCAGCAGATGCACGAGCAGGCCTATGAAGTGCTGCAGATCGAAAATGAACTCAGGCAGGCACTGGAACAGCGTGAATTTGAATTGTATTACCAACCCCAGGTGGATATCGTCACATCAAAAATTATCGGCGCTGAAGCCCTCATACGTTGGCGGCACCCGAAAAAAGGCATGGTATCGCCCGCGAGTTTCATACCGATTGCCGAAGAAAGCAGCCTCATCAATGAAATCGGAAACTGGGTATTGAATACTGCCTTGCAGCAATTAGCCGGGTGGCAGTCTGCAGGCATCGCCATCGTGCCGGTTGCCGTCAATCTTTCCATCGTGCAGTTCCGCCAGGATTCTCTGTACGAATCCATCTGCGACGCGCTGCGCGAAACGAAGCTTGACGCTGCCATGCTTGAACTGGAAATGACCGAGAGTATCGCCATGGAAGATTCTGAACGCACCATCCGCGTGCTGAACCAGCTCAAGGTGCTCGGCATCAATCTCTCGATTGATGATTTTGGCACCGGTTATTCTTCACTCAATTACCTGAAACAGTTCAAGATCGATAAACTCAAGATAGATCAGTCATTTGTACGGGATATGGGGCTGTTTCCTGAAGATGCGGCAATCATCACCGCCATCATCGGCATGGCGAAAGGGCTTGGGTTCAAGGTGATTGCCGAAGGCGTGGAAACAAGACAGCAGCTGGAGTTTTTACAGAGTCAGCAGTGCGATCAGATCCAGGGTTACCTGTTCAGCAAACCATTACCCGCCAGGGATTTTGAGCTGCTATTGCGCAAAGGCGAGATATTGCTGGATTAGCTTCAGGCATGGCCTTGCCTGCCGGAAACCTGCCGTGGCTGCATTCACACGACGCCGATATCTTCATTCCATAGCCGCGGCTTTGCAGCGATGAAAGCCTGCATCAATGCTATGCAGGCCGCATCCTGGATCACGACAACTTCCACGCCTCTCGATCTCAGCAGGTCTTCTTCGCCCATAAATGTCCGGTTTTCACCAATGATGACCTTGGGAATGCCATAAAGCAGAATGGCACCGGCACACATGGAACAGGGAGACAATGTGGTATACAGCACAGATTCCTTATACACGCTGGCCGGCTGGCGGCCGGCATTTTCAAAAGCCGCCATTTCCCCGTGCAGAATCGCGCTGCCGCACTGAACGCGCTGGTTATGCCCCCTACCAATAATGCCACCCTGATGGACAATAACCGAACCTATCGGTATCCCGCCTTCAGCCAGACCGATTCGCGCTTCGTCGATGGCTGCCTGCATAAATTTATCCATATTTTCCCTCACCCCCGTCAGGCATTGATTGAATGGCAGAACCTGCCGCTCCATGGCATACAGTCAGTAAAAACACCGTTCATGTAAATCTCGGCCTGCATATTCAGTCATATTTGACGCCATAATATACGGATATGGCACCACTTAAACACAGTATAAAAGTATAATTGGGCTACATGGCTAAACATTTCAACATTATCATTATCGGCGCGGGTCCCAGCGGACTGTCGGCTGCCACACGCGCTGCTGAACAAAATGCGGACTACTTGCTGCTTGAAGCAACGTCAGCGCCTGCCAATACCATTCGTCATTACCAGCGCCGCAAACTGGTGATGGCCGAACCGCGCGCCCTGCCACTGCGCAGCCCGCTGCCTTTCAGTGCATCGCTGCGCGAAAATGTCCTCGAAACCTGGGAAAAGACCATCGCGGACAAAAAAATCAACATCCGCTATAACGCCAAGGTTGCCGGCATTTCGCGCACCACGAAACATCTGGCAGTTCAGCTGGAAAGCGGTGAAAAAATCACTGCGGATCATGTGATCCTGGCAATCGGCGTACAAGGCAATCTGCGTAAACTTGAAATTCCGGGCGGTGACGTACCTGAGGTCCAATATCACCTGGACGATCCGGATGCTTACCAGAACGAAACCATTGTGGTAGTCGGCGGCGGTGACACCGGTGTAGAGAACGCGCTGGCACTTACCGGCCGCAATCAGGTCATCATCCTTAACCGGGCTGAAGATTTCAGCAACCTGAAAGACAGCAACCTCAACCACTTGACCGAAGCCAGGCAGAAAGGCACTGTAGACTGGCTGCTGCAGACAAAACCGCAATCCATAGAAATAAACCACAGCGGCGATTTTCCTATCACGCTGTTTGCAAGCACACCCAATGGCATTGAACGCATCCCCTGCCATAGGATAATCGCGCGCCTTGGCGCACTGCCCTCCCGTCCGGTACTGGAAAACTTCGGCGTCGCTTTCCCGACTGCCGATGCCGGCGCTCTGCCCCTGCTTTCCGCAAGTTATGAATCCAATGTACCCGGCCTTTACATCATCGGCGCTTTGGCCGGCTACCCGCTGATCAAACAGGGCATCAACCAGGGCTATGAAGTCATCGAGCACATTCTTGGCAATCCCGTGGAATCGGCCGATACAGAAATGCTGCGCGAGAAATTCTCGACCTTCTGCAATGACCGCGGCGTTGATGACGTCATTCTGAAAATCCAGAAAAACGTACCGTTGCTGGCAATGCTCAGCACACTGCAATTGCGGGAGCTTGTACTGGAAAGCAATATACTGCTGCCTGAGCCCGGTGATTATATTTTCAAGCGCAACGATTACAGCACCACGTTCTTTTTTATCGTGGAAGGTGAACTCGATGTATTGATCGACGATGACGAACATCCGGATGGTCATCTTAAAACGGGGGAATTTTTCGGTGAAATGGCACTGGTATCAGGCCGACGCAGACCAGGCACCGTACAGGCACGCACCAAGTGCGTACTGATCGAAACCCCGCGACGCCTGATGCAGAAACTCATCAACTCGGTGCAATCTATGCGCCGCGTACTGAATGAGGTTGCAATCAAGACCGTTGTGCAGATCTGCATCGGTCTTTCACTGGATGAAGAAGAACTCAACGATGTTGCCAGCCATGCCATATTAAAAAGCTTCGAGGCTGGAGAAGAGCTTTTCCACGAAGGTGACGAAGCCGATGGCCTGTATCTGATCCAAAGCGGCTCGGTCACGGTTTCACGCATGATCGCCGGCAGAGAAGTCGTGCTGTTCTATGTGGCCGCAGGCAACTATGTCGGCGAAATGTCATTGGTATCCGGTGAGCCGCGCTACGCTACAGTGCGTGCCGCGGTCGCGACAGATGCGGTCATGATCAAGGCTGACCGTATGCGTGAAATCATCGCGCGCAACCCGGAAATACGCAGCTCGCTGGACGCACGTTACCTTCAGCACCTGCAGGACCAGGAAAAACGCGAACAGCTGGAAAGCGCGCCCAGTGGCGGCGGCTCTTTTACCAGCCAGTCCACCCAGTCGAACCTGATTTCATTCCTGATACAGCAAGGTGTCGGCGAAGCCACCGATGTGCTGCTCATCGATGAGTCCCTATGTGTGCGCTGCAACTACTGTGAAGACGCCTGTGCCGCCACCCATGGCGGTGCATCGCGCCTGGACCGCGAGACAGGGCCGATTTTCGCCAACATCCGCGTTCCTACCTCTTGCCGCCATTGCGAACACCCTCACTGCATGAAAGATTGCCCGCCCGATGCAATCCATCGCGCTCCGCATGGCGAGGTTTATATCGATGACAGCTGCATAGGCTGCGGTAACTGCCAGCAGAACTGCCCATATGATGTGATTCAGATGGCAGTCATCCGCGAACAGCCTGAGCGCAGCCTGTGGCAGATGATGCTGGGCATTACCCCCAAGGTGCATGATGATACTGAAGGCACAAAAGTGGCCGTTAAATGCGATATGTGCAAAGACATCAAGGAAGGCCCGGTCTGTGTGCGTGCCTGCCCGGTCGGCGCTGCACTGCGCGTAAACCCGGAAGGCCTGCTGGGCTATGCAAGCGGAACATCGGGTGAAGTCAGTTTATTGGGTTCCGATGATGAATAGAAAGAACAGCTGATGCAGCGCGGCAATATTTTCGATTACAAAAACTATCGCTATTTCAAGATTGCAGTCCTTGTTATCCTGGTTGCCTTCGCCGCTTACCTGATCTTTGAGCCGGCGGTAGGCCATTATGGCGGCAGCGTGCTCGGTTATGGCTTGGGTACGGTTTCCGCACTGATGGTGTTATGGATGGCATGGTACGGCATCCGCAAAAGACGTTACCGCAGCAGCGGTTCGACACAGGGGTGGCTGTCCGCACACATTTACCTGGGCACGGCCATGACGGTTCTGGTTACCCTGCATAGCGGTTTTCATTATGGCATCAACATCCATACGCTGGCTTATGCCTTGCTGCTGGTTGTGGTCGCCAGCGGTTTTTTCGGCAACTATACCTACATGATTTACCCGCGCCAGATGAGCGAGAATATGGGCGAAGATAGCCTGGATAGCTTATTGCTGCGCATTGCGGAGGCCGACAAGCTTGCGCGCCAGATCGCACTCGTCATGCCTGACGCCATCAACAACACGGTGTCGCGCGCCTGCCGGGAGACATCAATAGGCCTGGGGCTCATTGACCAGCTGCGAGGCTACCAGCCCAACTGCCCTTCCGCACAGGCCGTGGATGACCTGACAGCGATGGCGAATGAACTCACGCCTGATCAGCGCAAGCTGTACCGTGAGCTATACACCATCATGGTACGCCGCCTGTCGCTGGTGAAACGCGCCCGCCAGGATCTGATGTACCGTGCACGGCTAGGCATCTGGCTGTATCTGCATGTTCCCTTTACTATCGCCCTGCTGGTGGCAATGACGGCGCACATCATTGCCGTATTTGTTTACTGGTAAAAAAATGAAAAGGACATCCGGCAATGCGTGATATGAGCGGCAGCCAGCACGGCAATGCGCTCAAACGATGAATTGATTGAAACTACCCTATGTTTAATTGCCTTTTAATAAAAATCACCTACAACTCCCGCGGCTTGCCGGTCAGGAGCTACCGCACCATCGCCGCCCATGAGCTGATGCTTGGCCGCGGCGCTGAATGCAACGTGCATCTGCCGGATCCTCGCCTGTCCATGCATCACGCGGTGATCAAGCAAAACGTAGAAGGCCATTTTGTCGTGCAGGCATTAAACGGTGAACTCGAAATGGATGGCGCGCTGATACCGGGCACGGAACTCGCTTATGGCACCAGGTTAATGGTGGGGCCATATGAATTGAAAGTTGAACCTGCCCCGCCAGACGTTGACCTGGCGATTTCACTGGTACTGGCGCATCGCATGCCGGATGATTTCCAGGATCTCAAGGCACGCACCCACAAGCCACTTGCTGGCGCATCTTCCTTTAAAAGGCGTTTATCGATCTTCCTTGCCATCATGATCACCATGCTGGGGCTGGTGTTGCCGCTGATGCAGAACCTGATGCCTCCGGTACATAAAGCCATGGCGGAATTACCGTTCGGCTTCGACCGCATATGGAGCCCCGGGCGCATATCGGCTTCACACATGCATTTCGGTTCCCAGTGTTTCAATTGCCACCAGGTACCGCTGCAAAAAGTTTCAGACAAAGCCTGCATGACCTGTCACCGCGACATCGGACCGCATATTGCGGATTCCGCATTGCAGAAAAACACCTTCAACGCGGCACACCGCTTTATCGGCACCACACGCTGCGCAGAATGTCATGAAGAACACAAAGCGCCGCATCCGCTTGCAAAGCAGGATAACGGCATGTGCGTCAAATGCCACGGCAACATCAAGGCGATCGATGCAAAAACAACGCTTTCGAATGTGCATGACTTCGACAGCGATCACCCGGAATTCAAGCTCACATTCAGGACAGGCGATGCTGCGACAGATGTGGAAAGAATCCCCCAATCAGATAAAGCGCGCCTGGTTGAAAAGTCCGGGCTAAAATTTCCGCATTACCAGCACACAGGTAAGGTACAGGGGCCTAATGGCATCTGGGATGTGCGCGAGCTTTCCTGCACCAACTGCCATGTGCCCGAAGGTAAGGAAATGCGCTTCAAACCGCTTACTTTTAAAAACAATTGCGTTTCCTGCCATGCCAAAGAGCTGGAACTGGGACCTAAAGACCTGAAAATAACGGTGCCGCACGGCAATGAACAGAATGTATTCAACGCATTGAAGTTATATGCGCCAAAACAGTTTTCAAGCTATTCCGACAACCTGATGAAAAACGGCTGCGCTTATTGCCATGAAATCACGGAATCAAAAGAAGGCAGCGCCCAGCCGTGGCGCGTGGCTCCGCTGCGCATCAACCAGGACTGGTTCAGCAAGGCGCAGTTTAACCATGGCGCCCACCGCACGCAGCAATGCATCAGCTGCCATAAAGTGGAAGAGTCGGAAAGCAGCGCAGATGTGGCGATACCTGACCGCAAATCCTGCCTGCAATGCCACTCCGGCAACACGCCAAAACATAAGCGAATCGCGAGCAATTGCATGTCATGTCATAATTTCCATCACTCACATTATGCTGATGGGCTTAACCCGACCGCAAAACTGGATAACAAAGATGTTGATGTGCTGTTATCCATCACAAACAAACCAAACCAGTAACCTTGCCTGGCAATCACGATATGAATGAAAAAAAAGTAGATGTACTATTAGTCGGCAGCGGCGTCATGAGCACTACCCTGGCTGCCCTGCTGTCGGAACTGGATTCCTCATTGAACATCATGATGCTCGAACGCCTGCCCGATGCAGCCGCCGAGAGCACCGATGCATGGAACAATGCAGGCACCGGCCACGCCGGCTACTGTGAATTGAACTATACGCCAATGGATGATGCAGGCAACGTAGTGACCAGCCGCGCGCTCGCCATCAATGCTTCATTTGAAGTCTCTTTGCAGCTATGGTCTTCACTGGTTGAAAAGAATGTATTACCGTCACCGAAAAATTTCATCAACGCGGTGCCCCACCTGAGTTTTGTCTGGGGTGAAGCGGATATCGACTTTCTGCGCAAACGCCATGCGGCGCTCTCAACACATCATTTATTCCAGGACCTGGAATATAGCGATGATCAGGCAAGATTACGGGAGTGGATGCCCCTGATCATGCAGCACAGGGAAGACGGGCAGCCGGTTGCCGCTACCCGTGTGAGCTACGGAAGCGATGTGAACTTTGGCGCGCTGACCCGCAGCCTGCTGGCATCCCTGCAAGCCAGGGACAACTTTACGTTAAAGCTGAACACCGAAGTCAGCGCATTAAAACAAACCGGCAATGGTCGCTGGCAGGTTAAATTAACGAACATCAACGATGGCGCAACATCAACGGTTGATGCCGGTTTCATATTTCTTGGCGCGGGTGGCGGCGCATTGGAATTGCTGCAGAAATCTAAAATTCCCGAAAGCTATGGCTACGCCGGCTTTCCTGTCAGCGGGCAATGGCTGGTATGCAAAGACCCGGATGTGATCAGACAGCATCATAGCAAGGTCTACGGCAAGGCCGCCCTGGGGGCGCCACCGATGTCTGTCCCGCACCTGGATTTGCGCATCATCAATGGTGAACCGGCCTTATTATTCGGCCCATATGCCGGATTCACAACCAAGTTCCTGAAACAAGGTTCGTATCTGGATCTGTTCAAGTCCATCAGGGCGAATAACCTGAAGCCGTTGCTGGGCGTAGCCTGGCATAATTTCGACCTGACACGTTATTTGGTGGGCGAGGCGCTGCAATCTCACGCATCACGCATGGATACCCTGCGCAAATTCTACCCACAGGCGGTTGATAGCAGCTGGCACCTGCAGAATGCCGGTAAACGTGTGCAGATCATCAAAAAGTGTGAATATAAAAGCGGGAAACTGGAATTCGGCACCGAGATTGTCAATTCGGCAGATGGGAGTATTGCAGCCCTGCTGGGCGCATCCCCGGGCGCATCGGTGTCCGTACAGGCCATGATCAATGTGATAGAGCGCTGCTTCAAGTCGCAACTGGCAAGCCCAGAATGGCAGCAAAAGTTAAAAGCACTGGTGCCGAGCTACGGCGAATCATTGATTGATGATGCAGGGCTGCTGAAAAAGGTTCGCGCAAGAACACTTCAGGTATTGCAGTTATCATCGGATTAGCAGACGCTGCGCTCACTTAGCGCCCGGTTTTAAAAACAAACAGGCCTTCATGAATGAAGGCCTGTTTGTTTCGCTTAGCTGTTCACAACTTGCACTTTCATAGCTTGCATTTACGCATTTGTGGTTGTTAAACCTGTTCACGCTGGCGGCGTATCTCGTATAGGCAGATACCGCTGGCAACGCTTACATTCAGGCTTTCGACAGAGCCGTACATCGGGATCGTAATCAGTGCATCACAGGTTTCCTGCGTCAGGCGACGCATGCCATCACCTTCGGCACCCAACACCAGTGCGATCGGCCCTTCCAGCTTGGTGTTCAGCAAAGTGCCTGGGGCATCCATGGTCGTACCTACGACAAAAACGCCGGCCTCTTTCAACTCCCGTATGGTTCTGGCCAGATTGGTCACGGCAATGAACGGAACGGTCTCCGCTGCACCGCACGCCACTTTACGCACGGTGGCATTCAAGCCAGCGGCTCTGTCTTTAGGCGCAATCACCGCATGCACGCCCATGGCATCTGCAACCCGCAGGCATGCGCCCAGATTGTGCGGGTCTTCAACACCATCCAGAATCAGGAAAAACGCCGGCTCTTTAAGGTCGGATTCCAGAATGTCATGGATATCCTTGTAAGGGATAGGCGTATCTACCACGCGTGCAATCACGCCCTGATGGCGGCCATTCATGCCGACCATGCCATCCAGGCGCGCACGCTCTACCTGCATGATGCGCACACCGGCAGATTCAGCCATGCTGAGCAGGTCTTTCATACGTGCATCCACACGGTCACGATCGATTAAAATCTCCTGTACACTCGCGCTATGTTGGCGTAAACGGCTTAATACTGCATGAAAGCCAAACAGGATACGTGCATCACTCATTTTTTCACCTTGCGTTTCGTGGTTTTCTTAGCCACTTTTTTAGATTTAACTGGTTTACTCTCTGGCTTGGGTTTTGCTGAACCGGCAGCTGGTTTGGCAGCACCTTTAGCTGACCGGCTGGCCGGCTTCCTGCCAAATGCGGCATCAGGTTTACTGCCTTCAGATTTAGGCGTGGATTTTACCGCAGTTTGGCTTTTAACGCTCGTTTTAACTGCCGCGGGTTTTTTAGCATATTCAACTTCAGGTTTAGCATCTAATTCATTGTTTTTATTTACTAAAGTAAAATCTATTTTTGTGGTTTCCAAGTCAACACGTACCAACTTGACCGTTAACCTGTCTCCCAGGCGATAACGTACACCGGTACGTTCACCGGCCATTTCGTGGCGCGCCTTATCATAGTGGAAGTAGTCATTGCCCAGTTCGGTCACATGCAGCAGCCCTTCAACGTAGACGCCATCCAATGCCACAAACAGACCAAAACTGGTCACGCCGGCAACCGTGCCTTCGAACACTTCGCCTATCCTGTCCTGCATATAGAAACATTTGAGCCAATTCGTTACATCGCGCGTAGCATCATCTGCCCGCCGTTCGGTCATGGAGCAATGTATGCCCAATTCGCTCCAGTCTCCAGCTTTATATTTATCGCCGTTCAACACTGCTTTGATAGCCCGGTGTATCAGCAAATCGGGATAACGCCGTATAGGCGACGTAAAATGCGCATAAGCGTCATAGGCAAGGCCGAAATGGCCGACATTGTCAGGGCTGTAAACCGCCTGTTGCATGGAGCGCAGCAATACCGTCTGCAATAGCTGCGCATCTGGCCGGTCTTTGATGCGATCCAGCAGTTTGCAGTAATCTTTGGCCTGGGGCGATTCACCGCCGCCTACACCGAACCCGAACTCAGCCATGAAGGTACGCAGCAGCTCCAGTTTTTCGGGTGTCGGGCCTTCATGAATACGATACAAAGCCGGGTGCTCATGTTTTTTCAGGAACTCGGACGCACAGACATTGGCAGCCAGCATACATTCTTCAATCAACCGATGCGCTTCATTGCGCACGCTTGGCTCTATGCGCTCAATCTTGCCGTTCTCATTGAACACCATGATGGTTTCTGATGACTCAAACTCAATCGCACCGCGCTTCTCACGCTGTTTGAGCAGCAATTGATACACGCTGTACAAGTTCTGCAAATGCGGGTTCAGCCATGCATATTCATGCGCCAGTTCACCTTCCGGGTTCTGCAGGATATCGTAGACTTTGGTATACGTCATCCGCGCTTTGGAGCGCATCACAGATGGGTAAAACTTATATTGCTTGACGATACCGGCGCCATCGATCTGCATATCGCAGATCATGCAGAGCCGCTCTACATCAGGATTCAGCGAACACAAGCCATTAGACAGGGCTTCTGGCAGCATCGGTATCACGCGGCGCGGAAAATACACCGAATTGCCGCGGTCATAAGCATCCTTATCTAAAGCATCTTTGGGTTTCACATAAAAACTGACATCGGCAATTGCCACAACCAGACGCCAGCCCTTGCCCTGACGTTCGGCAAATACCGCATCATCAAAATCACGTGCCGTTTCGCCATCAATCGTAATCAAAGGCATTTCACGGCAATCGATCCGGCCTTTAAAATCATCCGCCTGAACTGATTTAGGATATGACTCTGCAATCCTTACCGCCTCCGCGCTAAACTCGTGCGGAAGGTTGTGTTTGCGCAAGGCAATTTCAATCTCCATGCCGCTATCGGCATAATTGCCCAGAATCTCGATGATCTTACCCATCGGTTGCGCATGCGCGGATGGCTGTGCGGTCAGTTCCACCATCACCACCTGGCCGGATTTGGCACCCATATCCAGATGATATGGAATCAGGATATCCTGGTTAACACGTTTATCTTCCGCAGCTACGATAGTCACACCGCTCGACTGGATAACGCGGCCTACAAGCTTCTGTGTGCGGCGATCCAGCACTTCCACGATCTTGCCCTCCGGGCGCCCTCTTCGATCCAGGCCGCTCATGCGCACCATGGCACGGTCGCCATGCATGACCTGTGACATTTCCTTGGGGCTCAGGAATAAATCCTCGCCATTGGTTTTGGTTTTGTCATCGGGGACAAGAAAACCGAAGCCATCAGGATGCCCCTGCACGACACCGGCAATCAGATCCAGCTTGTCGGTAATGCATAAGGCGCCCTTTCTGTTCTGCATGATCTGGCCTTCGCGTTCCATGGCCCTGAGGCGCCGATTGAAAATCTCGCGTTCATCTCCGCTGATATCCAGCAGTATATAAAGCTGCTCCACACTGAGCGGAACGCCCTGGTCCGCCATGGTACTCAGGATCAACTCTCGGCTCGGCAATGGCGTTTCATACCGGCTTGCTTCACGTGCTGCATGTGGATCATTACTTCTATTTGTTTTATTTTTATGTTTAGTCATTGACAAAGCCTGCCTTTAATATAAAATTGCGTCTCTCTTGTTGCAGTATAGTTATTTTGCAAACAAAAGCCCAGATGGCGGAATTGGTAGACGCGCTAGTTTCAGGTACTAGTATCGAAAGATGTGGAGGTTCGAGTCCTCTTTTGGGCACCATCAAACCCTTGTTCATAGATGTTCTCAAGGGATTGTGGTGTAGCACTGATGTACAAGTAATGATTTGTACATCGCAGTAGTTAACGCATCAGACATAGGCGCATTATAGCCTACTCTTCACGTTCACATATCATTGCATCAGCATTCATTATGCTGCCTGTAAAAATATATCGCAGTCAATACAGAAAAATCACAAGCTGACAGACCGAAGCCATTTTCGGAATATTCCGATTTAACGCTCGGCACTGTTATTCAATGCTTTGCCAATAACGCTACAGCCTGCGCCCGTTTACCGACATTCAGTTTCTGATAGATTCTTTTCAGATGGCTTTTTACGGTGTTCTGGGTGATGTCAAGGATGGTTGCAATTTCCTGATTGGTTTTACCCGCCTTGATCCATTCAATGACTTCCAGCTCCCTCTCTGTAAGAGAGGATAGATTAAACGGCAGACTGATCTTGGAAAGGGTTTTTACGGGACCTAAATGCTGGATCTTCCTTAGCACATAATCAATGTGCGGCATCATGAAATCCATCACGGTATTCTTGATCTGAAACTTATTGTATTTGCTGAAAAATACATACAGGCAATCGTTGCCGCCACGCAGGTCACTCACGCCGAACACCAACAGTGAGTTGAGCTCATTCGGCAGTTCAGGAAACACTTTACGGAATTTGCAATCAAATTCACTGGTACCGAAATTATTCAGCGCATAGAAATGACGGTTATTATCCAGCCATAGCTGATACAGATAGGCCATGCATTGATTGACTTCTTTTGATGCCCCGATGATGGCGCGCGTATTGAATGCATCAAGACTGGAGGCCACGTCATACTGAAGCCTGGCATTATCAGCGCCTTCGCTGAAATTGCCCCAGGCTGCCAGCAGCGCATCGTGCGGAATAAACTCTGCAACGGAGTTCTGCAGCCACGTAAAAAAATCGACATGTCTTTTTACTTTATTAGATCGCTGGATCGCTGAGAACAGCCTGTCCAGATAATATCCTTTAACTTCAATATCCATTTTGATGCACCTGTCGAACGCTTACCTACGATGCTTTAATACACGCAAAATAGGTGCCAGAGAAAAAAATACTTAATTAACAGTAGTTTACAAAAGTTACCGTTATTTACATTTCTGGGAATCGTTATGAATTCAACCGTTCTGTCAGTTTTATGACAGGTCGTTACAAGGAGATCATGACGCCTTTAAAGCATAGATGGCAGGCAGGTTGCGCCACCATCCATAAACGTCCATACCGTAACCGAATACATAGCGATCGGGCACCACAAGCCCTACAAAATCAGCGGCAATCGGCTTTTCCTGGTCAAGCAGCTTTTCCACCAGAACCGCGCTCAGCACTTTTGCCGCGCCTAATTCAAAGCACTTGTCCTGTATGGCCTTCAGGGTAACGCCTTGATCAAGGATATCATCAACCAGCAATACGGTACGATTGTCCAGCTTGAGCTTGGGCAGCACCTCCCACTCAAGGGAGCGACCCACGGTTGCATTCTGGTAGCGGCTGGCATGCACATAGTCCAGTTCCATCGGGAAATCAAACTGCATCAGCAATTGCCCGGTAAAGACAATTCCACCGCTCACCACACACAAGACGACAGGGTTTTCATGCTCCAGTACGCTGGAGATTTCTGCTCCCAGCCTGCGGATTGCGGCGTGAATCACCTCGGTGGAATGGATTAACTCAGCCTGTTCAAGCAAGTGCTGTGGATGTAGTGTACTCAATTGATCACCTGCCGGGAAATATTGTTAAAAGAATCATGCTGCAACTAAAAGCTTCTAATGCAGCGTCAGCTGTTCGGGATGAGCCATAGACGCCGTTTTCGTGTCGATCTGGATCTGGGGGTTATACTCCTCCACCCAGACGGCCAATTCTGCTTTCAGGACATTCTCATCGGCATTGGTCGCGCCCGCAATCCAGTTCAAAAGCCTTTTCACCCAGGCGGAATCAGATTTCCTGGCCTTTGCGATACGCAGCTTATCATGCGGCGTCGGCATCGTGTGTTCATCGTCTGCCAGCAATTCTTCATACAGCTTTTCGCCGGGGCGCAGCCCTACGTATTCAATTTTAATCTCATCGGGCTGCAAACCTGACAACCTGATCATGTCAGCTGCCAGGGCAGCGATCTTGACCGGCTCTCCCATATCAAGCACAAATATCTCGCCGCCCTTGCCCATCAGCCCGGCCTGCATGACCAGCTGCGCGGCTTCAGGGATAGACATGAAATAGCGCGTGATTTCCGGGTGTGTAATCGTGACCGGGCCGCCTTTGGCGATCTGCTCACGGAATTTCGGGATCACGCTGCCGCTGCTGCCTAGCACATTGCCAAAACGCACGATCACGAAACGGGTGCCGGCCATATCTTCGGCAAGGTCATCCTGCAGGCCCTGGCAGACCATTTCCGCGAGGCGTTTGCTTGCCCCCATTACATTGGTAGGGTTTACCGCCTTATCTGTTGAAATCAGTACGAATTTTGACACGCCGGCCTCTTTGCAGGCCTGGGCCAGCGTATGTGTGCCAACCACATTATTTGACAAGGCTTCCCATACATTGGCCGTTTCCATCATCGGCACATGCTTATAGGCTGCGGCATGGAACACCACCGAAGGCTGGTATTGAGCAAGCAAGCTGGCCACCCTCTCCTTGTTTTTAACATCGGTAGTCACATATACCAGCCTGGTCGGCAACTGCCGTGAAGCCAGTTCCTGTTCAAGCTGATATAACGAGAACTCTGAAATATCCAGGCAGATCAGCACGTCAGGATTGAACTTCACGATCTGTCGGCAAAGTTCGGAACCGATTGAACCGCCTGCTCCGCTTACCAGCACCGTCTGCCGGCCAATCAGTTTCGTCAAACCTGAGTTATCCAGGCTGACAGCATCCCTGCCGAGCAAATCCTCAACATCCACCCTGCGGATCTGCGACACGCTGACCTTGCCGCTGATCAGGTCATCGATGGCCGGCACCGTCAGCACTTCCAGGCCAAGCTGGTTAGCCAGCTCGATCGCCTGCCTGCGCTTCTGGTGATGCGCAGAAGGCATCGCAATGATCACATGGTCAACATTCAAACGCTGGCTGACTGCGCTGAGGGTATGGATTGCACCGTGAACCTTTACACCAAAAACTTCACGTCCCAGCATTCTGCTGTCATCATCCAGCAACCCGACAACCTGCCATTGCGTGCTTCGCGTCAGGTCCTTGACCAAAGCCACCGCAGCTTCACCAGCCCCCAGCACGATCACCGGGCGGCCTTGCTTGAGCGTGATACCGTAGAGCTGATGCTCTTTCCATGCCCGGTAGGCAAAGCGGCTGCCACCCATCATCAGGATAAGCAGGAGCGGGTCCAGTATGATGACCGAACGCGGTATCACGATACCGGTTTGCAGCATGAAGATTGCAGCAATAACCAGCGCGGTTGCCGATGCTATTGCCAGGCAGATGCGTTTGAGGTCTGAAACGCTCGCAAAGCGCCATACGCCACGGTAGAGACCTAAACTGATGAACACCAGCGTTTGCAGGGACACCACCCAGCTTAATGAATGCAGCATGCTGGCAGTGAACTCCTCCGGAATGGCAAAGTTAAAACGCAGCAGATAAGCGCTCACCCAGGCAATCGCGGCAGCGGCAATATCATGCAGCAACGCAAGAAAAGTACGGAGGTTAATCGGTGTTTTATTCATGTAATGTCTTTTATTGGATTAACTTTATCTATTTTAATGCTGTATACCTTCTCTGCTCAGCACTTTCACAAAAGTGAGAACAATAATTTTCATGTCCATCAGAAAAGACTGCCGCTGCATATACTCCACATCCAGCTTGACCTTATCCGGGATCGGCAGCTCGTCACGGCCATTGATCTGAGCCCAGCCTGTCAGGCCGGGCGTCAGTGCATGCACGCCATATTGCGTACGCAGCCCGATCAGGTCATCCTGATTGAACAATGCGGGGCGGGGCCCGACAAAACTCATGTCGCCATGCACGATACTCCATAGCTGCGGCAACTCATCCAGGCTGGATTTACGCAAAAAAGACCCAACCGGCGTCAAATAGCGGTCAGGATCACCCAGCAGATGGGTCGCCACCGCAGGCGTATCAACCCGCATCGTGCGGAACTTGGGCATTCTGAATACCCGGTTGTTGCGCCCTACCCGGTCAGACCAGTAAATGACCGGGCCGGCAGAAGTCATGCGCACCATGAGCGCCACAAGCAATATAGGCAAAAGCAAAATGATGCATGCAAACAGCGACAGGCATAAATCAAAAAAACGTTTCATTCTTTATCCATCTTAAACAAATCAACCACGGTTGCCCGCAGACCATCCGCCACCGAAACCGGGGGAGTCCAGCCAAGCACGGTACGTGCCTTGCTGATATCCACCTGCAGATTCCCGCATAGCCGCTGCGCCACTGCTTTTTTACCCAGGATTGCGGCACAAAACGCTATCAGCCCCTGCGGCACCGGCAAAAGCCTCGCTTCTATGCCCAATGCCGTGGCACAACCGCGCAGCAGTGCTGTCGTCGACAGGTCATTTCCGTCGGAAACCAGGAATACCTGGTTTGCCGCTGCAGGGTGATCAGCACAACATTCGATCAGACTTAACAGGTTGCCCAGGTAAACAAAACTGCGCTTATTATGGATAGCCCCCAACGGCAGCGGTATGCCGCGTTTGACGTAATCAAGCATGCTGGCAAAATTTGCCTTGACCCCCGCACCATATATCAGCGGCGGCCTGATGATCACAACCTCCATGCCGGTTTGCCCTGCAATCGCCATCAAGCCCTGCTCTGCCTCATATTTCGATTGTCCGTAAGCATCCTGCGGTCTGGCAGCATCTGCCTCCGTGAAAGCCTGTCCCGGTAATGTCTGCTCGCCATTGACCTTGACCGAGCTGATGAAAACAAAGCGCTTCACTCCGGCGGCGGCGGCTTGCCGCGCAAGGTTAAGCGTACCTTCGACATTGGTTTTCCTGAACTCCGCCAGCGGGTCTGCAGCGCTTTCATTCATGACATGCACACGGGCCGCAAGATGAATCACCACGCCACACCCTGATAACGCATCGCTCCATGCGGTGCACTCATCCATCGCAGGTAAAATAACTTTCCGCGCTCTCCCGTCATCCGGACTGTCATCTGAACGCACGGCACAAGTCACCGGCCAGCCTTTTTCAAGCATGTGATGCGTAAGGGCTCGTCCGACAAATCCATTGGCCCCGGTAATTAATACTCTGGATCGGTTCACTGCCTGCGCTTTCCTAGAACACTTAACAGCACACAGGACAGCAGGAAAAAAACCTGATCCCTGAACCGCCTGCGACATTGATAAAAATGCAAACCCAGATACAGCAAACCGGTGCGGCTGCCGTTTGCCCAGCGGCTTACAAACGGGTCATCAGCCACCCCCGCCATATGCGCTATTTTAGCAGCCTGCGTGAATCCCCAGCCATTGGCGATCTTGGTAAACCGATGCAGAAACGCTTTCAGCCCGGCATTCACGCCCACCTGGTTATGCGCATGCTGGCGATACCGAATTCCGGAGAAGTCATCAATCACCCATCGGTAGCCGTTAGCCCTGGCATAGGCGTAAAACAGCCAGTCATGTAAACCTATAGTCTGCGCCTCGTCCCATTTGGACATCAGGTGATGCTGTATTTCGAGCGCCAATTTCCGGCTCAGCACATAGGTACAGCCTGGACCGGCGGCTTCAAACAGGAAATCCCACTTGACCTGCGGCTGGGATTTTCTAATCAGCATCTGCCGCCCGTCTGGCCAGAAGGCAGTCGCATTGCTGGAATAGGCATCAGCGCCGGCTGCTGCCAGCACACTGCATGCACGGCTGAGTTTATCCATTAACCAGATGTCATCCTGGTCAGCGAGCGCAACATAATCAAATGCAGCAAAATCGACATCCCTGACCAGGCGATAAAAATTGGGGGCAGCACCGCCAAAACGCTGCCCATGCGGCAGCACGACAATCCGGCCATCTACCGCCGCCATGCGCTCGACCAAGGCCTCGGTGCCGTCAGCGGAGACATCGACGCTCACGAACAATGTCACATCAACGTCTTTCTGGGCAAAGATGGACGCGATCTGCTCCTGAATCCAGATGCTGCCGTTGTAGGCGGCCAGAATCACTGCAATAGAAGGCATCGTTTATGCGCCCCCTGCTGCCGCGCGCCAGTTCCGGTTAAATTGACGCCACAGGAAGAATGACAGCGGGAACACAAACAAAGCCTGCACACTGAGCATCACCATCACCACCCCGCTCGCAGCGTAAAGTTTAGCCGCGTAGACTGACCCCGGTAGAATGAGCAAGGCGCCGGCCAAAGACACCCAGGCCAGAGGCTCCTTTTTGAACGATCGCAGCTGTGAAGAAAACGCGCCATTGATATGGTAAAAAAATACGAATGCCAATAACCCTGCAAATGGCCAGAACGGCAGCACCCTTGCGAAATATTCCGTTTTTTCAACCAGGGAATGCATTGCCATGACCACGCACGCACCCGCAAAAAACACAAGCAGCGAATGCCTGAGGTCCTTTTTAAACAAACGGTCAAGTAGTCCCCACTCTTTCTTCGCCACCGCCTGGGATAGCGCAGGCACCCTGCGCGCGATCCACGACTGTGCAACAATTCCAAGCATATGGGCAATCGTAAGCGACAGCCCCATTTGCCCAGCCACTACCGGGTTCTGGTAATAAAATAAAATCGGCGTAGCCAATTGTGACATCAGGAACACGCTGATCCAGTTCAAGCCGATGCGCCATTGCAATGGAAGAATCTCATGTGTCCAATTAAAACCGGCGCCTGTGTTTTTACCGGCCAGCCCCCGCAGCAATCCGCTGCGTTTTTTCAGTATCCACAGAACCGTCACCATAATCCCGCACAGCGGCATCATCATGGCTGCCCACAGCCAGCCCCCGAGATACAGCACCGCCCAGCATGCAATCGCCCCTGTCACGCCCTGCAACAGCCTGACTTTATACACCTCGGCGATCTCCCCGCTGCCCTCGACCACTGCCAGAAATGGCAATGTCAGCATGTTCAATGCCGTCATCATTACCAGGAAAACCCACGGCAATCCCCACGTTTCCGCTGAGACGGCCTGGGAGGTCTTGTGGCTGAAGACATTGAACCCCACGGTGAACGCCACCAGTAAAAACAACAAGGCAAAAACTGCATAAACCTTTACCGAGCGGGAGAAAAATGACGAAAAAACCGCAGCAGCATCGCCAGCCACCCGCCCCTGGGGCAGCCAGTGCATATTGACGAACATATGGGCAGTGACCTGGATCAGGGCGGCTGCCAGTCCCATTTCAAACACGGAATACAGCGCGGCCAGGCTTAAAAAAGTGTAATACCAGCCTTGCTGCTCCTGTGTCAGAGTAAAGCTGATCACAAGTACTGTCAGCAGGCCGGCAAAGCCCTGCCATAGCCTTTGAGCAACGATTAAGGATAAACCGCTTCTTAACATAAGGGTAACTTGGGTCAGCCTTCTAATGACCACTGCGAATAAATGCAATACTGGCGAACTTTCCTGCTCAGGTAATCCGATTTCCAGAGCGGTGAATGCAGCATGACATTCACATGAAAACCCAGCTTACCAGCCAGCTTATTTAATGCATCCTCGCTATAAAAGACTTTATGGTCCGGGTCAGCGGACTGCCCTTTCATGCCAGGCACACCGATCAGCAGAACCGCATCCTTGCGCATCACGCGCTTGATTTCGGTAAGCAAGGGAAGCGGGTCTGCCAGATGCTCAAGAACATTATCCAGCAGCACGGAATCAAAACAGCTGTTTTCAAAAGGCAGTTTGTCGATAGGCATCTCATAGGCGATGCAACCGCGCTGCCTGCAATACTCCACGTCTAACTGGTTAATATCCACCCCAATGGAATTGGGGCGAAAAACAAGCATATCACCGATGCCGCAGCCAACATCAAGCATACGTCCTTTCAGGTAGCGATTCAGCCTGGGATAAAGGAAATACTTGCGATATAGCCCGCCGATACAGCTTCTGCCCTGGAGATATTCGAAGTATTGCTGGTTTTTAGTCTTCATTATGAATGGTAGCTTAGGTGCAGGTCAGAAATGTGATGTGACTATAGATGGATATTGCACCCAATTCAATGTTACGAGAAAGAAAATTTTTTATGGCCGATGTAACTGGTAAACACCGGCACGATCAACCCTGTCGCATGTGCGATCTCATGTACAAACGCCTGCACGCCGATTGCAGGCAGCACATAATAGGCCAATGCCATGCTGATTAACCAGGTTTGCAGTACCGCAACGAGATTCACCAGTACGAACAGCATGCCGGAACGCTGCAGAGACTTACGGCTATCCTTGAATACAAAAAGCCTGGCGAGGATAAAGGCTGTCGCCATTCCTGCCACGTAAGCAAGAATAATGGCCAGCGAGAAACTGGTCCACCAGTTAAAGACGATGCGGCTGGCAAAATTCACTGCCGCAGCGATGCCGCCGGTAACCAGGAAAAAAATAAACTGCCTGGATTTGAATTGCCGCATCATGCCAGCGCTGCCTTTGCCATTTTTCGCCCGAAATCTATGCTTTCGGAAATTCCCCTGTCTTCAGGGTAATAATAAGAGGTGTCTGCCACCCAGAGTCCTTTGACAGGCAATGCAACCGGAGGCAGCCTGCTCAGGTGCCCAGGTTCGCACACCGGCTGCGCGTAACGGTAGCGGCTGACACGGATGTCAATAAAATCCTCATCGCTCAGTGCCGGATTGATCTTCTTCAGGTATTGCTTCACTTTATCGGCAAAGGTCTGGTCAGGGTCAGAGAATTTAGGATGCTCCCCAGGCATGTAAAAAGGCACGTAAACGATATGCTGCGCCATTGGCCTCAGGTTCGTATATTCCACCAGGCCCGGGATATCCATTTCCGGATCGTTAGTGTTAAGCCAGAAATTTTCTGTAACTGCCCTGGATAGCCTGACGATGACGCATGCCACAGCGATGTTTTTAAGTGACCGGTATGCAGCCAGTACGTCATGCGGCAGATCCGGCATGAGCTTGGCTACATGCGGCAACGGTATCGTACTGATGACTTTATCAAAGGCCTCAAACCGGCCATTCACTTGCAGCCCGGTCACCCTGCCCTCCTGCATGACCACCTTGCCCACAGGCGCCTGCAGGCGGATTTCACCGCCTTTTGCCACAATCGCATCCCGGATGGCATTCAGCAGTGTATTGGAGCCGCCTTCCAGGTAACCCAGTTTTTCACGAAACAGGCTGTAGCGTGAGCGCCCGATGCGCCGTATGCGGCTCCATATCCAGGCTGCGGAAAGCCCGCCGGCATAATCATAGAACTTATAATCGAACAGCCTGCGCCACAGAACCTCATAAGCCTCGTCACCTACCCAGCGCCTGATCCAGGCGGTGGCTTCAACCTGATCCAGCGCCTGCCAGTTAACCCGCTTAGTGGAGAGATAGGCATGCAGGCCATAACGCAGCTTGGCTGCAAGCCCGAGGCCACGAAACCTGAGCAGCGCCAGCGGGTTTCCCCATGGCTGTAGCTGCCCCTGATACCAATAGCCCATTTTAGTTTCTACCCACCGCATTTTTCCGCCCAGGCCTAATTCATCAAGCATGGATAAAAAAGCATGGTCGGAAATGCAATGAAAATGGTAATAGCGCTCTATATCAATCCCCCCGAAATCAAAACTGGCAGTCATGCCGCCTATGCGGTCATCCGCCTCGAACAATACGGGGCGGTATCCATCAAGAGCCAGCTGGTATGCAACAGCCAGCCCCATCGGGCCGGCACCAAGTACCGCGATGGGCTGTGAGCTCTTACGACTGTCAACTTGATCGTTCATACGCTTTATTTTCGATGCAACACATGGATATGCTGGGGGCTGAAAGGTAAATATGCCTCGACCGGATAGCTTGCCTCTAATGTATAGCCTTTAACGATCGTGAAATACACTGGTGAAAATGCAACCAGGTATTCATTATCCTCTACCCACCAGCCTTTGGGGCGTGGCTTCAGGTGGTCTTTGGAAAAAAGGTACATCCCGTTAAACTCAAAACCGCCGTCTATCCGCTCCGGCGCCACGCCCTGCCGCTTCACCAGGTCGTCCAGGGCTGCCCAGCGCACGCGGTTCCAGGCCAGGTAATCATGTGCAGCCAGGCTGGTCATGATCGCGCCGGACACCGTTATGACAATGACAACGGCGACTTTTGAACGCGACAGTTCATGTGTAAGTGTGGTGGCGGCAGACACTTTCAGTTGCATCAGGAAACTGGCGGCCAGCATGGGAAGCAGCAAATAACGGTCGTACAGGGTAGGCAGCAGAAAAGTAGGTACGCAATAGATGAGCGCGGTAGCACCGAATAAGATATATAGCCGTATCTTCCGCATGTCTTCAGCCTGTTCGCAGAACCATACCTTCGCAATCTTATCCCTGCTGCGCCACAAACCGCGCACCGCAGTGAATAAAAAATGCAGCATCAGCCCTGCTGCAAAAACGATCAGCAAGCCTATAAATAACCAGCAGTAACCCACCGTGATCCGGTATTCAGGGAAGTAGCCCACCGCGCCATACTGCAATGAAGGGCCGACCCCGAAAGCGCTTAGGATATTGCCGCCAAAACCAAATGCCCCTTCAAGATAACTTTGCAACGGGAACAGCTGCATGCCTGCCAGGCGCAGGCTGTAATACAGCAGAAGCGTGCCGATCGCCAACAGGCAAGCGGTAACGGTATCGATCTTTTTATTCAAATAGAAAAAAATAAGCAGTATCAGCGGCAATAGAAACAGTGCGAAAGACAATAGCGTTTTAAAAACATTCAGCCCGAATACCGTCACGAAATCCAGCAAAGGCAATGAAAATGCACGCCTGATCTGATCAATCTGATAGCCATGCATCGCAGGCAGCTGGTGATGTACATCGAGCCATGCACGATATAACAACTGCACAAGCAGGCAAGCCAGCAAAGGAAGGACTGCCCGAGTGATTGCATTCAGCGACAGCCTGCGCCCGGCCATATAAGCAAGCGCATAGGCAATTGCAATTGCGAAACCGAGCTGCCGGATCAGCAGCGCAAGGACAAGCATCACGGTGCCGGCAACGATATCCTGCGTCCTGTCACTATGCACAGCCCTGGCCAAGAACAATAACGACATTACAGAAAAAGCAAAAAACGGCACATCCGTCATGAACGTATTGCTCATCGTGAAATAAACCGGATTCACCATCAGCAGCACCGCTCCCAGCAAGGCCAATGGCAATGGCACGCCAGCCTCACGGCTTAACCTGAATGCAGTCATGACACCCAGCAGGCCGAGCACAAGTACCGACATCCTCAGCACAGTGAATGACGGCTCCAGCAGCCATGAAAAAAACCACCCCCATACCACCTGCGTCAGCAAGTTCATTGCCGACCAGTCTGAAATCACCAGCCGGTGTTGATACAGCAGGGCTCTTACCGACTCTGCATACGCCCAGTCATCAATCAGCGGAAAATCCCCGACCGGGTTGGCCGCTGCGATCATCATGCCCCAGAGTGCCACGATAAAAAGCATGGATAAGGTCTCTGGATTGGGTACTTTAATTTTCATTTGAATCAATGTTCATTCAAGTCGTGTTTTCAGCGTTGATTAACATGCTTTCAATTAAGGGGCCTGATCGGAACTCAGAACTCCAGAACCACTTTGCTGTATTCGGCGTGGCCAAAAGTCTCCTCTATCGCCTTGGCTAAAGGTGTGGCAGGCACATTGAACATCCCAGGCCAGTCAATCACTTCAAATTCGTCCTTTGCAATCAAGGCAGCAAGCTGCTGCGTGGTAAAAGGCGGATTCCTGTCGAACACCTCCCAAATCCAAAGCAAGCTGTAAAACAGCACGAATGGAATATGAACGATAGGCGCGCCTGCACCGGTTACGCGTTTGATCTCGCGGATGATGTCGATATAATCGATCTTTTCATGCCCGGATATATTGTAAATACCGCGATCAATATTGTTGCGGATGCAGCTGATGATGATGTTGCAAAAGTCACCCACGTAAAGCGGCTGGCGCATGTAACGGCCGTTTCCCGGTACCGGGAATACCGGCGCTTTCTTCATGAAGCGCGAAAGCCAGCCCAGATGCTTGCGGTCAAACCAGCCAAACATCAAAGTCGGGCGCAGTATCGCACAGGCGATACCACTGCGCAGCACCAGCTGCTCCTGGTCTCTTTTCGTGCACGTGTAATAATCTTCAGCGGCGGACTCTACCACTGATGAGCTTACATGCACCAGATGCGGTACATTGTTAGCCTTGATTGCATCGAGCACAAGGCGTGTAGCATCAACATTATTCCGTACAAACTCACGGTAGTCCGTGCCGCCTATCTGGGCCTGCAGCATGACGACAACATCGGCACCACTGAAATGCCTCTGCCAATCGCCGGGTTCGGCAAGGTCTGCAAACTCAGCCGCGATCTCAGGCTGCAGCCGTTTCAGGACTTCAAGATTCGCCCTATGCTTATCAAGAACCACAATATCGGTAAACCCCTGTGCCTTGAGGCGCACAACAAGGTTCTGCCCGACAAGCCCGGCGCCGCCGGGCAAGACTATTTTCCGTTGCATCAGCATATCCGTCCGGCTACATGCATGTAACGTTCAACTGCATCCATCATAACCTCCGCCTTATTGTTATTCCTTAATCAGCTATGCGTTTCCAGATTGCGATCCTGCCGAACGTCTGTTCCAGGTGATAATGATTGCGTATATAAACATCCAGCAGGTGTACGCCGCTGCTTTTTGCGCTCTCATTCGGCTCAGCAACATCATCCCAGCTGGCTTCCAGCCAGACATACTGCAACTTGCGCTTCTCCAGTTCAGCAATGATCTCAGCCTGCACGCCTGCGGCAGTCTGGAGCCCGGGGTCAAAGTGATGCCACTTGGTCGCAGGCATCCTTTGCGCCTGGAAGTAACTGGCAACGTCATTCACAAACACTTTATCATGCCGGTTCAGGCCGATATAGATACGTTCATCCGGCGCCGTGTGCTTTTTGATGAAATCAATTGCGGCATTTCTATCCGGCTCAAGGCTGAATTCTGTAAACACCTGCCTGGACTCAGCCAGAAAAGCGCTGCACCTGCTGCTGATCACCGGATCCGGAGCAACCCGGCCATAAGCCCGGTATAGCTCTTTCACCACGATATGATCATGCCATTTTACGAACATTTTTACCAAGCCATAAGTCAGGGCCGAGCCACTTGTATGTATGACGAGGATGATTGCAATCCAGCCCAGCCAGCTTTGGGTTCTGATGCCGTACTCCAGTATCATGGCCAGGACCATTAACGCCGGGATCAGCGCCAGCTGCATTTGTGCAGGGCCAATGCGGACAATGCCTTTGGCATAGAAAAAAACAAGCAATACTGTAAAAAATATCAGGAAGTTGACACTTCCATGCTGGGGAGATCCCCCCAGCAATAACGCATGGCGACGCGTCTTTTCATCAGCCTGGATCGTTTTTGCCAGAAATGCGGCGATCACGACCAACACCAGAATGAGCGGAAAATATACCACGCCTGATTCCACTGAAAACACCTCGGGGAATGGCAGCCCCCTGAACTTTGCGTAATGCCCTACAGGGAAAAATATGATGTCGTGAGCAAAGGATGCGATCGCCCCGTTCAGCCAGTAAAAGCCTAACAGCATTAGGACCGGGATGCCGCTTGCGAGAGTGTATAGGGATATATTCTTTATCATCTGGTCGGCATGGGTTTTCAAACCCGATAAACTGATCAGCAATACCGAAACCAGGTTGGCAACAAACAGCAAAAAACCGATGTCGTACCTGAAATAAGCCGTTAACCCGGTCAGCAGTCCCGCCGCAAGCGGATACCGGCTTGAGGCGCCTGAGCTAGCGCTCTTAACCATGATCGCGGTCGCCACGATAGCGAGGAGTAAGGCCGGGTATATCGGGTAACCATGCATGCTGATCGCAGCCAGCCACAATGCAGCAATCGCGCTGATGATGGCTACGATCAATGTTCTGCAATGCTGCATCAGCAGTGTATAGACCGCAGTCACGATGCCTGCCCGCACGGTTAAATCAAACAAGCGCTCAACGATCACGTGCTGGCCAAACAGATCGAACAGCCATGACAATATATAAAACTCGGCAGGTCCGTAATTGATATAGAAATCCCGATGCGGAATATCCCCCGCATTCACCCGCATCGCCGCAGTCAGCACAATGCCTTCGTCATAGACATTGATGCGTTTGTCCATGCTTAAAAAAAACAGTACGAATGCGATGAGAAAAACCATGCCAGCCTTTAACAAGGTATTCGTTTTTATGCGCTGCATAAGGCACCAATATCCGTAAGTTTAATCTTCACGATCAAAAAACTTTCTATTGATCATTCAAATATCCATTCTTTTAAAAATGCATTCCGGCAAATGCCGAATGACCATCATGATCAAGCGCCACCTGGCCGGAACATAAACCAGTGACCTGCCTTGCCTGATCGCCTTCACAATACTGGCGGCAACTGCGTCCGCATCCGCCAGTGCCTTGCCTTGCTGTTTGAGCTGCGCGGTCATGGGCGTATCGGTTGGCCCTGGCTTGATGAGAACCACTTTCACCCCGGTGCCTGCCAGTCGGTGCTGCAAGCCTTGTACATAGCGCGTAACGAGGCCTTTTGCGGCACCATACACATAATTCGATTTACGGCCACGGTCACCCGCAACTGAACTGATGACTGCAAGGGTACCGGCATTGGCTTCCTCCATACGCCCGGCAAATGCTTCTGCAAACAGGACCGGCGATATGGCATTGATATCCAAAGCTTCGCGGCACAAGACCAGATCCTGCTGGCAGCATTGCTGCTGCGGTAATGCTCCATGCGCTATCAGCACAATGTCGACCCTGGCGGCACTTGCAATGCCATCAACCAGTGCCCGAATTTTCAGGGGATCATTAAAATCAGTTTCCAGGCATGTAATGCTGGATTCAGGGCTGCGGATCCTGAGATCAGCGGCAATCGCTTCTATTTTGTGAATGTTCCGCCCCACCAGCACCATGTCTGCCGGTGCCTGCCTGAGCCAGAGCCGCGCACACTTCTCAGCAATGGCAGAACTGGCGCCGATGATCACGATCCGTTGCATGATTCTTGACACATCAACTCCCCATTAAACGCCGTGACATGGCAGATGTAATGCCAGGGTCCCGGTACGGTAAAAACTCAGCCAGCCTGGAATAACTGGCTTCAAAAAAATCACGCGAGATACGCGCGTCCTTTGCCAGGTAAACCCTGCCGCCGGCCTCTCTCACAATGGCATCCAGGCGTTCAAACAGCGTTAATGATCTGCCGCCTTGATTCGGAAAATCCAGCGCAAGTGTCACCCCGGGCTGTGGGAAACCGAGCATGCCCAAAGATGCCCTGCTGCCGAATGTTTTTAAAACCGCCAGGAACGATCCATCGCCAGTACGCGAAATTTCATGCAGCATCGCCTGTATTGCCTGCTGGCCATCCGCCCTGGGCACCAGGCATTGATACTGGTAAAAACCTTTAGGCCCATACATACGGTTCCACCCCGTTATATTATCAAGCGGGTAGAAAAAACGCTCATAATGCAAATCTTCCTGCCCGGCAAGGCGTTTCCTGACGTTAAAGTACGCTGCATTAAACACCTTTAGCGTCCATGGATTCACCAATGAAAACGGCGGCACGCAAGGCATGCTGATGTTTGCTGCGGCCGGTGCTGCCGCCCCTGAAGGCCCACTGTAATTAGCGCGCATGAACAGCCCCCTGCCCCCGCCGGATGAAATGCAATCCACCCAGGAAACCGTATGCTCCCAATCCGCCTCGGAAGCATCCGCCAGCGTAAAGAATTCATGCAGATTCCGATACGGTATCGTCTCGGCCTGCAACCATGGGCCAGACACGCGCCGCAATTGAATCTCCGCCGTCAGGATAAAACCGGTAAGCCCCAGGCCGCCCACAGTGGCGGCAAACCACTCAGGATGCTGTGATGGCCCGCACTCGATCATATCGCCATCAGTGCGCAGCAGGGTCATGTGCCGCACATGGTCTGCAAATGAGCCATAGGCATGATGGTTCTTGCCATGAACGTCATTCGCAATGGCACCGCCTACCGTCACCAGCTGCGTGCCCGGGGTCACCGGCAGAATCCAGCCTCGCGGGACAGCCAACCGCTGGATATCGCGCAGCAGGACTCCGGATTCACACAACAGGCAGCCGGTTTCTTCATTAAAGCGGATAAACCGATCCAACCCTGCCGTCAGCCACAGCGTGCCTCCGGGGTTCAGGCACTCATCCCCATAACTGCGCCCCATGCCGTGGGCAAGCCCGGGGCGGGACTGCCTGATGACATCTGCGACTTCATCCCTGTGCGTCAGGCTTTGCACATGATGCTCAGCCTGCTCAAGCCTCCCCCATGACGAAACTGTTACCATGTCCAGCCAACCGTGCCAATCAACACGACCATTGCGAAAGCAAGCCCGCACAGCAAACTGGTTTTGTCTTTCACAGCAAATACCAGCGGGTCATCATGCATATTGCCACGATGGGCCTGCATCCACATCCAGCTTACCCAGAACAGCATGATCGGCACCGCTCCCCAGATGTATTCGGGAACCCGGTAAATCCTGACAACTGCATCGCTGTTAATATAAAGCGCAAGCACCAATACCGAAGCATAGCCGGAGGGAATGCCCAGTGCCTGGATCATAGGCGCATCGGAAGTCAGGTATCCTCTTCCGTGAGTACGTTCCTTACCGCTGAGACGCTGCAAGGCCAGTTCGGCATAGCGTTTGACGAATGCCAATGACAGAAACAGGAATATCGAGAAAGCCAGCAGCCAGAAAGACATCGCCAGCCCGGCGGCAGCGGCGCCGGCAATAATACGCAAGGTGTAAAGCATGGCCAGCGCCAGGCAGTCCAGCAGCACCAGGCGCTTGATGCCCCACGAATAGGCGCACGTCACAAGAAAATAAAATGCCAGCCAGCCAATGAAATGATGGCCGGCATACATCCCCAGGATCAGACTGGCAGCCAGCAGCAGCGGAACAAGGGCTACCCCCATCCATACCGGAACCTGGCCGGAAGCAAATGGTCTGGCTCTTTTGTGGAGGTGCTGGCGATCGCTCTCCAGATCAAAAAGATCGTTAATGATATAAACGGCAGATGCACAGATGCTGAAAGAGAAAAAAGCAAACACCAGCGTTGCCAGCTTATCGGTAACCATCATCTGATGGGCGGCAATGACCGGAACGAAAAGCAACAGGTTCTTCAGCCATTGATGAACGCGCAGCACGCTCAAAAATGTCATCAGGCCTAACAGCTCCCGGGAGAAAACCTGCTGGACTTTGCAAACGGTTTCCACTCTTTTGGTCAGGTCGGCGGAGGCATTGACGACCACTGCACGATTGGCGCGCTCCCAAACCGCTAAATCGGCGCAGGAATTGCCGACATAATCAAAACCTGAATGGCCAAAACGCCGTTCAAGCAACTCAGCCTTGGATCTTCCTGCAAGATTGACTGAACCATCACTGGCAATCACCTCATCGAAAATACCCAAATGGGCCGCGACAGCATCGGCAATCGAACGGTCTGAGGCCGTGCATAGCACCAGCGTCCGGCCATCGGCTTTCTGCTGCCTGAGCCAGGTTAATAGTTCCTGGTTATAGGGGAGCGATTCCGGGTCAAATGCAGCGCGGGAAGCCAGTATGCGCTTGAGTGCGGCTTTGCCTTTAAACAGCCATAGCGGGATGCGGAACAGATCTAAAGGGTGATGCCGGAAAGCCCGCAATGCGGATTCATGCAGCATATCCGTACTGATGATAGACCCGTCCAAATCCACTACCAATGGATGCAACATCAACCGGCCCCCTGTGTCTTTAATTAGGTGTCAATTTACACAAACACTCTTCTGCACATTATTGTTCTATCATTTCAGCCTATTTCAGCCTGCCGGCCACAAATGCAGGCTTGCAATATTTAAATGAATAAAGCTGTTGCTGCCATGCCGGAGTCTATGCCGAATTCAGAAAAACACAGATACAGATTTGAATTCAGTAAACATACCCAAGCCAGCCTGCCCTTGATAATATGCGCTTTGGTTTTAACTAAATCAATAAAATTCTTGAATCCTATTCTGGGCGCAGACATGAACGCTACCGTTAATGCCTTTAAAATACGATCTTCCAGGTACAGAACCCTTGAATACACGATTAAGCGGTAGCCGGCATAAGATTTCGCATTGAAAAACGCAAACTTCTCTTGCAGCCAGGTTTTGCAGAACAATCGATTGATGCGGCCTTCTTTGATCCTGGCAACGATATCCGAAGGCTTGATGTAGTAATTCGAGCACTTGTCATTCTGGAAAACCAGTTTCACGCCGTGACTCTGGGCCCGCATCATGAAGTCAGTATCCTGGTGGCGCGAATAGTCCTCATCAAACAGCACGTTTCTGGCGACTTCAATCGGACATATAAATGTGCTCGTCTGCATTGGCTGCCCGGCAGCGAATACATATTCAGATACAAGCTCGTTCCTGTTAATGGCACGCAACGGCAGCAATGCACCGTTATGGCCTTTCTGTATCAATTCAAACTGCCCATAGATGATAAAATTCCTGTGGGTCAGATCCTCAATAAGCTTTTTGGCCGATGCCAGCCTGTTATTCACCCAGCTGTCATCCGCATCAAGAAACGCGACGAAATCACCCTGTGCAGCTTCGATGCCCCGATTGCGGGCAAACGCACCATTCTTGTTTACCTGGTTTCGCAGTACGCGAATATCAAGCAGGCTCTTGAATGATTCAATCACAGATAAGACCCCATCAAAATCAGCCGATGCATCATCTACCAGAACCACTTCAAAATTAGAGTAAGTCTGCTGCACCAGTGAGTCCAATGCCCTGGCAATGGTATTTGATGCTTGAAAGCAAGGAATGACAACAGAGAATTTCAACGCTACCCCAGATATTTATTATAATTAAAGCAAAACCAGTGCTTATAGCATTGACTTGCCACGGTTACAACCGACTTAACCGAAATTAACAATTAGGCTGGGAACGCCTTTAAATCTCGTCCTGGGCTTCGATTTTGGATATGCCGGATTTCAGCAGGTGGTCTAAAGCCAGAATCGCTATCCGCAGCCTTGCATATTCATACGTTAAATAACATTTTTCGATGTATACATTCAATCTTAAAAAACTGAAAAAATAAGCCTAAACCATGAACTGTAAAAATGTTTCGGTAAACATCCAGCATGATTGCAGAGTCAAATTATAGATGCGCTGTATATCTCATCTTTTTTATCAGAAATTAAATAAATATATCCTTTAATATAACAACGAGCCACCGAGCTAATGTCAAAATTTTCGGCTATTCTTTTCCTCATAGCTTCACCTACCTCTCCCCGTAAGTCACTATTAGTAATCAAGGTGTCTAAAGCTCTATACAAACCATCAGTGTCTCCTGGCTCAAACAAAAACTCCTTCCCTTGTTCACCAACCTGCATTTCTGCACCGCCAACGCTTGTAGCGACAATTGGTAACCCAACCGACATTGCCTCTAAAATAGCATTTGAATTCCCTTCTACATAAGAAGGTAGAACAAATATATCCATAGCTACTAATTTCTCACGTACATTAGCAACATTCCCAGCAAAATTAACAGAGTCCTTTATTCCCAGACTTTGACATAGTCGTTCTAAATTTTCTCTAAGAGGCCCATCACCCCATATTTCTAAAGATACATTTTGATGTACTTTTTCTATCCTCTGCCAAGCGATAAAAAGATCACTTACACCTTTTTGTGGCACCAATCTACCTACAAAAACTACCTTACATTGCTTTGCAACATGCTCACTTTTGCTTTTCGATGAACATTCTTTTAAAGAAATGCCATTAGCAACTCTCAATATACGATTTGATGAAAAGTTCACATATTCGAGCTCAGACACGCTAGCATCAGACATAGCCACAATTGAATCAGAAAGTTTAAGAATCAATAATCTCAACTTTCCAAAACCGCTATTGACAAGACCTGGGATCCCTTTAAACCCGACATTTGGTAATTTAGTGATCACCGGCTTTCCTAATAGCTTACCGATCAGAATGGCAAACAACCCAAACCAGGAAAGTTGATGTACATGAACGATGTCAAATGTATTCCGCCTAGTGTACATAGCCCAGAAAAACCATATTGGAGTCTGAATAAACCGTAATAGTCTAATTTCCGACAAACTTATTCTGCAAACTGGCACCCCATCAACAGTTTCATTATCAGGACTTAAAGAATCAAACTTACCAGACACAACCTGCACATTGACATCAAGGCTCATAAGTTTTTTTGACAACTCATGCGCCTGATGTTCGAGACCGCCTATTATAGGGTAAGGGTAAAAAGCTACTATCATCATGACTCTGATAGCCATGGTTTCCGGAGTGTTTACAATCATATTCAAACTATAATTTCCTATTGATACAATTGATAAAAATCATTATTACAGCAATATATCGGGAACATTATGTAAGCATATTTATTTACTTTAATTCTCGGTAAGTTCGCAATTTTCGACGAATAGTCTGCTTTAGATATTGCAGGAAAATATAATTCAAAAAAAAGAAAAACCGCTCTTTTCTAGTAATGGCTAAAGGCCTGTGATGTATGACTTCATAGCCCAGACTTTCCAGCATACCTAAGGAATGATATTCAAAAATCTCAATATCACGCTTGCTTAAGTTACTTTTCCAATTATCTGTTTTACTATTATCTGGCAACTGGCCAATGGAGGAATGTTGTTTTTTTGTATAGCCAGGTACAGAAAACCCTTTGCCCAGCAACATATCTTTGTTATAAGGCATCCCTATAAAAGCGCAAACTTTTTTAAGTTCAGTTTCTGGATTTTGCAAAATATCTTCATACTTAACGGTGATAACTTTTTCAGGTGCTGACAGCTGGGCAGCCAAACCAAAGCTAATTTTAGTTAGCCACCATACGGCGGCATCATTCGAATTGGTTGGACCCCATGCCAAGGGCATTACAGATGAGGCAACAGCACGTCCATCTCTTATAATATGGACAAACTTTGCATTCGGGTAATGCTGATTAAGCACCTTGTAATTCTGAAAATTCGTGGGAGTATGATCTATCCAATATTGCGGCTGATTATTTTTATAAACTTGAGCATATTCGAAAACCAACCTTGTCACTAGCTCTTTTCCATTAACCGAACACTTAAATATCTCTTCCAAACGCTTCTTAGATAGCCCCCACAACTTAAGTCGCCATATCGATGGCGAGTGAAAGTTTTTCCCATTGCAACTTAAGAAATCAACTTTGAATTGAGACTCAGGCGTGGTGATTGCACAGTCAGTGTTGCCAATCATTGACGCTAAAAAGGTTGTTCCGCTCCGGTCACACCCGCCGATAAATACCGGCTGAATATCTTGTTGTAATGAATCAGGCATCAGACTCTGGTCATAAAGCAAAATTTTAAATCACTAAAATGGTGTGTCTTGTGGATAAGAAAATGCGTCAAAGTCAACTTTATATAACTTGTAAACACGATTTTTTAAATCGTCCGTGTAATAGTCTGACGCAATTTCACTGGATTTTTTTCGACTGTCTTCCCTGTTTTTTGGATCTTTATATGCACCCTCTCCAAAAAGATGATTAACCAGTGCTGAGAGATCCTTATCAATATTCTCAACTTTCCCAATAAATGGAATCTCTGAAGGTGCCAAGGGCAAAAGATATGTTTGAGGTGCCCAATGTGGGTCATGAAACAATCCGCCATTTTCCAGATAAGTCACAAAAGCCTCAAAAGTGACGTTACCGGATTCAGAAAACTGCCTGACCGAACTCCTGGTTTCAAAGAACGCTTTCTTAAAACCGTCTATTTTATCCAGATAGGCCGAGAGAACTCTGGTATATGGGTTGCGTACAAATGTAAATAAGGAGTATTTTTTTCTTAGGCTAGTTTTGCTCAATACATGAGTTGCGCCAATATTAGCAAACTTACTTTTTGCAACCTTGCCATCTATATCATTATTGTCATCATAAACAATCGAGGGGTCATAATGAGCTAATGTCTTACTAATTGTTGAGTTGGCACATTTTGGAATGCGAAAATAACAATACTTACCAGTCTTTTGAAATGAGCTGCGACTTGCCACCCAGATTTTAGGAACACGAGAATCAACCGCACTATATACCGGATGATAATTACAATAAATCTGAAATAACTTTTTATATATCCTTAAAGTAACCCCTTTAATACAAAAGGCTTTAAGTTCCTGTTTAAATTTAGTTATTGCGTTACGTATACCTCCATCTATACTTTTATTAATATGAGGGAAATCTTTTTGAGGTATTTTTTGACCAAGAAAGGCACAAAGCTCTGTCCAACCATCCCCTTTTGAAATGTCTATTACAAGTAAATCCTTATTGATGGATTTAAAATAATCCATAATCTTTTGATTATGATTTCGGTACTTTTTTAACCATTGCTGCCTAGATTCTTCATTTGCGGAAGGGTCAGCATGCTGACCGAACATCCACTCACGCATTGGTCTCACTCTTCTGCCAGCATAATATCGGACACAACTATCTATCCATTTATCCTCATCTCTTATACTGAGAATATACTTAGCGTCCGGATATTGTTTGATCAACTCTTCCCATATAGAAAAATATGGATTATCAGCAAAGGCATCATATAAATCGAGCGTTGGTAACTGATAATTACCGCGTTTGATGTACTTTTCCAGTAAAGCCACACCTTCGGTTCCACCATGAAAAGCAGATGTAGAATCACCATGAATCACGTTATAACCCAAATACTCCAACGCTACAGAAATTGAAGAAGTTCCGGTTTTATGAAAGCCAATAATGAAAACTTTAGGAGTGACTTTGTTCATCTGTAAGTATTACTTTAATTTGAGAAGTTTAGAAAGCAGTCTATCTTTCAATTCTAATAATGACTGCAATTTAGTTTTATGGAATTTAGCCATATGTAATATCTTAGGGTTAGCCTCGACAGGGCTCCAAATTCTTATATATTTTTGATATCTAATATTGTATTCAGGAGGTAAAGTCGCTATCCGCAAATCACTTAACCATATTAACTCACGAAGCGTTACCTGATCTTTTTTGATCTTGGCAGTATGAAAACTATCTCTCCAGCTACCTAGAAATGAACTAACCTGCGGAGACTTTTTATAGAGTATCACTCCGCTATTGAACTGAGGAAAACTTGGCGGAATGCTTTCCCTCCATTGCTCAGAAGTTAAATAAAAGTTCCTTTTATGTGCATGTGCAATAGCAATATCAAATCGATCTAAAAGACCAAACATCTCTGAAACATCATCAACAATCATGGTATCTGAATCAAGATACAGCGTATATTCAAAGGGCGTTTTAGACATATAGTCTACCTTTGACCGATAATGAGGATTCTCTATCAGCTCAAATGAGCTAAATGGGGAGCCTTGCATACCAGAAATGAAATCAAGCCCTCCCGTGTCTGTAAAAATATGTATCGGGATACCTGGACAATGCTCAACAAAACTTTTTGCAGATTGTATTGCAGCGGTAATATAAACATTGGTCTGTTGCGATGTCACTACATAAATAACACCTTTTTGATTTTTTTTCATTTATATACTTTTACGCTTTTCTATTGTTGCCAACCCAGAATCCAGTCTGATCACCTGATCACACTTATCTAATGTACTCAGTCTATGCGCAATCATGATGATGGTTTTCTTTCCACTGATACTATTTATTGCCTTCATCACTTCAGCTTCAGTTTCATTGTCTAGCGCGCTGGTGGCTTCATCAAAAATCAAAAGATCAGGGTTGTGATATAGCGCTCGAGCTATGCCAATTCTCTGTCGCTGCCCACCAGACAAGCGCACGCCTCTCTCGCCTATATGCGTTTCATATCCTTTTGGTAAAGATAATATAAATTCATCCAACATCGCCAATTGTGCCGCCAGCTCTGATGCTTTGAAATCTATGCTGTCCTTGGAAACTCCAAAAGCAATATTCGACAAAATACTATCATCGGCTAGAAAAATATGTTGTGGGACGTATCCAATAGAGTTTTGCCATGAGCGCGTGTTTTTCTCTGTTAATGGCTCACCATCTATAAAAATCTTTCCTTTATCAGGTACGTGAAGACCAAGTATTAAATCAATCAGAGTACTTTTCCCGGCTCCAGTAGCTCCAATAACACCTAATGAGCTTTTTGCTCGGATGGTAAGATTTATATCTTTTAAAGAGTCGTTATGAGCACCAGAGTACTTAAAATAAATACCACTTAACTGAATCTCTTTTTTTAAAGATATTTTATGACTCTCGGATTCAAACTGCTTAATCCTTTTCTTATTGCAACTTAAATCATTTAATATATGGTCAAGCGCTGCAGCCCCGAAACTCATTTTACTTAAAGACTCATATATACGGTCCATTGCAGGCTTCAACCTCATGCTTGCCATAGCGTACAAACCAAGCACGGGTAAAAGTTGCCCGAGATTTGTATCATCTTTATTCAAAGAGATTAAGGCGATTCCAAGGATTGCTGCAAATACAAATACTTCAATAAAATATCTGGGTAATTGAGAAAGAATTATGGCTGTAGACTGATGCTTGGCATACAAAAGCGAAGGCTTCCTGAAGGCTGACAAATAAGCATTTTCTCTACCCAAGACTTTTAAATCTTTAATTCCTCCAAATATTTCAGCCGCAATTTGAAAACGCTTAGCATTTTCCTTCTTACGCTCATTACCAATTTTTTTCAAAAAACGTCTAAAAATCAAGTGCATAAGGCCATAAAATCCACCAAAAACAAGCGAAAGAATAATAGCTAATTTGGAGTCAACAACGACAAGAAGAAAAAAAATAGCTAACGAAACTAAAGAATAAGATATGAAACTCATCATTGGTGCAAAGGTTTGCTTAACCACCTCATCAACCTCTGAAAGTATAGTCTTAGACATGTTGCTAGAATTATTTTCAAGAAAATAACTATAAGGTTGGCTCAAATAGCTTTCCAAAAGACGATTCGCAATACTATGAATTCTCATTGAAGAGAATCGAGCTAGTCCGTATTGAAAACCAACTCTTACGACCGCGGTTAAAATCATTAAACCTAATGTCATTACCCCTAGCGCCAACAAAAAAGAATATTGATCAGAAAAACCTAACAACTTATAAACTATTGCAAGGTATGTGTTTGTTTCAATAACTTGAGGGTTTCCCAACACAGCTAGAAAAGGCACGACTGAAGCCACCCCAACAACCTCCATAAAGGCTACAAATATCATAAGTAGAAGTAATATGGCCGCGCGTTTTCGCTCCTCTTGGCTTAAAATTAATAATATTTTTTTTAAATTATTTTTCACGTTTTTTAGAATTGATTTTTAAAGACATGCAACTAAGTGGATAACTCTTGTAATCATTAGTTTGGTTGATTACTACTGTAACTCTTACTTTAGCTCATTAATTAAACAATGCCGGATTCAATACGGCTAACCGTAGCTGTTGCCTGTAAATTTTTTAATGTCTCTTAACTGGCGTTTGGTAGGCCGCCCTGCACCGCG
Source organism: Methylotenera sp. G11 (assembly GCF_000799735.1). Taxonomy (NCBI): domain Bacteria; kingdom Pseudomonadati; phylum Pseudomonadota; class Betaproteobacteria; order Nitrosomonadales; family Methylophilaceae; genus Methylotenera; species Methylotenera sp. G11. The sequence goes on along the minus strand of NZ_JUHH01000001.1, from coordinate 402,521 downwards.
GTCACGCTGTGCAAATTCGTGCTCGCCGGTAAGTTTCGCATGTTCACGCTTAGCGATACTGGCCTGTGTTTCCTGGTACAGCAAGGCCGCTTCAGGCGCGCCTTTACGTACATTCGACAAAGCCTGTACATCAACCTCGATCTCAAAGTCGCGGTTACGGATATGTACAATCTGCCCAATTTTCACCTCTTTAGCGGGTTTTACCCGGTCGCCATCGACATGCACCTTACCGGTTTCTATGGCTGTCGTTGCAAGGCTGCGTGTTTTAAAGAATCGCGCAGCCCACAGCCATTTATCAAGCCTGCATTTAATATCATCTTCATTTGCCATCATGGTCTGAATAGTTGGGTGAATAAAATAAATGTGTTATCCGGCTGGCAATCAACGGTCCAGTTTAGGCAAGTTCGCTTCAAGCGTCTGCTTAAACCCCCGCAGCGCTTGTTCAGCCAGGCTATTCAATTCCTGCAGGCTGCGTCCCGTGACATGCTGTATACCGTCGGCCACGTTATTCATGGTCGCAATATGGAACCGGCCGTCACTCACAGCCTGGATGACCTCGTCGCTCAGCATCAGGTGCCGCATATTGCGCTCAGGGATCAGCACCCCTTGCTTGCCATCCAGGCCGATCTCCTTGCAGACCCTGAAGTAACCTTCGATCTTTTCATTCAAACCGCCGATCGGCAGCACTTCACCGTGCTGGTTCAGGGCGCCGGTAACCGCAATGCCCTGCTTTATCGGCAACTGCGCCAATGAAGACAGCAATGCAAAAAGTTCGGCACATGAAGCCGAGTCGCCATCCACGCCGCTGTATTCCTGCTCGAACACCAGTGAAGCCGTCAGGTTCAAAGGATTCAGATGTGCAAAATTGCTATGCAGCCAGCTTTGCAGAATCATCACGCCTTTATCATGCGTTGGGCCGCTCATCCTGACTTCGCGGTCAATGGTCAGCACACCGCGGCTGCCTGCATAACAGTTGGCCGAAATCCGCACCGGCGAGCCAAAGCTCGCCTCCGAAAGGTCGATATGCGTCAGGCCGTTGATCTGCCCGACAGATTCACCATACACGCTGATAATCAATTCTTTATCGACGATTGAATCACGCATGTGCGACTCAATATAGCTGTGGCGGGCATATTTACGCTGTATCGCTGATTTCACATCCTCGATGCCTACCAGGGCTGCGCCACGCAGCTCTGCTGCAACCGAGCTTTCAAGCAGCAGTTTTTCTAGCACCCCGAATTTGGTGCTGAGCCGGGTCTGGTCTTCAATCAGCCTGTGCATGGCCTGCAGCAGGCCAGCCAATGCCTCTGCCGTAAAATGTCGGCAGTGATGCTGCTGGCACTTGTATGCAACAAAAGATGCGTATGCGGCATAATGTTCCGCATTGGCTTTCACCTGGTCGGCAAATTCGATCTTGATCGGAAAGTAATCGAAGAAATCCGGTGTAATGCCGAGCAGTTCGTAATAATCCTCACGCGTTGCGATTAGTACGATCTTCACGGAAACCGGGATTGCCGCCTGTGCATTGATCAGGCTGCTGCCCTGGCTGCTGCTGCTTGTTAAATCTTCGATCTGCAACGTGCCGTTACGTAAAAAGCGATGCAGTTTCTCAAGGATATGCGCGCCATTCTGTTCATCGGCCAGAATATCACGCAGGTGCAGCAGCAAAGTGCCGGCATCGGCACGCAGCAGGTTGCCGGCACGCAAACGCATGAAATCGGGAATATTGCTCGCCTCGCTGGCGCTTTCTATGCCGCCGAACAAAGATTGCAGGCTGGGATCGTTGTCATACAGGACGGGCGCATGCTGCCCTGCATGATGCTCCACGAGCAGATTGGCGCGGTAGCGGCCAAAGAAACTCTCATTCATGAGTGCTTCGATGTTCGATTCACCCTCAGCACCCGGGCTGGGCTGCCATGCGTCTAGCGTATCCAGGATATCCTGCTGCAAAGCCGTGAAGTAATGCGCAGGGATTTTGTCAGCGCCGATCAAAGTGAGGCTGGCCTTGACTGTGGCCAGCTGGCCCTCAAGAAATATCTGCAACGGCGCTATGGAGTTCTGCTGTGTCTTGGCTTCTAGCAAAGCCGGCAGGTCTTTGGCAAAAACGCGCACAAAATTATCCATGGCCTGTTTTAACTGGGTACCGGCACCGGCAGGCAGTTTCAGGAACATCGGCTTGCCGTTGGCATCAAACTGGTATAAGGCAACCAGGTCGCTGACCACCGGCGATCTTGCAGCAGCCTCATGCATCATATTCAGCATCAATGTCGTACGGCCGGAGCCTGGTTCGCCCAATGCCAGCAGGTTAAAGCCCGGATGCCGGATGCTTAACCCGAACTCCGCCGCTTTTTTAGCTTCCGCCTGCGTTACCCAAGCCTGGTATTGCGGGCTGTTCTGACCGTCGACAATCAGTTCCGACGTATCGGCAAAGTTAAATTGCCCGGCGTCGATATTCAATGTCAGCTGCTGAGGTGTAAGTGTATTCTGCATATTTCCAATATTCGCATCACGTCATCAACATGATGCATAAATTAATCATTTTTCCTGTACCTGGCATTGAGTCCAGTGTCTTGTTTTGGTGTTTCATTCCGGAGCCTTATCCCAGCGCTCCCTGGCCTCATCATCCGAAGTTTTAGCTTCCACCCAGCGCTCACCTGATTGCGTCACTTCTTTCTTCCAGAATGGCGCTTCGGTTTTCAGGTAATCCATCACGAATGCACAGGCGGCAAAAGCTTCACCGCGATGCCCGCCGCTCACGGCCACCAGCACGATCTGGTCGCATGGCTGCAATGTGCCGACACGATGGATAATCAGCACATCCATAATGTTCCAGCGCGTTCTGGCCTGGGCAATGATCGCCTCCAGAGACTTTTCAGTCATGCCCGGATAATGTTCCAGCGTCAGCTGCGAAACCTCGTCCCCTTCGTTGATATCGCGCACCTGGCCGATAAAACTGACCACGGCACCGACATCCCTGCGTGCCCTGCGCAGCTGGTTGATTTCAAAACCAGCATCAAAATCTTCTGTCTGTACACGAACAGTCATATCAGTCCTGGCAATGAATCAACCGCCGGTCACCGGCGGAAAAAACGCCACCTCATCACCATCGGCAATGGCGGCATTGTCATGCACGAGCGCATGGTTGATAGCGGCACGCACTTTCAGCTTACCCATCAGCATCTGCCCCCAGACATCACCGCGCTTGGACAGCAAAGCCTTGAGTTTCAAGATCGTCCACGGGCCGTCTGCCTCGGAAAGCTCAAGGTCCTCTGTTGAATACTTGAGCGATTCTTTTAACCTTGCAAAATAAAATAATTTAATTTTCATACAGTTAAAGCCAATAGTTAAACTTCTTTATCATCAACAATATCCAGCACATCGGCTGGCTGGTTAGCCAGCTCCACCCGCTCGATCTGCGCAAAACGCTGCGTGATCTTCTGGCTGGAAATATGGACATCCTGCGCGTTTTCATGCGCCTGGCGAATATTATCCGCCAGTTTTTTCATGCGCACATCAAAGCGGCCAAAATCTTTACTGAGCTTGCCGAGCGCCTCTTTAATCACATGCACCTGCTTGCGTGTTTCAACATCCTTGAGCACCGCACGCGCAGTGTTCAGCACCGCCATCAGGGTGGTGGGGGATACGACCCACACTCGCTTGTTCATCGCGTACTCGATCACATCGGCATGGTGTGCATGCAGCTCTGCAAACACCGCCTCGGCCGGGATAAACATGACCGCTCCGTCTGAGGTCACGTTGGAAATAATGTACTTGCCTGCAATATCATCCACATGCTTCTTAACGTCCTGCTTGAACTGCTTTTCGGCCAGCAGCCTTTCCGCATCGCTTAAGTGCTTATCGAACATGCGGTGATAGTTTTCAAGCGGGAACTTGCTATCCACTGCAACCGTACCGGTAGGCTCAGGCAGGAACAAGGCGCAGTCAGCACGCGTGCCGTTTTCAAAGGTATGCTGCATCGCAAAAGAATTGGCCGGCAGCACATTACGCACCAGCCCTTCCAGCTGCACCTCGCCGAATGCGCCGCGCGAGCGCTTATCGCCCAGCAGCTCCTGCAGGCTGACAACATTTGTAGTCAGGCCGTCGATTTTCTTCTGCGCTTCATCAATAGTTGCCAGCCGCGCCATCACATCCATGAAGGTCTGGTTGGTTTTCTTGAAACCTTCGTCCAGCCGTTCAGAAACTTTGCCGCCGATCTGCTCCAGGCGGCCGTCTACCGATTTGGTCAAAGCCTCGATGCTTGCCGTGAGCTGCATGGTCGCATTGCGCATCGTGGTCTGGATCAGTTCCTGTTCTGCCTTGCCCTGTTCCGCCAGCGTGGTATGCAGCTTCTCCAGCACGGCTTCACGGGTTAATGACAGGCTGTTGCTCTGCGCCAGCTGCAAGGCCTGCATGGCATCGCGCGTGGCCTGCAATTCCGTTGCCACGCTATGGCGCAGGCGTTCGCTCATCTCGCTGGATGCCGCGCTTAAACGATCACCGAGCTTGTTCAGGCCATCGTTAAAATCCAGCAGCATGGCACGGTGTTTTTCTTCTAGTTGCTGAAGGATGGCGATATTGCTGTCAAGCTGGTGATCACGCCAGATTTTCCATAGCAGCAGGACGAGAATCGCAATTGCGACAATTAGAATCAGTGTTTGTATCATAGCTGCCAATTATACCTGATGGGCACCTCGAGTCATTCAAGTTTCTAAGCCAGGCAAGGCAGCTACCGAAATAACGCAGCAAGATCCGGCAATTATGCAAGTTTTCCTTAAGGACTATTCCTAAAACACTGCACTTTATGCCAAACTTGCAGTTAACAACCCTACACACAGGCATACCGTGAACAGATTAATCCTATTCATCAACCAATGGCTTGCCGACATCACACGCAAGCTGCATAACAACTTCTATCTTTACCTAAGCGCGCTGCTGACGGTATTCGTACTGGTTGACGCCAGCCTGCTGCATATCGGTGAAAACATGCGCGACAAGGCATTTGACCTGATGGTGAAAAACCGCATCATGGTGCCCAAGCCTGACCCTGACATTGTGATTGTCGATATCAACGAAGCCTCGCTGAGTGCGATGGCTGGCGAATACGGCCGCTGGCCATGGCCAAGGCAGGTGCTGGGTGAGTTTCTGGAAAACATCGAGGCTCAGCAGCCGAAAGCGGTGGTATTTGACATACTGTTCAGCGACGCCGATGTTTATAACCCGGACAGCGATGCCTACTTCAACGAGGTCATTGCAGGCACTAAAAACACATTCTTCCCCATGCTGCGGCTGGCACAGGAAAGCGACCACCTGAGCAGCATCACGCCCGATATGATTCCCGGCATTCAATATGTGCAGCCACAGGACGGCACCGCAGAAAAACAGAAACAACCCATCGCGATTGTCCTGCCGCATTTTGAGGCCGCGCTGAACACAAAACACCTGGGCACCCACAACATCTATCCGGATAAGGACGGCATCGTGCGCGAGTATCGACTCTGGCACGACGAAAATGGCTGGATACTGCCATCATTGCCATTGGCCGTAGGCAATTTCGCACCGGTGATCCCTTCATCTCCGGCACAGAACATTCTCATCAACTGGCGCGGCAAACCCTTCACCTACCAGTACGTTACCTTCAGCGACGTATACGCTGATATGGCGAGTAAAGTTAAAAAACGCCCGGCAGATGAGTTCAAAAACAAGATCGTGATCATCGGTTCTACGGCGCCCTCCTTATTCGACCTCAAAGCCACAGCCATGGCCAAGGCACACCCCGGCGTGGAAATCCTGGCAACGGCCATTGACAATGTCAGGCACAACGATGACCTGAAAGTATGGCGCGGCAAGATTCCCTATGTGCTGATGAGCCTGATGCTGATATGGCTGACTGCCCTGGCATTTTTCCGCAACATGGATCGCGACAGGCTGACCACCGTATTCAGCAGCAGCCAGATCACCCTGCTGGCGCTTTCATATACTGCAATCAACCTGACCAACACTTACCTGGACTTTACCGGCCCCATCACTTGGGCCGTCATGTACTTCAGTGTGGCCAAAATATATGCGCTAGCCAACGACCGTGCCATGCAGCGCATGCTGGCCAGCGATGTCGAATCCGGCAAAAAAGGAGCCAATGTACTGCTGATGCCGATCGTCATTGAAAGCCGGTTTCCATTTACAGACAGCATGCTCAAAAAGCTGAGGCATGCTGTCGAGCAGCAACTGCATCGACCTGCGACTGTAGAGTTCCTGAAAGGGACCCAAAGCGGCATCTGGGGCTTGTTCAGCGATATGATCGTCGTAAGCTGGGCTTACGCGCATGACAGCAGCGATGAGGCTGCCGGGGTTCAGCAGGACGCCTCGCAGCTAGGCTCGCAATTGCAGCACTTATTGCAGCACTCCGGTATGCCGGATGATGTTGCGGTGCGTTATGCAATACATACCGGCGCACTGAATACCGAAAAACCGATGGCAAGCCAGTGGCGCGGCTTGTTTGCACAAGCGATTGTTAAATTAGATATCCTGGAGAGAGAACAATAATGAAATCAAAATTCAAAACCATGTTCATGGCCACATGCCTGCTGCCCGTATTTTATGGATCGGCTGTACTGGCGGCCGAAACCGGCACGGCATTAAAGAATGACACCATACGCAAAGAACCTTATGCCGATGCCAAATCAGCCGGCAGTTTCACGCGGGGCGAAAGCCTGGAAATACTCGGCAAACAAGGCGCCTGGCTGCAGGTGAAAACTAAGAAGAGCACAGGCTGGGTACGCTTGCTGTCGGTAAAACGGGGCGCATCATCCGCAGGCAATCAGACAGCTGGCGTCCTTGCTGCCGCCAGCGGCCGTGCGGGCACCGGCCAGGTCGTATCCACCACTGGGGTTCGCGGCCTGAGCGAACAGGAACTCAAAGCTGCAAAATTCAATGAGTCCGAGATAAAAACCATGGAGAGCTACACACTCAGTGCTGACGATGGCCGCAACTTTGCCGATGCCGGTAAACTCAAACCCATTGCATTTGCCAACTTGAAAGCCGCGAAAGGTGACACGAAATGAACGTATTGATAAAAAACACAAACCCGGCTCACAGCCCTATGCGCAAACACTCAAAAATCAAGGCAGGCCACAGCCTGCTGGTCTCAGCACTGCTGGCAGGCGTTTTAGGCTTGTCAGGCACACAAAGCTTTGCATTTGACCTCAAAGGCGTACTGAAAGAAGCCGCAGAAAAAGAGCTGGGGAAAAGCCCTGAAACGCCGGCTGCCGATGCCAGCCAGACGCAGCAAACCCAAACGCAGTCATCCACAACAAGCACCAGCAGCCAGCCTGAATTTAACTGGAAAAACCCCAGCAAGGAAGAGGAAATCGCACTGGGGCGTGAAATTGCCGGCAACCTGCTGGGTGCTGCCCCCCTGGTGAAAGATGCTGCCCTGCAAAAATACGTTAACTCTGTCGGCCGCTGGGTAGCATCACAGTCTGAGCGTCCTGACCTGCCATGGCGCTTTGGCGTGATCGAGAGCGAAGACCTCAACGCTTTCGCGGCACCGGGCGGCTATATCATGCTGACCAAGGGCCTGTATCGTAAACTCAGTAATGAAGCACAGCTGGCTGGCGTATTAGGCCATGAGATCGGGCACGTCGTTAAGAAACACCAGCTCAAGGTATTGCAGAAACAACAATTACTGAACATCGGCGCAGGCTTTTTAAGCGACAAATACGCGAAGGATAACAAACTGGCCAGCAAGGCGATCGGCACCGGTGCCGAGATCAGCGCACGCAGTCTCGACAAATCAGCTGAATACGAAGCGGACAGATTAGGCTTAAGCTACGCCACGCGTGCCGGCTACGAGCCTTATGGCTTAACGGAAGTATTGCAGGCCATCGGCCAGACCAATAAAAACGACGGCAGCGTTGCCCTGTTGTTCAAAACCCACCCTCACCCGGATGAAAGACTGGTGGCATTGGGGGATGCCATCGGCAATAAACTGGATAACGTCAAGAACGGGAAAACACTGGAAAACAGGTTTTATCAGCTCAAAAACTAAGCCTCGCTTTAAGCCTCGGTAATGAAGTGAAGTTTACTTGACCAGGGTATTTGACATCTCGATTTTTAAGGCGAAGAATTAAGCTGTAACGTCTATCCTGAAGGTTGATCATGACAGAAAAACAAAGATCGTCAAATACCGGAAAACCCGGTTACAAATCACCGGCGGCATCGGCATACCGGGCGGCAAAAACCCGCCAGGCAACAGCGGGTGACGTGGCGCCGGAACCAAACCTGCATGGCTTTGAAACATTTGCAGTCAGCGAAAATGTAACGGCAGCACGCGAATCAAAATCCACTGCCGTGCAGGACATCATGAACCGCATATCCGGCGCAAATGATGAATCCTGCATACCGGAAGCCATTAAAACCATCATGGAAGGCACTTCGCCGGATGATGCCCTGGCGCTTGGCAAGGCGCTCGACAGCATGAAAAGCACCAAAACCCAGAAGTCTCGTGAGCAGGCTGACAACGCGCTTGCCAAAGACTGGCGGGAGGGTGCATACCCTTACAGAAACCTGCTTTCCAGGAAATCTTACGAACAGCAGAAATACCATCTACAGGTAGAACTGCTCAAATTACAGGCTTGGGTCAAAGAAACCGGCCAGCGTGTTGTCATTATCTTTGAAGGCCGCGATGCAGCCGGCAAAGGCGGCACCATCAAAAGGTTCATGGAACACCTGAACCCACGGGGTGCGCGTGTCGTTGCGCTGGAAAAACCAAGCGAGGTAGAACGCGGCCAATGGTATTTCCAGCGCTATGTGACGCAACTACCGACTGCGGGTGAAATCGTGCTGTTTGACCGCTCCTGGTACAACCGCGCCGGTGTTGAGCGTGTCATGGGTTTCTGCAATAACGAAGAATATATCGAATTCATGCGTCAGGCTCCGGAATTCGAGCGCAACCTCAGCCGCAGCGGCATTCACCTGATCAAGTTCTGGTTCTCGGTCAGCCAGAAAGAACAGCGCAGAAGATTCAAGGAACGGCAGCTGCACCCACTGAAGCAATGGAAACTCAGCCCGATAGACCTGGCTTCTTTAAACAAATGGAACGATTACACAAAAGCAAAAGAAGCCATGTTCTTTCACACGGACACCGCAGATTCACCATGGACCGTGATCAAGTCAGACTGCAAAAAACGTGCGCGCCTGAATGCCATGCGCTACGTCTTGCATAAACTGCCCTATTCCAAAAAAGACATTGCGGCAATCGGCGCCTTGGATCCATTGCTGGTGGGGCGGGCGCATATCGTCTACGAGCAGGGAGAGCACAGCCAGGCGTTACTGTAGGCAATGCCGCCTGTTTTCAAATGCCGGTTCCCGCATTGAAGCCAAGCAATGGAAACGCTACCTGTATTTCCATTGCTTTTCCATCTCGACAAACACAAAAGATGCTGTCCACGTAATCAGCACCAGACCGGTTAACGCCTCCAGCCCGGTCAGGAACCTGATATCGCCGGTTGCGATAATGTCACCCAAGCCAAGGGTCGTGAAATTGACAAATGAAAAATACATGCAATCCATCAGGCTGTTGTCGATCCGGCCAACCAGCGTGCCAAACCCGGTATGGTTTGCCATGAAGTAGTAACCGGAAGCAAACAGGAATATTTCAACCACATGTGCTATCAATGCGCCAAAAACCCCGATCAACACACGCAGACGGTGCCTGACGGGAATTTTCGGCGTCAGGATGGACAGCATGTTCAATGCTTCAAAATGAATCAGTACCGCAACAGCGACAATAGCCGCATTCAATGCAAAGGCAGCAATCATTTCAGGCTTTCAAGGTATCGATCAGATTAAATCGCGCGCACGCAGTTCAGCCTTGACATATGCATAGTAGATAGGTGCGGCGACCACGCCCACGAGGCCGAAGGCAGCCTCCATGCACAGCATTGCGATTAGCAGTTCCCATGCATTAGCGCGTATCTGGGTACCGACGATGCGCGCATTCAGAAAGTATTCAAACTTATGGATCACAATAAGATATAGCAAGGAACCGATAGCAACGCCCAGGGACTGGCTTAAGCTCACAACAACAATCACGGTATTGGAAATCAGGTTGCCGATTACCGGGATCAGCCCGACAATGAAAGTGATGGCGATCATGGTTTTAATGAGCGGCAGGTGAATCCCAGCCATAGGCAATACTGCTGCAAGGTAAACCGCAGTAAAAAAGGTGTTCACTGCGGAAATGCGTATCTGTGCAAAAACGACACGCCTGAATGCGTCGCTGAACAAATGCGCCCGTCCTGCAAGTGCACGGGCGAATGGCTTGTAGTGATCGATTGTGACCGCTTCGCGAAGTGCGACGATGCCGCCGATGATCATGCCGATGATGATGTGTACCGTAACGCGACCGGCTTCTTTGCCTACCACCTGCAGCTGGTCTGCATGCAGGCGCAGCCAGGTTGTCACCAGCTCCTTGAAAGCGATCGCATCCGCCGGCAAATGCTCCAGCACCCAGCCTGGCAGGATTTTGCGTGAATCTTCCAGGATTTGCGCCATTTTCGCCAGCAGCACCGTAACGCTCCCGGCATCAGAGCGCAAGAAAGCAACGAGGCTGGCTCCGGCTACAGCAAGCAAACTCACGATGATAGCCACCAGAATGCCCACAGCCCATATTTTTGAATAATTACCTGGCCGTTTGCTGGGGAAGCGGCGGGCAATATAAGGCGTAATGATATGCACCAGCTGAAACACCAGCAGGCCGGAAATGAGCGCCGGCAGCAGGCTTAATTTAACAACAAAAAACAAGGTGAAGGCAGCCAGGATCCACGCTGATATTTCATGGATAGTGGCTGGCTCATGTACGCTTTTAATCATAAATTATCGATGCTTTCCATGTAACAGTATCAGGGGCCTGTTATTCAATTAAACCTGTTTAAAAAATTCACAACCTCATGTTTTGGTAAAGTGAGTTCCAGATCCACCTGCTCATTAAATGCTTTTCTCAGGATGCTGCCATTACACTTGCTTAACGCCCTGGTCAGTGCGTCCATCTGATTATATTGAATTGTGAGCGCAACCGTTTGCATTTCCACAAAGTCTCCGGTTACGGCAGCATCGATTGCTGATTTTGCCGTACCGCCGTAGGCACGCGCCAGCCCGCCTGTACCCAGGTTAATCCCGCCGTAATAGCGGATTACCGCAACACAGGTGTTGATCAGGTCACGCCCTTCGATCAGCTTCAGCACCGGCATCCCCGCTGTGCCCGACGGCTCCCCGGCATCAGAAAACCGCTGCACGATACCCTGCTCCGTTTTAATACGGAATGCATAAGCCAGATGGTGTGCATTCTGATGCTGCGTTGCAAATGCACGCAAGGCAGCGCCGACCTCACGTTCAGTCGTACACTGCACAGCCATTGCGATAAAACGTGATTTATTGATGGTTTGCTCGGCAAACCCGGTCTGTAATATGACTTGCAACTACTTACGCCCACCTAAAATGCTGCCTAGCACGCCACGCACTATCTGGCGCCCCAACTCAGAACCGACTGTACGCGCAACACTTTTTGCAGCAGCCTCCAGCACTCCGTCAGAACGCCTGCCGGCGGTTTTTTTCTTATCGCTGCCGCCACCGAACAGACCACCCCAGTCAAACCCTTCATCCGGGCTTTCTTCTGCCGGAGATGCCGCTGCGCGGCCTTTCAGGATTTCGTAGGCAGATTCACGGTCTTCGGTTTTCTCGTAAAAACTGAATACGTTTGAAGACCTGATGACCTGGCTGCGTTCGGCATCGGTTGCCGGGCCAATGCGGCCACCTGGCGGGCAGATAAAGCTGCGTTCGACCGGGGTGGGAATTCCCTTCTCATCCAGGAATGAAACCAGGGCTTCCCCCACACCAAGCTCGGTGATGACCGTTGCAACATCGAGGCCGGCGTTAGCCCTGAAGGTTGTAGCGGCAGATTTGACCGCTTTCTGGTCACGCGGCGTAAAAGCGCGCAGGGCATGCTGAACCCGGTTACCCAACTGCCCCAACACGACATCAGGAATATCCAGCGGATTCTGGCTTACAAAATATACGCCTACGCCCTTAGAACGGATCAAACGTACCACCTGCTCGATTTTTTCCAGCAAAGCGGCCGGCGCATCATTAAATAACAAGTGCGCTTCATCGAAGAAGAATACCAGCTTGGGTTTATCCAGGTCGCCCGCCTCCGGCAGTTTTTCGAACAGTTCCGACAGCAGCCACAACAGCAAAGTCGCATAGATGCGCGGTGAATTAAAAAGCTTGTCGCTGGCAAGAATATTGATAATGCCATGGCCGTTGGCATCCGTCTGCATCAGGTCATCCAGGTTCAGGGCAGGCTCACCAAACAGGCGATCGGCACCTTCGGTCTCCAGCTGCAGCAATGCACGCTGGACTGCGCCTGCGCTGGCAGCCGAGATGTTGCCGTACTGCGCCTGGTATTGCGCTGCGTTTTCGGCAGTGTGCTGCATCATGGCGCGCAGGTCTTTGAGGTCCAGCAGCAGCCAGCCGTTATCATCGGCAATTTTAAAAATGGCATTCAAGACACCGGCCTGCACATCATTGAGATTAAGCAGCCGCCCCAGCAGCAAAGGCCCCATTTCAGCGATGGTCGTACGGACCGGATGCCCTTTCTCCCCGAACACATCCCAGAACGTGACCGGTGATTTTTCATAGCTGAAACCGGTCAGCGCCAATTGCTGGATGCGCGCCTCAATCTTGGCATTGCCACCGCCTGCCTGCGACATTCCGGACAGGTCGCCTTTTACATCGGCCATGAAAACCGGCACGCCAAGCTTTGAAAAACCCTCTGCCAGCGTCTGCAATGTCACGGTTTTCCCGGTGCCGGTAGCGCCGGCTATCAGGCCATGGCGATTCGCCATTTTTGGCAGGATATAACTTGATACTTTGCTGTTCTTTGCGATCAGTATTGGTTCAGACATACAAGCTCTCTAGGTAATGATGTGTTGGTTAATGATCTTACGGTTAAATTTTCTTGCGGTTAAGTTTTAAAGAATCAGAAATCGCCTTTACGCGCCCTATCCATGATTTCCAGCAGCACGGTTTCCAGCTCTTGCGCTGACTTCTGGGCTCGCGCAGTCGGGTTCTTGATGCTTTTAAGGTCATAGGTCGGACGATCCATCGCAATAAACAGTTTCAGCTTATGATCCGCATCCGGCTTTTCATATATGGCGATGCGACACGGTGCAAACACCAGGAATTCAGGATGATCCAGAATGATTTCGGTGCCCATGCTTAAATTGCAGAACGAGCGCACTTCCTTCATACCTTGCGGATCAACACCGCGTAGCTTCATATGCTCGCCGATAGGAAAGTTCGCCGGGTTCACAAAATTCAGCCCCTCGGACAGGCTTTTCAAACTATCCACCACGTCCTGGTAGCTTACGCCATCATTCACTGCCAGCTCATAAATTGCGGTGCCGGGGTCAATCGCCGGCATACCGGGCCTGACTTTACCGATCAATTCATTGTGGGCGGTTGCTACCGGCTTGTTCGCGGCACAGGCCGTAACAGACAAGACCAGCACTGCCATCAGCGCTTTTAAATAAAACCTGGGCAAATGAGCCACTGGAGATTGAGGGGTCGCTTCCGCGTAAACATCAGTTCTGCGCATTTTTATAGTCCTGATATATCAAGGCATCCGTCCATAGTACAGCACAGTGAGCCTACTCGCTGATTTTCATGGCCGAATTGACCGCAGCGCGATTGAAATGCGGCGCAATCAACTCTATAAAACTATACATGTACCCGCGCAAAAAGGCATCCTTGCGCACCCCCAGGTATGTCGTACTGTCCGGGAACAGGTGGCTGACATCAATTCGAACTAAATTTGTATCACGCTCCGGGTCATAGGCCATATTGGCAAGCAATCCAACCCCCAGACCCAGGCTGACATAAGTTTTAATCACATCCGCATCAATGGCAGTCAAAACAACATTTGGCGTTAAACCGGCATCACTGAATGTCTTGGACACCAGCGTACCGCCGGTAAAAGCAAAATCATAGGTAATCAGCGGAAACGCGGCCAGCTTCTCTAAAGTCAAAAGTCCGCCCGATACCAGCGGATGACCATGTGGCACAACAACGCAACGGTTCCAGTGATAGCAAGGCAGGCATAGCAGCTCGCTGTAACTGCTGATGGACTCGGTTGCGATACCGATATCCGCTTCGCCGGAAACAACCTGCTCCGCAACCTGGCTAGGGTTGCCCTGATGGATGTTCAGCTTGACCCCGGGGTGCTTGGACATGAATGCCTTTACTGCGGCCGGCAACTTGTAACGTGCCTGGGTATGGGTAGTGGCAATCGTGAATGTACCCGATTCGACATCGCTGAACTCGTCACCGACACGCTTGATGTTTTCAATATCGCGCATCACCTGAGATGCAAGATGCAATATCTGCTCGCCTGGCTCAGTCAAGCCGGTCAGGCGTTTGCCGTTACGTTTGAAAATCTGCAGACCCAGCTCTTCTTCTATCAGCTGAATCTGTTTACTGACACCCGGCTGCGAGGTGTACAATGCGTCGGCGGCATTGGTGATATTCAGGCCATGTTTCACAACCTCATGCAAATAACGTAACTGATGCAGCTTCATAATTCCATCCCCAGCACCATAGCCACCAGGCAGCGCCTATATAATTAAATGATATATATATAGAATAACATATTCTTAAAAAAAACATTTAATGATTGCTATAGTGCGCACCTCAATTTAAAATCAATAACGGATACTCCATATGGAATTTGGTTATATAATCTCCGGCTTTGCCGTAGGCATGCTCGTTGGCGTTACAGGCGTTGGCGGCGGCTCATTGATGACTCCCCTGCTGGTATTTCTGTTCGGCTTCAAGCCGGCAATCGCAGTAGGCACTGATTTGCTCTATGCCGCCATCACCAAGACCGGCGGCGTATTTGTGCATCATAACTCGCACAAATCTGTCGACTGGCGCGTCGTCACCTGGATGTCCATGGGCAGCCTGCCCGCTGCAATTGCAACCATATTCCTGATTAAGCATTTAATCAAAATTGAAAAAGATATTACCGGAATCATTACCTCGACATTGGGGGTTGCATTAATACTTACGGCGATTGCCGTGCTGATTCGCAGTTACCTGACACGTAAAAAGATACGTGAAATTGAAGATAGCATCATCAGCAGCGGCCGTTTTAAGAAAATACAAGTCCCGGCGACCATCTTTACTGGCATAATACTGGGTGTACTGGTCACGATTTCTTCTGTAGGCGCAGGGGCATTAGGCACGCTAGCGATTCTGTTCCTGTACCCTAAAATGAGCACGCTCAAAGTGGTAGGCACTGACTTGGCGCATGCGATTCCATTAACAGCCATTGCAGGTTTTGGTCACTGGTCATTAGGCCATGTGGACTTTACGTTACTGGGCACATTGCTTATCGGCTCACTGCCCGGCATCTGGATCGGCAGCCACATAAGCGTAAAAATTCCGGAAAAAGTGTTGCGTCCGTTACTAGCGACACTATTACTGATTATTGGTTTGAAGTTTGTTTTTGCTTAACGAAATTTAGTTTAAAGAAGTCTTTATAAAATGTATAAATATGATGAAATAGATCAGCAGATTGTTGATGAGCGCGTAGCTCAATACCGCGATCAGGTACGCCGCTACCTCGCCGGAGAACTGTCTGAAGATGAATTCCGCCCATTGCGCCTGCAAAATGGCCTCTATATTCAGCGTCACGCACCTATGCTGCGCATTGCAGTGCCTTACGGCATGCTCTCAAGCAAGCAATTGCGTAAACTGGGCGACATCGCAAAAAAATACGACAGGGGCTACGGCCACTTCAGTACACGCCAGAACCTGCAGTTGAACTGGCCTAAGCTGGAAAGCACGCCGGACATACTGGCTGAACTGGCTACCGTTGAAATGCACGCCATTCAAACTTCCGGTAACTGCATCCGTAACATCACAACCGACCAATTCGTCGGCATCGCGCCGGACGAAGTGATCGACCCGCGCGCCATCGCAGAAATCATGCGCCAATGGAGTACCTTCCACCCCGAATTCGCACTGCTGCCGCGTAAGTTCAAGATTGCGGTTTCCGGCACCCAGCAGGACCGCGCCATTGTTCAGGCGCATGACATCGGCCTGGAATTCTACCGTGATGCAAACAATAAAGTTGCGATCAAAGTCTGGGTCGGCGGCGGTTTAGGCCGCACCCCGATCCTGGGTTCCGTCATCCGCGAACACCTGGACTGGCAGCATGCCCTGACCTACTGCGAGGCGATTATCCGTGTGTACAACCTGCATGGTCGCCGCGACAACATGTACAAGGCACGTATCAAGATCTTGTCAAAAGCCATAGGTATCAATGAGTTCCGCAACCAGGTGGAAGCAGAATGGACGCATCTGAAAGATGGCGCGAACACGATCACCGAAGAAGAACTGGCGCGCGTTTCCAAGCATTTTGAAGCAATGCCTTATGAAAACCTGCCTGATCAGGACGCTGGCTTCGATGCCGCGCTTGCCAACAACCCAGCTTTTGCAGCATGGGCTAAACGCAGCATTCATCCACACAAACAGCCAGGCTACCGCGCAGTCACGCTTTCGCTGAAACCGCATGGCAGCGCTCCCGGCGACATCACCTCCGAACAGATGTGGGCAGTGGCAGACCTGGCCGACGAATACAGTTTTGGTGAGCTGCGTTCTTCACATGAACAGAACCTGATCCTGGCTGATGTCAAGTTAAGCGATCTGTTTGCCGTGTGGGAAAAAGCAAAAGCACAAGGTCTTGCAACACCGAATATCGGTTTGCTGACCGACATCATCTGCTGCCCGGGCGGTGACTTCTGCTCACTGGCGAATGCCAAGAGCATTCCGATTGCAAAAGCGATCCAGATGCAATTCGATGACCTTGATTACCTGCACGACATCGGCGATATCGAACTTAACATTTCAGGCTGCATGAACGCATGCGGTCACCACCACGTTGGCCATATCGGCATTCTCGGTGTGGATAAAGACGGTTCGGAATGGTATCAGGTGACTATCGGCGGCAAACAAGGCAATGATGCAAGCATCGGCACCGTCATCGGGCCATCATTCTCGGCAGAAGAGATGCCAGGCGTGATACAGAAACTGATCGAGGTCTACATTAAAGAGCGTACCCCGGAAGAGCGTTTTATTGATACGGTGCGTCGCCTGGGCGCAGTGCCATTCAAAAAACACGTTTATGCAAAAGATGAGGTATCAGCATGAGCAACTTAGTTAAAATCGAGAACGGTATCGCCGCTGTCGCTGCTGATGACTGGACCCTGGTTCAGTTGCCTGCCACACAGGTTGAAGAACGTAAGCAGGCCGGCAAGGTCGTGTTATTCAAGCTGACCGGCGAAAGCACGGTAACAGAAGAGCAGATCGCCGACACAGTCATTCCCGCAACTGGCAAAATCATTGTGCCCTTGAGCGTATTTGTAGAGCGCAACAATGAACTGGCAAGCCGCATCGCCCAAGGCGAAGTCGGTGTATGGCTGGCTACGCATGAACTGCTGGAATACCTGATACAGCAACAGGCTGACTTGAACGTCCTGCCTATTATTGCCGTATTCGTTGAACGCTTTGCCGATGGGCGGATTTTCTCGCTGGGCACGCTGCTGCGTACCCGCTATGGCTACAAAAACGAATTGCGTGCTTTTGGCGACGTATTGCGCGACCAGCTTTTCTTCCTTAAACGCAGCGGTTACACCAGCTTCATGATCCGCAAGGACCGCTCGGCAACGGATGCCATTGCCAGCCTGAATGACTTCAGCAAACCCTACCAGGGCGCTGTGGATGAACCTAAACCCGTATTCAGACGCTATAACAGGGGTGCCTGATGGCTACTGATATTGACCTAGGCCAAGTCGTCATGCTGAAACCCGGCGCAAACAACCCGGCAACCAGACCTGCTTTAACGGATGAACTGGTTGCCAGCGTCAACCGCAAAGCCGACCAGGTGCATGCATTGCTAAGTGAGGCAGCCACTGAGTTTGATGGCGGCAGCATTACTTTTGCCAACAGTTTCGGCGCTGAAGACATGGTGCTGACCGACATCATCCTTAACTACCAGGCTAAAAAAGCCGCATTGGATATCGAGATATTTTCATTGGATACCGGCCGCCTGCCGGCAGAAACCTATGACCTGATGGCTGCCACTGAGAAACATTACGATACAAAACTGAAAGTGTTTTTCCCCAGTGCGGAAAAAGTAGAGGCTTACGTCAACACCAGCGGCATCAACGCTTTTTATGAATCAATAGACCTGCGTAAAGCCTGCTGCTACATGCGCAAAGTAGAACCGCTGCAGCGCGCACTGAAAGGCAAAAAAGCCTGGATTACCGGTATGCGTGCCGAGCAGTCCGCAACGCGTGTTAATTTGCCGTTACGCGAATTTGACAGCGGTAACCAGCTGGAAAAATTCAATCCGCTCAGCGACTGGACAGAAAAAGAAGTCTGGGCTTATATTCGCCTGCACGAAGTGCCGTACAACAAGCTGCATGACCAGTTCTACCCCAGCATAGGCTGTGCGCCCTGCACTCGCGCAGTGGCGATGGGTGAAGATGTCCGCGCCGGCCGCTGGTGGTGGGAAGACCCAACCAGCAAGGAATGCGGACTGCACGTAAAGAAATAACTTTAACTGTGGATGCGCACTGCTAAACCCATTCATCATTCCCGTGCAAGGGAGATGAAAGATTTTAAAATTGCAGTCTGATTTTTAGGAAGATTTAATAACTAACCAAAGTAAACAAGAAATAACGCAATGTTAAAATTCATCTGCGTTCATCCGTGTTTATCTGTGGCTAATTTTTGGTTTTAACAAATGACAACATCAACTAAACAACCTAACAATAAACCTCTTTCGCACCTGGACTGGCTCGAATCCGAAGCTATTTACATCCTGCGCGAAGTTGCAGGCCAATGCTCAAACCCGGTTCTGCTGTTTTCAGGCGGCAAAGACTCTCTCTGTATTTTACGTCTGGCGGAAAAAGCCTTCCGCCCCGGGAAATTTCCGTTCCCGCTGATGCATATCGACACCGGCCACAACTATAAGGAAGTGATCGACTTCCGTGACCAGCGCGCGGCAGAACTCGGTGAACGCCTGATCGTACGTTCAGTGGAAGACTCCATGAAACGCGGTACGGTCGTGCTGAAAAGTCCTGATGAACCACGCAACAAACACCAGTCGGTTACTTTGCTGGAAGCGATTGAAGAATTCGGTTTCGACTGCTGCATCGGCGGCGCACGCCGTGATGAAGAAAAAGCCCGCGCCAAAGAGCGCATCATGAGTTTCCGTGATGAGTTCGGCCAATGGGACCCTAAAAACCAGCGCCCGGAATTGTGGGATCTCTACAACGCCCGCTCACACAAAGGTGAAAACATCCGCGCATTCCCGATCTCCAACTGGACGGAAATGGACGTCTGGCAGTACATTGAACGTGAAAAACTTGAATTGCCAAGCATTTACTTTGCACACCAGCGCGATGTTGTGATGCGCGGCGGCGCCATTGTGCCAATCAATGTGCCACTCACTAACGGTGAAGTCATCAACCCACCGAAAGCCGGTGAAGAAGTCATCAACATGCAGGTGCGCTTCAGAACTGTCGGTGACATTACCTGCACGGCGCCGGTGATCAGCGATGCGGACAACGTTTCAAAAATCGTGCTCGAAACCGCGACCACCACCATTACCGAGCGCGGCGCTACGCGTTTGGATGACCAGACCTCGGATGCTTCGATGGAACAACGTAAAAAAGAAGGTTACTTTTAAAAATATTAACCGCCGATAAACGCCGATGAACGCAGATACAACATCGGCGATTTGAGCGTTTTTAAATCAGGATTTAATATAGCCAAAGAAAAATAAGGATAGAACTCTCGATTAATCTTTAACATCGGCGTTCATCGGCGTTTATCGGCGGTTAAACAGGTTTTAATATGACAAGCACACATACAAATCAGAACACTAACCATAACGACAGCCTGTTGCGCTTCATGACTTGCGGCAGCGTAGATGATGGCAAAAGCACTTTAATCGGCCGTTTGCTTTTTGACACCAAAACGATTCTGGCAGATACGCTTTCACAAATTGAACGCACTTCACAAAAACGCGGTATGGAAGCTGTTGACCTGTCACTGCTGACGGACGGCCTGCAAGCCGAGCGTGAGCAAGGCATCACGATTGACGTGGCCTATCGCTATTTCAGCACCGGCACACGCAAATACATCATTGCCGATGCGCCTGGCCATGAGCAATACACGCGCAACATGGTGACAGCAGCTTCTACGGCAAACCTTGCCATTATTCTGATCGATGCGCGCAAAGGCGTGTTGACGCAGACTCGCCGCCATACTTACCTCGCACATCTGGTAGGCATTCCGCATATTGTAGTAGCCGTGAACAAGATGGACCTGGTCAATTACGATCAGGCGATCTATGACAAAATCTGTGCCGACTACCTGGATTTCGCAAATGAAATCGGCCTGGCGCAAAGCAAAACTGCAGCCGGTAACGACATCAGCTTTATCCCGATGTCAGCACTGAATGGCGATATGCTGGTTGACCGCCTCGACAATATGCCCTGGTACACCGGCCAGACCATGCTGGAGAAACTGGAAGCCGCCCCTACCGCCCATTCTGAACATGCAGAGGCATTCCGCTTCCCGGTGCAGTTCGTATGCCGACCACATGCTTCCGATGATCATGAGCTTCATGATTTCCGCGGCTTTATGGGGCGCATTGAATCAGGCGAAATTGCCGTAGGCGATGCGGTGACGGTATTACCGAATGGCTATACCTCTAAGGTTAAAGCCATTCAATTGGGTGAAGAAAAACTGCAATCGGCCACCACCGAACAAAGCGTCACCCTGCTGCTGGAAGACGAGATCGATACTTCACGTGGCGACATGATTGTGAAATCGAGCGATGTAAAAGAGCCGGTTAAGCAGATAGAGGCTTTTGTCTGCTGGCTATCGGAAACGCCGATGTCACCTGCACGCACTTATGTCGTTCGCCACACTACACGCGAATCCAAAGCCAAAATCGGCACTATCAGCTATAAAGTCGATGTCAATACGCTGGAACAGCAGGCCGCCACTGACCTTAAAATGAATGATATCGCCCGCATCAGTTTCAAACTGGCGCAGCCATTAATGGTTGACAGCTATGCAGATAACCGCAGCACCGGTGCTTTTATCATTATTGATGAATCAAGCAACAACACAGTTGGCGCCGGCATGATCATCTAGCTTTTTAATACAGGAATCCCGCATTGGCGGCGTCACATTTGCTTGCCGCGCTAGAAATATACAGCCTGAGCTGATTTGCCTTGTCATTGCGGTTTTTTGTATCAAAAGAGAAGAAAATTAATTAAAATAACGTTTTGGCTATTAACGCTGTAAAGGATTAAAAATGACTTATGTCGTCACCGAAAACTGCATCCAATGTAAATTCACCGATTGCGTTGATGTATGCCCTGTCGATTGCTTTGTAGAAGGCCCTAATTTTCTGGCGATTAACCCGGACGAGTGCATCGACTGCACATTATGTGTTGCAGAATGTCCGGCGGAAGCGATTTTTGCAGAAGATGACGTGCCTGAAGATCAGCAGGACTTTATTGCACTGAACGCACGTCTGGCAAAAATATGGCCAGTGATTACTTCACGCAAAGACGCGCTGGAAGATGCCGATGCAATGAACGGCGTTCCGGAAAAACGTGATTTGCTGATTGAGTAATCAATACGGATCTGAACACCCAAAGGAGGCAATTGCCTCCTTTTGTTTTCGGATCCGGTCTATCGCGGACAAATCAGCCAATGACCGCCCCGCTTCAATACCTGCAGCATTACCCTGCGTCTCTGCAGGATAAAATCCGCCAACTGCACCGGCAGAACCAGCTTGGCGACTATATCGCGCAACGCTATCCGCAATCGCACAGCATCCAGACCGATAAAGCCCTGTATGAATACAGCACCGAGATCAAGCAGGCCTACCTGCGCAACGCACCGCTGCTGGACAAAGTGCATTACGACAACAGGTTAAGCATAGAACAGCATGCATTAGGGCTCAATACCGCAATCTCACGGGTACAGGGCAGCAAACTCAAGGCAAAAAAAGAAATCCGCATTTCTTCGTTCTTCAAGGAAACACCGGCTGAATTCCTGCGCATGATCGTGATACATGAACTGGCTCACCTGAAGGAACGCAACCATGATAAAGCGTTTTATCAGTTGTGCCAGTACATGGAACCCAATTACCACCAGTACGAATTTGACTGCCGTGTTTACCTGTTCTGGAAGAACGACAGCAAAACTGCCATCGGTTAGGCCTGCGGCTGGCTAAACCTATACTTGGCTAGACCAGAGTTTGCTTTGGCGCATCATCAGCCAGCCCGCCAGCAGGTAGCAAGCCATCCCTATCGCAAGCCCTGATGGCGCATACCACACCAGCGGCACCACCACACCAGCTGATACCGTAGACAGCAGCATCTGGATAAACGCCTGCCCGGAGGCGGCAGTGCCGCGAATTTTAGGGTGCCGATCCAGCGCCGCCAGCGATAATATCGGCATTGCCAACGCCATACCTACATTAAACAACGCAACGGGTGCAATGTTATATACCGGGTTCGTCGGCAGCACAGTGCACACGAATATATTCAGTGCAGCCATTGCGAACATCCACCAATAAGCAGCCTTGATCACTCTATTTTGCGCATACTTCCCGGCTGCACGCTTGGCCAGGTAAGATCCGATCACCATGCCGCACACCGTAGGAATGAACATCCAGCCGAACTGGTGGTCACCCAGCCCCAGATGCTTCACGAGGAAGACGGGGCTTGCCAATACATACACAAAGAAGCCGGCAAAGTTTGCGCCCGAAGCAAACACGACATAATTAAATTCTTTATCACCGAAAATAGCACGGTAATCTTTAATCACCTGCCTGGCTGACAGTGGCACACGCTTCCCGGCCGGCATAGTCTCGGGCAAATAGCGCATTGCCGCCAGCAGGCTGGCTCCTGAATACAAGGCAAGGAATATAAAAATCGCCTGCCAGTGGATACCCAGCAGCAGCCCGCCGATGATCGGCGCGATAGCCGGTGCAATGCCAAACAGCATCTGCACAGTTGCCATGACACGCTGCGCTTGCGCGCCTGAAAACAGGTCACGTACCATCGCCCGTGCAACGACGTTGCCGGCACCGCCGGACAAGCCCTGCAATGCACGGAAGAACCATAAGGTTTCAATGTTGCTTGCAAAAGCGCAGCCTATCGAGGCAATGACAAAAACGCCCAAGCCCCACTTAATCGCTGAAATACGCCCTATTGAATCAGAAATGGCGCCATGCCACAGCGTCATCAGCGCATAGGGCAATAGGTAGAACGTAAGGCTTTGCTGCAATTGCAGCGATGTCGCCTGGAAATCATTCTCTAAAACCGGGAATGCCGGCAGGTAGGTGTCTATTGCAAACGGCGCCAGTGCTGCCAGGCTTGCAAGTACGACAGATAAAAATAAAGGGGATAACTGGGGTTTCAATCTATTTTCTCAAATAAAAACGCGCTACAGATTCATATCTGGCAGCGCGTTCAATTTAACCATAACTTTCAAGTCTATGGTTAATACTCAGCAACTAATTATGGCAGTGCATGGAACTCATCAGTCAGCGTTTTAAGCTCGCCTGAAATAATCTTCTTCGAGTTCTTGTCATTGCGAAACAGTATTGGCCGCGCAGCAATGACCGGGTTTTGCGCATCTTCAATCGCTTTCTCAATCAGGTGATGGTGCGGTGATTTACTGCATACCGGATCGGCCGCTTCAGCATCGCCTGTCAGCAAGAATGACTGGCAGCGGCAGCCGCCCAGGTCTTTTTCTTTTTCATCACAGCTTCGACATGGCTCCTTCATCCAGCTGTTGCCACGGTATTTGTTGAACGCCGGTGAATCCTTCCAGCTCCAGCCCAGGTCTGTATCTTTAACATTCGGGAACTTCATGCCAGGTAATACGCGTGCGGAGTGACATGGCAACACATCGCCGTTTGCTGTCACGATCATGAACACTTCGCCCCAGCCATTCATACACTTCTTAGGGCGGTCGGAGAAATAATCCGGTACGACGAAAAATATTTTCATCTTGCTGCCGGACTTTTCCCTGAACTCGTTGGTGATTTTTTCCGCTTCTTCGACCTGCTCCCTGGTTGGCATCAGCTGACTGCGGTTGACTAATGACCAGCCGTAATACTGCGTATTGGCGAGTTCGATATATTCAGCGCCAAGCGCATCTGCCATTTCCAGGATCTCTTTCATATGGCCGATGTTATAGCGGTGGATCACTACGTTAAGCACCATGGGGTAACCATGGCCTTTGATCATCGCTGCGACTTTTTTCTTCAGTTCGAAGGTCTTGGTATTGGTGATGAAGTTGTTGATCTCTTCGGTAATATCGTGCATCGAAAGCTGAATATGGTCCAAACCACCTTCTTTAAAAGCCTGGATGCGTTTTTCGGTCAAGCCGACACCGGATGTAATCAGGTTGCTGTAATAACCCAGTTTTTTCGCTTCGATCACGATATCTTCAATATCATCACGCAGCAGTGGTTCACCGCCTGAAATACCTAGCTGGATCGCCCCCAGCTTGCGTGCATCACGCAATGCCTGTATCCATTGTTCGGTAGTCAGTTCATTCTGGGTATGTTTATCAAAATCAGTCGGGTTGTAACAAAATGCACAATGCAGCGGGCAGCGATACGTCACTTCAGCCAGCAGCCATAATGGCTGTGTTTGTGTCACGCTGGCCGCAACCCCGTTATTGGTAGCGGCATGCACGGTTTTTTGTACGACTGATTCACCTAAAGAGGCTTGTGTCATTTTGTTACTCCTAAACTCACAGGATTTACCCTCTGTGTCGCTATTGTTTACTGAACCTTACGCAGCCAGCCTTTGCCGTATGCAAGCTCAAACATCCCGGTAATGTCGCTTTCGATATCCTCGGCATCGGGGAAGGCGGCTTTCAGCTCCGCCACGATGGCCCCTACTGTCGCCTTGCCGTCTACCCGTTTCAACACTTCACCGGCACCTCCATGCAGTTTGACCATGCCTTCGGGAAAAAGTATCACATAACTGTTCTGCGCTTCTTCCCACTGAAAACGATGGTGATGTGCAAGCGCATAAATATCGGCATACTGTATTTGAATATCCATAATGGTTTTTTCTTAACTCACGTTCATGACTGGCTGGCGCAGGTAATCGCGACCTTCCACCTTGATGTCTGTGCTTTGGAGCATGATTGCATCAGCCATGACCCACAGCACATCAAGTTTGAACTGCAGGATTTCCAATGCACGTTCCTGCAAGGCACGGCTCTGGCCAAAATAATCCAGGGTCACTTGCAGTCCCTGCTCGACGTCACGACGCGCCTGTGTCAGGCGGTTCTTAAAGTATTGCATGCCTTCAGGATTGATCCACGGATACATATCAGGCCATGAATCAATACGCTGCTGGTGAATGTGCGGCGCAAACAATTCTGTCAGGCTGGAACACACAGACTCCTGCCACGGGCGCTGTTTTGCAAAATTGATATAGGCATCCACTGCGAATCTGGTGCCTGGGGCCACCAGTTTCTGGGACATCACTTCTTCTCGCGTCAAACCTACGGCATGCCCCAGATGAATCCATGCCTCGATACCGCCTTCACCGCCTTCGGCGATCTGGCCGCTGCCGTCATGGTCAAAAATGCGCTGGATCCAGCCACGGCGCAATTCACGGTCAGGACAGTTTGAAAGAATCGCTGCATCTTTCATCGGAATAGCGATCTGGTAGTAATAACGGTTTGCTACCCATGCCTGCATCTGCGGTTGTGATAATTTACCCTCATACATCAGCACATGAATCGGATGGTAAATATGGTAACCCTTGCCTTTTTCACGCAATTTAGCTTCAAACTCTTCTTTGCTCCATGGTGCTAATTGTTCAGTCATTTCATTTTTTCCTTTTTTTAAAATTCAAAGCTCCAACATGAAACAAGGCCTAAGAAATTTTTCAGGCGCAGCCTGCATGAGTATGCAAGCGGCAAGAAATTCAGCAACGGCGCAGCATCATGACGAGGTTTGAGTTTTTCATAAGATGATATCCATACCGTCATAAGCGACTTCGATTTTGTGTTCATTCAAAATCGCACGCTCGGCAGAATCTTCACGCAAAATAGGGTTGGTATTGTTGATGTGTATCAAGACTTTGCGCACATCACCGAATTTATCCAGGTTTTCAATCATGCCGCCAGGCCCTGACTGCGGGTTGTGGCCAATACTGCGTGCAGTCTTGGTCATCAGGCCTAGATCCAGCATTTCGGTATCCGTCCAGAAAGTACCGTCGACCATGATGCAATCAGCCTGGTTCATCAGCACTGGAAGATGCGGCTCGATTTCGGCCAGACCCGGTGAATACCAGCATTTTTTACCGGTGCTGATTTCTTCGATCAGCACGCCTATCGTGTCGCCCGGCTGCGGGTTGTTACGGTGCGGTGAGTATGGAGGCGCAGCGCTCTTCAAGGCAACCGTCGTAAATCTAAGATTTGGCACATTCGGGATAGTAAAGCTGGTCTGGCCATCGATCGGCACATCATGATGATTGATACCGCAGTAATGCCCCAATATATTCAGGACCTGGTTACCACTGGTTAAATCGCCGTACACGGCCTCTGTACAGTAGATCTCGCGTTTCACTGAGCCTTCGCGCAGCATGTACAGACCTGTGGTATGGTCAATCTGTGCGTCAATCAGCACAATCGCCTGTATGCCGGTATCGCGTACTGCACGGCCTGGCTGCAGTGGAGCGAAATCCTGGATTTGCTGCAGGACATCCGGCGATGCATTGAACAATACCCAGTTAACGCCATCGCCACTTACGCAGATTGATGACTGCGTGCGTTTTGTCGCCTTGATTGTACCTTTACGTAAACCATCACAATTAAAACAATTACAGTTCCACTGCGGGAATCCGCCGCCGGCACCTGCGCCTAATACATGTATGTGCATATCAATCTACAATTCTTTAAAAACAGTTATTCAACTTTTGATTCTTATCAACTGCCAACCGGGCCATGCTGGTCAAGTCGTTTTTGTAAAAAGGCTTTAACGCCCGATTACAGGAATAGCCTCTACAAAAAAAGGCTGTCTTGCGGCAGCCTTTTTTCAATTAACGTTTACGCTAATTATTTGTTCATTACGTACATTGTTACTTCAAAGCCAAAACGCATTTCTGTAGCAGCTGGTTTAGTCCACATAATAAAACTCCTTAAAGTTGATTGTTAGTTTGTTTTTCGCGGCAACTAAATCGTTACAACGTGAGAAGCATTGTGCCCCATGCGAGCTAACTACAACACTGAGAAGTTACGGAATAAGTACTAAGTAAATTCATGATGCCCGGAGCATAAGACCATGACTGGCCGGCAAACCGCAGCGTAGACTGCCTTGCGGCACTATGCCTTTTTCCCAGCCTTGTTTCCGGCTTCTTTCACAATTTCTTCCAAGGCAGCCAGGAACTTGGCATTCTCAGAAAACAGCCCGACACTCACGCGTAGGTACTCGGGCATTTCGTAATTGGCTACAGGCCGTACGATGATGCCTTTTTGCAGCAATTTCTGGTTATAAGCGGCCGCATCACCGACTTTAACGCTGATGAAATTCGCAAAAGATGGAATGTATTCCAGGCCCAGCTTATCAAAGCCCTGCTTCAATTGCGCCATCCCGGCCTGATTCAGGGCATAAGTGCGTTCTACAAAATCATCATCTGCCAGAGAGGCAACCGCCGCCGCCTGTGCAATACTGTTCACATTGAACGGCTGGCGCACGCGGTTCATCATATCGGCCACATCAGCATGGCACAGACCGAAACCGATACGCAATCCGGCCAGGCCGTAAGCCTTGGATAAAGTGCGTGAGATCACCAGATTACTGAACTCCGGCAGCCATTTAATGGCTTCGGATTTCAGCTCTGCCGGCAAATATTCATCGTAAGCCTCATCCAGCACCACCAGTATATTTTCAGGCACCTGTTTCAGGAAAGCATAAAGCGCATCCTTGCCGAGCAAGGTACCTGTCGGGTTATTCGGATTGGCAATGAAAATCATGCGTGTGCTGGCACTGATGGCTTGCAGCATCGCATCCAGGTCGTGACCATAATTCTTGGCCGGCACAACCACGCCCGTTGCGCCCATGGCCTGCGTGACCAGCGGATAAACGGCAAAAGCATGCTGCGAATAGATGGTTTCGCTATCGCCTGTCAGGTAAGCACGTGCGGCCAGCTCGAGAATATCGTTAGAACCGTTGCCGAACACGATCTGGTTATGCGCGACATTGAATTTCTTGCTGACAGCCTCACGCAAAGCGAAACTGTTACCATCAGGGTAACGTGCAATGTCAAGAATCGCATCCTGTATCGCATACTCGGCTTTAGGGCTGATCCCTAAAGGATTTTCATTGGATGCCAGCTTGACGATGTCTTCGACTTGCAGCCCCATTTCGCGGGCAAGTTCGGTGATTGGTTTTCCGCCTTGGTATGGTGCAATTTCACGGATATAGGCTGGGGCTTGAATAGTCATTTTAAGGTCAGTATGTAATGGATGGTTAAGCTTGAACCGCTTTTAAGTTTTTATACGACAGCAGCAGGATAAGAGCCCAGATGCTTCAGGTACGAGGCGCGGCTTGCGATTTCCCTGATTGCCGCTGCTACATGCGTGCTCTGCTCATGGCCTTCGATATCCACGTAGAACACATATTCCCACATGCCGGCTTTTGATGGCCGAGATTCAAGCTTGGTCATGCTTACGCCATGCTCGGCCAATGGCATAAGCAATTCAAGAATGGCGCCGGGCTGATTCCTGGTTGCCATCACCAGCGAGGTTTTGTCATGGCCGGATGGCGCAACGCCATGGCTTGAAAGCACCAGGAAACGCGTCGTGTTTTTGGGATCGTCTTCTATGTTTTCTGCGAGCACATTCAGGTTAAACAGTTCTGCTGCGCGTTTGCTGGCGATTGCCGCGACCGGAGTATTCTCAGAAGTCACCAGGTCATGTGCCATCTGTGCCGCAAGCGCGTTGCTCACAACTGCCTCGCGTGTCACATTGGGCATTACCCGGTTAAGCCATTCATGACACTGCGAAAGCGACTGCGCATGAGAGAAAATATGCCTGATTCTGCTGATATCGGATTGGGCGGAAAGCAGGCAGTGATGGATCGGTATCGTCACCTCACCACAAATCTTCAGCGGGCTGCTCAAGAGCAGATCCAGCGTTAAGCCCACAGCGCCTTCATTGGAGTTTTCTACAGGCACAATACCGTAATCTGCCTGTCCGGATTCTACGGAACGGAACACTTCATCAATGGAGCCGCAGACAACAGCACCCCGTCCCTGTCCAAACTGCTTGAGCGCTGCTTCTTCGCTGTAAGTGCCTAGCGGGCCAAGGAATGCAACAGTGAGTTCTTTTTCCAGCGCACGGCAGTTAGACATGATGCTGCGGAATATATTGGTAACCGACTCTGCCGGTAACGGGCCGTTATTGTGTTCAACTAACCGCCGCAGCACCTGTGCCTCACGCTCAGGGCGATAGATGACACCGTCATCCTTGAGTTCGCCGATATGGCGGGCATGGCTTGCCCGGTCATTGACAAGTTTGAGTATCTGCTCATCAATGGCATCGATTTGATCACGGTGCTGCTTCAGTTTGTTTGATGGCTGCATATCTGACATTTCTAGTGTGCGCTTTCAAAGGCTTTCATATAGCTGACCAAGGCTTGCACACCCTCGATCGGCATCGCATTATAAATAGAGGCGCGCATACCGCCTACCATACGGTGGCCTTTCAACTGCAGCAGGCCATTCGCTTCCGCTCCTTTCAGGAACGCATCGTTCAGCGATTCATCTTTCAGGAAAAAAGGGATATTCATGCGTGAACGGTTATTGATCGCAACATTATTCCGGTAAAAATCAGTGCTATCAATATAATCGTAAAGTAATTTTGCCTTGGCGATATTCTGCTTCTCGATTTCGGCCACACCGCCCTGCTCCAGCAGCCACTCAAACACCAGGCCAGCAATATAAATGCTATAAGTTGGTGGCGTATTGATCATGGACTGGTTTTCAGCCTGCGTTTTCCAGTTGAACACTGCTGGGGTCTGCGGCGACGCCTTACCCAGAAGGTCTTCACGTACGATCACAATACACAAACCTGCCGGGCCGATATTTTTCTGGGCACCGCCATAAATAACGCCATACTGCGTTACATCGATAGGCCTGGAAAGTATGTGCGAAGACATATCAGCCACAATAGGCACATCCCCGGCATCAGGCAGGCCATCGAACTCAACCCCGTTAATGGTTTCGTTGGTACAGATATGCAGGTACTGTGCATTCCGGTTCAGTTTCCAGGTATCGAATGTGGGCACATGTGTGAACTTATCGGCTTCACTGCTTGCCGCGACATTAATCTTGCCGTAAGCGCTGGCATCTTCCACGCTGCGTTTGGACCATGCACCGGTTACGGCATAGTCAGCCTCGCCGCCATTCAGCAGGTTCATCGGGATTACGGCGTTTTCCGCAATCGCGCCACCTTGCAGAAAAAGCACTTTGTAGTTCTGCGGAATATTGAGCAAAGTACGTAAATCCGCCTCGGTCTTGGCCAGGATACTGGTAAATTCCTTCCCGCGATGCGACATTTCCATCACGCTCATACCGGAGCCGTGCCAGTCCAGCATCTCCGCCTGCGCACGCTCAAGCACGGGTTTTGGCAATACGGCAGGACCCGCAGAAAAATTATAAATTTGTCTCATTGATTACTTAAACCTTATTTTTAAATCTCAGCTAAATTGATAGCCAATCCCAGAAAGTAAAAACGCTTATTGATCCTGCGGTTCTGCATCACCTGCAGCTGCATCACCTGCGTCGCCTTCAATCACATCCTCAGCGCTATCTTCATCGTCTGTTTCAACTATTTTCTCGATACCGGAAAGTTTTTCGCCATCACCGAGGTTGATCAGTGTCACGCCTTGCGTTGCACGCCCCAGTTCACGGATCTCTTTCACACGGGTACGGATCAACACGCCGCCCGTAGTGATCAGCATAATTTCATCTTCATCATTCACGAGTTTCGCTGCTACGACCAGGCCATTACGCTCACTTACCGCAATCGCTTTGACGCCTTGCGTACCACGGCCGGAATGACGGAAATCCGCTAACACGGTACGTTTCCCGTAGCCGTTTTCTGTAGCAACCAGCACGGTCTGCTGGTCATCCTGCGCGATCAGCAACGACAGCACCTGCTGCTCAGGCGCGAGTTTCATGCCGCGCACGCCACGTGTGGCGCGCCCCATTTCACGCACTTCTTCCTCATCGAACCACACCGCTTTACCGCCGCTGGAAACCAGCACGATGTCATCGTTGCCATTGGTGATCTCAGCACCGATCAAGTAGTCACCTTCGTCCAGGTTGATCGCGATAATGCCGGATTTACGCGGGTTGGCGAACTCAGTCAGCGCAGTTTTCTTGACCGTGCCCAATGATGTGGCCATAAAGATGAAGCGGTTCTCATCGAACTCTTTTACTGAAAGTATGGCATTGATTTTTTCGCCTTCCTCCAGCGGGAACAGGTTAATGATAGGCTTGCCGCGACTGGCGCGGCTGCCTTGCGGTACTTCATATACTTTCAACCAGTACACGCGGCCACGGCTTGAGAAACACAGGATATAGTCATGGGTATTCGCCACGAACATCTTGTCGATAAAGTCATCTTCTTTCGTTGCAGCCGCCTGCTTGCCTCGGCCACCGCGCTTCTGCGAACGGTACTCATCCAGCGGCTGTGATTTGATATAGCCGGTATGTGACAATGTCACGACTACATCCTGCGGCGTAATCAGGTCTTCCAGCGACAGGTCCTGGGCATTCGCCACGATTTCACTGCGGCGTTTATCCCCGAACTGTTTTTTGATTTCAGTGAGTTCATCAACGATGATTGCAGTCACACGTGATGCATTGGCTAGAATATCCAGCAGGTCAGCGATCACATCCATGATCTCTTTGTATTCATTGACGATCTTGTCCTGCTCAAGGCCGGTCAGGCGCTGCAGACGCATCTGCAGGATTTCCTGCGCCTGTACATCACTTAGTTTGTAGCCGCCTGGCGTCAACCCGAAGTCAACTGCCAAGCCTTCCGGACGTGCTGCTTCCATCGCCGCACGTTTCAGCATCTCTTCCACCACTGGCGAATGCCAGGCTTTGGCCATCAAGTCTTTTTTGGCTTCCGGCGGTGTTGGCGCAGCTTTGATGATAGCAATCATCTCATCGACATTTGCGAGCGCTACGGCCAGGCCTTCCAGCACATGTCCACGTTCGCGCGCTTTGCGCAGCTCGAATACGGTACGGCGTGTCACCACTTCGCGGCGATGACGCAGGAATGCTTCCAGCATCTGCTTAAGGTTAAGCAGGCGCGGCTGGCCATCAAGCAATGCCACCATGTTCATGCCGAAGGTATCTTGCAGCTGGGTCTGTTTATAGAGGTTGTTAAGCACGACTTCAGGCACTTCGCCGCGCTTGAGTTCAATCACAACGCGCATGCCTGATTTGTCAGATTCATCGCGCAGGTCAGAAATACCTTCGATCTTCTTCTCGTTAACAAGCTCGGCGATTTTCTCAATCAGCGTTTTCTTGTTCACCTGATATGGCAATTCATCAATGATGATGGATTGGCGCCCGCCTTTATCCATATCTTCAAAGTGCGTACGCCCACGCATCACCACGCGGCCGCGGCCGGTGCGATAACCTTCCTTGACTCCTGCGGTACCGTAAATAATACCCGCCGTCGGGAAGTCAGGCGCCGGCACCAGCTCAATCAGCTCGTCAACGGTTGTTTCAGGGTTTTTAAGCAGCGCAAAACAGGCATCCAGCACTTCATTCAGGTTATGCGGCGGAATATTGGTCGCCATACCCACTGCAATACCGGAGCTGCCGTTAATCAGCAGGTTGGGGATACGTGCCGGCATGATGAGCGGCTCATTTTCGGATCCGTCATAGTTAGGGCCGAAATCAACGGTTTCCTTATCGATATCCGCTAATAACTCATGTGCGATTTTCGCCATGCGGATTTCGGTATAACGCATCGCCGCAGCGTTGTCGCCATCCACAGAACCGAAGTTACCCTGGCCATCCACCAGCATGTAGCGCAGCGAGAAATCCTGTGCCATGCGCACGATGGTATCGTAAACAGCCGTATCGCCATGAGGATGGTACTTACCGATGACGTCACCGACAATACGTGCGGATTTTTTATAAGGTTTATTATAATCGTTGGATAACTCATGCATCGCGTATAAAACGCGGCGATGCACCGGTTTCAGACCGTCACGCACATCTGGCAATGCACGCCCCACGATTACGCTCATCGCATAATCAAGGTAAGACCGACGCATTTCATCTTCTAAACTAATCGGCAGGGTTTCTTTAGCGAATTGATCCATATTTTGACTGACTTTTAATGGTTTTTATATTGCCCAAATTTTAGCATGAATAGCGCGTAAATTAACGGTTTCAAGCATACTTTTAGCATTGTTCGCCACGTAAAAAAACCAGGGTAGGATTACCCTGGTTTTTTAAAGATCTACATCAACTGCAACCAGCAAATCAAGACATAAAAACGGCACAGACATCCATTAAACTGCTTATGCAGTTAACAGCGCCAAATCCGCTTTCAAGTCTTCAATATGCTCCAGCCCGACCGCAATCCTCACTAGACCATCGGTAATGCCCGCGGTTGCACGCGCTTCAGCAGTGACCCGGCTATGCGTTGTGGAAGCCGGGTGCGTAATCGTGCTTTTGGCATCACCAAGGTTAGCCGTGATCGAGATCAGCTGCGTAGCATCTATCAGCGCCCATGCCGCTTCCTGCGGTGTTTGCCCTGCCCTGGGCTTCACTTCGAACGTAACGATACCGCCGCCGCTGGTTTGCTGGCGCATAGCCAGTGCATGCTGCGGATGCGACGCCAGGCCCGGGTAATGCACACGAGCGACCCAAGGCTGCGTTTCCAGCCAGCTTGCCAATGCCAGCGCATTTTTAGCATGGGCTTCCATACGCACATGCAAAGTTTCCAGCCCTTTTAAAAACACCCAGGCATTGAATGCGCTCATCGTCACGCCTGCAGTACGCAAGAAACCATACACCGGCTCCATTAAAGCTTTCGAACCCAATACAGCACCGCCAAGACAACGCCCTTGTCCGTCAATATACTTGGTGGCAGAGTGAATGACGATATCAGCCCCCAACGCCAAAGGCCGCTGAATTGCCGGTGTGCAGAAACAATTGTCCACAACCAGATAAGCGCCTGCTGCATGTGCAACGTCTGCCAGCACCCGGATATCACAAACCTCAGTCATGGGGTTGGAAGGCGTTTCCACAAAAAACAGCCTGGTTTTGTCAGTAATGGCTGCCTGCCATTCAGCAGGATCGGTCAGTGAAACAAACGTGACATTCAGGCCCCAGCGTTTGAGGATATTACCAAACAGCTGCACGCTGGTGCCAAAAATACTGCGTGATGCCACCACATGATCACCGGCCGAGCACAAGCCCATGAC
Source organism: Methylotenera sp. G11 (assembly GCF_000799735.1). Taxonomy (NCBI): domain Bacteria; kingdom Pseudomonadati; phylum Pseudomonadota; class Betaproteobacteria; order Nitrosomonadales; family Methylophilaceae; genus Methylotenera; species Methylotenera sp. G11. The sequence continues at coordinate 367,873 of NZ_JUHH01000001.1, read as the reverse complement.
GCAAGCCAGAATTGCAGACATACCGCTTGATGTGGCAACACATTGCTCAGCCCCCTCGAGCGCAGCCAGTTTATTCTGGAACATGGTCACAGTCGGGTTTGTGAAGCGGGAATAAATATTGCCAGGCTCGGTGCCGCCGAAACGCGCAGCTGCCTGTGCTGCGCTTTTGAACCTGAAACTGGAGTTCAGGAACAGCGCTTCGGAATTCTCTCCATACTCTGTCGACTCAGTGCCGGCACGCACGCTTAATGTTTCAGGATAATATTGTGTGTCGTTCATATTGTTCTCAATCTGTCTGGATAATAAAAAACCCGCTGAAGCGCGAAGCTAAAACGGGTCTTTTTTTACTCGCTTTAGCTGTATTTATAATGCGCCCGCAAGCTGAGTGTGGCCTTGATTAATGTTGGCAAACTCAAATCAGCGCAATTTCATGTTAGTACTCCAGCAACACAGAGTCAAGTGCTGCCGGACTAAATCCTGGATAATATTCACGCACTCTCTTCCACTTGCAGGTCATTGGTATTGATCAGGTTCAGATCAAGCTGCGTAATGGAGTTCGCCGGTTTCTGGCCTTTCTTTCCATCAGCCCGTGCGGATTCGATTTTCGCCAGGTAAGTCTCAGTGATGTCTCCGGTCACATATTTGCCATCAAAGCAAGAACAATCAAAGTTCTTGATTTTCGGATTCCTGAATTTAACGTCAGCAATCAAGGCATCCAGATCCTGGTAAATCAGTGCATCGGCGCCGATTTCCTTGCAGATTTCTTCATCGCTGCGGCCGGTTGCCAGCAATTCGTCACGGCTGGGCATATCAATGCCATACACATTAGGGAAACGTACCGGAGGTGCCGCAGATGCAAAATAAACCTTGTTGGCTCCGGCATCGCGTGCCATCTGTACAATTTGCTGCGAGGTCGTACCACGCACGATTGAGTCATCCACCAGCAATACGTTTTTGCCTTTGAACTCAATGCCGATAGGGTTGAGTTTTTGGCGTACGGATTTTTTCCTTAATGCCTGGCCGGGCATAATGAAAGTACGGCCGATGTAACGGTTCTTGATGAACCCTTCACGGTAATCCAGGCCTAGTGCCAAACCAACCTGCAACGCGCTGGGACGGCTTGTATCAGGGATAGGAATCACCACATCGATCTGTTTATCAGCCCATTCGCGCTTGATCTTGTCTGCCAGGCTTTTGCCCATATCCAGACGCGTCTGGTAAACAGATACGCCATCGATCACCGAATCAGGGCGCGCCAGATACACATACTCGAAAATACATGGATTCAATTTGGCATCTTCAGCACATTGGCGAGAGAAAAAGTTGCCGTCCATATCGATGAACACCGCTTCACCAGGCTCCACATCGCGCACCATCTGAAAACCAAGCACATCCAGCGCGACGCTCTCAGAAGCCACCATGTATTCAGTGCCTTTGTCAGTTTCACTTTTACCGATCACCAGCGGGCGAATGCCATTAGGATCACGGAAAGCCAGCAAGCCGAAATTGGCAATCATCGCCACCACTGCATAAGCGCCCTTGCAGCGCTTGTGCACGCCGGCAACCGCATCAAACGCCATGTCTGTATTCAACACAGCATTGCGTGATGTTTTTTCAATTTCGTGTGCCAGCACGTTTAGCAACACTTCAGAATCAGAGTTGGTATTAATGTGACGTAAATCCTGACGGAACATTTCAGATTTCAGCTGTTCCGAGTTAGTCAGGTTACCGTTATGGCCTAACACAATGCCAAATGGGGAGTTCACGTAAAACGGCTGCGCTTCAGCCGCATTGGATGAGCCTGCGGTTGGGTAACGCACATGCGCAATGCCTGCATTGCCCACCAGGTTACGCATATGACGGGTCTGGAATACATCTTTGACCAGGCCATTGTTTTTGTGCATAAAAAACGTATTGCCGTCACAGGTGACGATGCCCGCCGCATCCTGTCCCCTGTGCTGCAGCACCAGCAAGCCATCATACAACAGCTGATTGACTGGATTTTTACCTACGATGCCTATAATTCCACACATGTTTTGAACCTTAACTGATAAATTGCATATTTAAAAATAGTAAATTCTTTAGTCGTATTTAACATGCCCGGCTATGCTCGCAGGCAGCCAGGGCAACATGCCAATGACCAGCGCCTCGATTGGCGAACTGAACATCGCGTTTTTCCATCTTGCATCTTTCGGTATCTCAGTCAGCCCGGCAAGAAATACCAGTATGCACACGATCAATAAGCCCCTGAGCACTCCGAAGAAAGCCCCCAGTAAACGGTTAAGCCATCCCAGGCCGATTTTTTTAAAGACTGCAGAAATTGCTATAGCAAGTAAAGTTGAAAGCAAAAGTGTTGCTAAAAAAAGCACCAGGAATGCCGCAAGTATACGCAGCGATTCCGTAGGTATGTCCGGCGGCATCATCGGCACCAGCTGGCTGGTGTACGTCCGGCCCACATAAAACGCAGCGATCCAACCGAGAATCGACAGCACTTCCTTGACCAAACCGCGCATCACGCTAAATATGACAGACAACCCTACGATTGTCAGTACTGCATAATCAAAAAACGTCATCGTTTTTTATCTCAATTGCAATTAACCGGTCCGGCACCGAAAAAATAGCCGGGGTAACTTCCACCAATGTTTTAATCATTACCGATGACAATACCGGACAATCCTGCTGCTTTAATCTTGCCTAAGGCTGCAACCGCATCCTCGCGAGACTTAAAGTTACCTGCTTTAAGACGGAGACTGTCGCCCTTAGGCGTTGTGACTTTTTCTGTGTGGGTGCTGAATCCTGCCTGCTTTAACTGCTCCTGCAAGCGCTTAACATTAGCGACGTCAGAATAGACGCCAACCTGCACCGTAAATGACTCAGCAGACTTAACAGGCGTTTTTGTTTCGGTTTTTCCGGCCTCAGGGAGTTTGCCAGCCTCAACAGCCTTCACTTCAACTTTCTTTTCAGGCTTAGGCGCCAAGGTTTCTTCCGGCGGTGTAATTTCAGGTTTTTTGGCTTCCACAAGCGCTTTAACATCCAAAACCGGTCCAACAGGTTTTGCCGGCTCCGGTTTTGCCAGTTCAGGCGCCGCAACATCCTGCTGGCCGGCTGGCTCAGCCACAGCATGATTAACTGTGGGTTCTGGGCTTGCATTTGCAATTTCCGGCATCGTGATCCGGATAGGTTCCTGCTGCGCCAGGAGCGCGCGATCCTGCAACACCTGCGGCAGGATAATGACCATCAGCAGCACAAGTGCTACCGCGCCCACCAGGCGGCGGCGCGCCCTTTTCTTTAGCATCAGCTCCTGCTCGTTAGGTAAATCAGGTGGCATTACTGCTTCCTTCAAAAATGGATATCTGCATGATCGTTCAGGTACTGCATTACATTTGAAACGGTAAAGAAGGAACCGAACACGATTATTTTATCATTTTCGTTTCTATCAATACAGACTTCCATATCAATACAAGCTTGCCTGCAGGCATCGGCTGCAGAATCGAATATTTTAATCCGGGCTTGCGGCACGACTTCAAGAACCGTTTTTACCAGCTCGCTGGCTGGCGCACTGCGTATATGATCGACATCGGCTACATACCAGTAGTCGACCTCATCCTTGACTGCATTCACAACGCCTTTAATATCCTTGTCTGCCAGCATTGCGAATACGGCGATTGTTTTGCCTGCTTTTGCATGACCTTCATGACTGGTTTGCACCCTGTGCGCTTTCAGGTTTTTTGCCAGCACGCATGCAGCATGCGGGTTATGTGCAACATCCAGAATCAGCCGGGGTGATTCTGAAACCGTTTGAAAACGGCCGGCAAGTTTCACGGCGCTCATTGCAGCGGCTATTGCCTCGCCGCCTACAGGCAGCACAGGCTGCAGCGACTGAACAGCAGTAACGGCACATGATGCGTTCATCAACTGGTAGTCGCCTTCCAGCGCCGGTAGCGGCAAAGCGTACACTACCTGCTGATTCACCAGGTAGTGCCAGCCAGATGCCGATGTTTCGCAATCGAAGTCACGCCTGATGCATTTAAAATCCGCACCGACTTTATGTGCGTAGGAAACAAGGCTTTGAGGAGGATTTGCGTCACCGCAGATGGCAGGAATGGAAGCGCGGTACACGCCGGCCTTTTCAGCGCCGATGCTTTCGCGCGTGTTGCCCAAAAACTCCTGATGATCAATATCGATACTGGTTACAACAGCGCAATCAGGCTCGAATGCATTAACGGCATCCAGGCGCCCGCCAAGCCCGATCTCGAGTATTGCAATATCGATTCGCGACTGGACAAAATGCCAGACTGCCGCGAGCGTGCCGACTTCAAAATAGGTCAGGGCTATTTCTTCATCGCCACCAGCCAGCCCCAGCCTGGCTTGTTCTACAGCCGCAAATGCGGTACAAAGGTCCGCGTCACCGACTTCATCGCCATTGATACGCACCCTCTCGTTATATCGCAGCAAATGCGGTGAGGTATAACAGCCGACCCGATAGCCGGCCTGCTTGTAAATCTGCCCAAGCATGGCACAGGTAGAACCTTTGCCGTTAGTGCCGGCAACTGTGATAATTTTGAAGTTCGGCACCAATGCCAAACGCTCTATCACCAGCCTGACCCGCTCCAGTCCCATTGCGATCGCTTTGGGGTGGAGCTGCTCAATATGGCTTAACCATGCGGTCAGGTCTCTTTGTACGATGTTTACTGCCGGTTCTTCAGACATGCAAGTCAATCTCGGTCTTTGCAGACCCTTTCAAAATAGGCGTATGACACAATAAGCGCATAAAAAGTGAAGCCGACTGAGGAGTGCGAACCTTTATCAAGCCGCTGCCGGCAGGCGCATTAAGCTGGAAAGCAATGCAGCAAGCCTGTTACGCATTTCACGGCGGTCAATAATCAGGTCGATGGCACCATGCTCCAGCAGGAATTCAGCGCGCTGGAAACCATCAGGCAAGGTTTCGCGCACAGTCTGCTCAATGACGCGCGGCCCGGCAAAACCGATCAGCGCCTGGGGTTCAGCCACGATCACATCGCCCAGCATGGCAAAACTCGCTGAAACACCGCCCATGGTCGGGTCGGTCAGCACAGAAATGAAAGGCAGTCCCGCATTACTTAACTGAGTCAGTGCAGCACTTGTTTTTGCCATCTGCATCAGTGACAGCAAGCCTTCCTGCATACGCGCGCCGCCACTGGCCGAGATACATACGAATGCCATCTTGTTATCGATCGCCGTCTGCACACCGCGTGCAAAGCGCTCACCGACCACCGAGCCCATCGAGCCACCCATATACTTGAACTCAAAAGCGGCAGCCACCACAGGAACACCCTTGATTGCGCCCTGAATCACGATCAATGCATCTTTTTCGTTGACGGCTTTTTGTGACTCTTTAATACGGTCAGCATAGCTTTTACTGTCTTTGAATTTCAGCGGATCCGTCGGCTGCACGCTGGCACCGATTTCAAACTGCCCTTCAGCATCCAGCAACTGCACAAGGCGCGCACGGGCACCAATACGGTTATGGTAGCTGCATTTCGGGCAAACTTCGGCATTATCTTCAAGATCCTTACGGTAAAGCACTGATTGGCAGGATGGACATTTGATCCATAAGCCTTCAGGAACGGTTTTTTTATCAGCGCCAACAACACGCTTAATCTTTTGCGGTAATTTATTTAACCAGCCCATTGTGTATTCCCTTTATTTTTTAGCAGCATCAACTGCTGTTTTTAATTCAGTCATAAGCGCGGCGACGTTATCCAGCAGATTATCGTCATTGGACGCTTCAATCGCCTGTACCATGCGGCTGCCCACCACGACAGCATCCGCAATCGCAGCGGTCGCTTTCGCCGTAGCCGCATCACGAATGCCAAAGCCCACCCCTACCGGCAGGTCTGTCTGCTTGCGAATTGAGGCAACACGGCCTGAAACTTCTTCAATATTCAGGTTGGCGGCACCGGTAACCCCTTTGAGCGAAACATAGTAGACAAAACCGCTGGCCTGGTTCACGATCAGCTCAACGCGTTTAGGCTCGGTCGTCGGTGACAGCAAAAATACCGGATCAATGCCGCGTGCGCGCAATTCCTTAACAAAATCACCGCATTCTTCAGGCGGGTAATCCACAGTAATAACGCCGTCAACATCCGCAGCCTTGGCACGGTCAGCAAATACGGTTGCGCCTATTGCTTCAATCGGGTTGGCATAACCCATGAGGATAATCGGCGTTTTCTGGTCAGTCTGGCGAAAGGTTTTCACCATCTCAAGCACTGCTGTCAAACCCACTTTATGCACCAAAGCGCGCTCGCTGGCACGCTGGATCACCGGACCATCGGCCATAGGGTCAGAAAAAGGCACACCAAGCTCGATCATGTCCGCGCCGTGCTTAACCAGCGTGTGCATTAAATTGACTGTATGTTTCGGGTGCGGATCACCTGCAGTAATGTAAGGGATTAAAGCAGTTTTACCTTGCTGTTTCAAAGAAGCAAACGTTGATTGAATACGTGACATATGATGTTTTATTAATATTTAAAAAAATTAGGGGATGCAAAGTGCCCGGGCAGGCAAACCTCCATGCAGCAAAGCATGGCGGCACGCCGCATCACAGGCGGCTGAGTGCCTGCAAAGCCAGCGCGCCTGCGGTGCAGAGCCTGCATTTTACAGCGTGATATTAGCAAGCTTGGCAACCGTGTTGATATCCTTATCGCCACGGCCGGACAAGTTGACCAGCACGATCTGGTCTTTACTCATGGTTTTAGCCAGCTTTTCGCCATAAGCCAGCGCATGACTGGATTCGAGCGCAGGAATAATGCCTTCGGTACGGCACAGGTTATGGAAAGCGGCCATCGCCTCATCGTCCGTAATTGCCACATATTCAGCACGCTTGATGTCTTTCAGCCAGGCATGCTCAGGGCCGACGCCAGGATAATCCAGGCCGGCTGAAACCGAGTGCGTCTCGATAATCTGGCCATCGGCATCCTGCATCAGGTAAGTACGGTTACCATGCAAAACCCCTACCGGACTGTTCGCAGTCAGCGGTGCGGCATGCATACCGGATTCAAGGCCATGGCCGGCGGCTTCAACACCGATCAGGCGTACGCCAGGCACATCGATATAAGGGTAGAAAATGCCCATCGCATTGGAACCGCCGCCTACACAGGCAACGACGGCATCCGGCTGGCGACCTGCCATCTCCATCATCTGCACCTTGGCTTCATCGCCAATCACTGCCTGGAAATCACGCACCATCATCGGGTATGGGTGAGGTCCAGCCACGGTACCGATAATGTAAAAAGTATTATGCACATTGGTGACCCAATCGCGCATCGCTTCATTCAAAGCATCCTTCAGGGTTTTAGAGCCGCTTTCAACCGGAACCACGGTTGCACCCAGCAATTTCATCCTGAACACGTTCGGCGCCTGACGCTTGACGTCTTCGCTACCCATGTAAACGACGCATTCCAGACCCAGGCGCGCTGCAATGGTTGCAGTTGCCACACCATGCTGGCCGGCACCGGTTTCTGCAATCACGCGCGGCTTACCCATGCGCTTGGCCAGCAATGCCTGGCCAATAGTATTATTGATTTTATGCGCGCCGGTGTGGTTCAGGTCTTCGCGTTTGAGATAGATTTGGGCGCCGCCTACTTTTTCCGATAAACGCCTCGCGTGGTAAATCGGGCTTGGCCGGCCAACAAAATGCTTCAAATCATAATGATACTCGGCCAGAAACTCTGGATCATGGCGGTATTTCTCATACATCACGCGCAGTTCTTCCAGCGCTTCCACCAAAGTTTCCGCTACAAACGTACCACCATATTGTCCAAAATGCCCACGTGCATCCGGCATGTCATATAACTGCATTATTCACTCTCCAAAAAACCTGTGCGTTTAGACCTAAGGAAACGCGGAACAAGTGCCTGCAGGAACAAAATTCTGCACTACTTGCCCCTTGTTATATACCAGGTACTGGTACAGCGCATCACTCTACGGACATGCCATTGACGGCTACGCTTTATCCCGCCCGGCGATTTATTCCGTGTTTCCCTGTTTTATATAAACCTGCTGCATGAATGAGGCAATTTTTGCCGCATCTTTGATGCCTTTTGATATTTCCACACCGCCACTCACATCTACCGCGTATGGCTTGACCTGGCTGATTGCCTGCGCCACGTTCTGCGCATTGAGGCCGCCTGCCAATATGACTGGCTTGCCCAGCGATTCAGGAATCAGGTTCCAATCGAACACATGACCGGTGCCGCCTGCAACGCCTTCGGTGAAGGTATCGAGCAGCAATGCTTTCGATGCGGAAAAATCTTTCGCACATTGTACCAAATTTGTGTCCGACTTAACGCGTATCGCCTTGATAAATGGCAAACCATAACTTGCGCACTGCTGCGGCGTTTCATCACCATGGAATTGCAGCAAATCGAGCTTCACGCGTGCGATGACTTCACGCACAAAATCTGGCTCGGCGTTCACAAACAAGCCGACCACCGTCACAAAAGCCGGGATCCTGTCCGCTATTTCAGCAGCCTGCTCAATCGCAACTTTACGCGGGCTTGGCGCATAAAAAACCAGGCCGATTGCATCAGCCCCGTTATCCACTGCGCTGATGGCATCTTCAACGCGTGTAATGCCGCAAATTTTAGCTCTGACTCTCAATCGATCATCCCTGTTGCCGATACAAAACCGGAAAACGCCATTGTAACGCTAAATCAGCACATGCAAGCCATCTGACGCACTGCCTGCTGGCAAGCCCCATTTGCCGTCGTAGCCTACCCCGGTCAGGTAAAGCCCGCAAGGTGCGAATGTTGGCGGCGACAAAGTCCGGTCTCGCTGCTGCAACAGCTCCTTGATATAAGCTGGCGGATGCGCACCCTTACCGACATAGATAAGCGCACCGATCATATTCCTTACCTGATGCTGCAAAAAAGCATTAGCTGAAAAAGAAAATACAAAATAACGCCCGCACACCTGGATTTCAGCTTGCGTGATCGTCCTGACCGGAGACTTTGCCTGGCACTCGGAAGCGCGGAAAGCACTAAAATCATGCTCGCCGAGCAAATACGCAGCGCCCTCCTGCATTGCGGCAAAATCAAGCGGCAGATGAAACCAGCCAGCTTTGCCCGCCATCAAGGCAGAAGCCACCGGTGCGTTATATAGCAGATATTGGTAACTGCGGCTGAATGCTGAAAAGCGCGCATGGAATTCATCAGCAACAAGATGCGCCCAGGTCACCCTGACCGTATCCGGCAGATGGGCATTCACGCCACGCACCCATGCAGATAGCGGGCGCTGCGCATGCGTTTCAAAATGCACAACCTGGCCTAGCGCATGCACGCCGGTATCCGTGCGGCCGGCAGCATGGATCCTGACCGCATGCTGGGCAACCGCCGCAATTGCGGCTTCCAGTGTATCCTGCACACCACAGGCCGATGGCTGGCTCTGCCAGCCGCAGAACTGCGCCCCATCATAAGAAACACCTAATGCAACCCTCATGCAAAACCTCGGTAAATCATAAAAACAAATATCGCCGTCAGCAAAAACATCATCACTTTGTCAACAAAGCCAAATGGCAGCTTCTGAAACGAAACCATGCCCACCTGCGGCAGGCTGCCTATTGATGCGTCAATTTCGTCCAACTGACTGAAACTGAAATTATTTTTATCTTCTGCAGCAAGCTGCTCCACATAATCCAGCGTCAGCATCAGCCGCGCAGAAAAGCGTTCTATATTTAAGCCTGCAAACTTAAGCGGCGTCAGCAGCATATACAAGCCCAGCATCATTTGTCCCCTTGGCGTTCCAGTCAATAGCAGGCTCAAGGCAGCCAATGCGATCAACAGTTTTTCTATTTGCACAAACCCCGACCATAGCCCTTCGTAAGTAGGCGCGAAGTAAACAGGGAAAGTGGGGATCAGTTCCCCGGGGGTGCCAAACGCATAAATCATGAATATGGATAAAAATAACCAGCGCATACGCTTAACCGCGTGCAGGAAAGCAGGCACTTTCAGGCTGGAAACCAGCACCAGACAAAGCATCATGAGGGCAAAAAGCATGAGCGTGCTGACCATGCCCATGAGCAATAACAGCGCGATAAAACACAGAATTTTTATGAATGGATGCATGTATTTCCATCAGTCATTGTAATTGGATGCATTAATTGCTGAATCATACTATCGTTGGCCTGAACAGCTAATGGATATTGAACAAAAAAGCCGAGCTATCGCTCGGCTTTTTTATTGCCAAATAGATCTAGGCCAGGCTTGCCAACAGTTTTTCAGCTGTTAAACGCTGCTGAGGCCCACCCTCTTTAAGCACTTCATCCAGCAGGTCGCGGGCACCTTCTACATCTTCCATATCGATATATACTTTAACGAGGTCCAGTTTGATATCAATATCCGGATTCTCAGCAGCAACTGCTGCCAGTTCAGGCACAGCAACATCAGCAGCAACCTGCGGCGCTTCCTCCACAACAGGCTCACCACCGCTTAAATCAAGGCTGATTGCCGAGAAATCAAAGTTATTAGCCTCACTCTGCATTAAATCGCCAGACTCCTGCTCATCCACCAACGGGAAATCAAATGAAATTTCTTCAGGTTTATCCTCAGCAATCGACATACCAGAAGCAGCCCCGGAAACGACTTCAGTTTCAAAGTTAAGGTTGATACCTTCAAATGCACTGGTATCTGCCTTGCTCCCATTGACCTCAGTCGGCTCGGCAAAGCCTTCAAAACTAAAATCCATAGAGTCAAGCGCACTGGATCCTGTTTTGTCTTCTTCGTCAGCCGGCGTAACGGTGTCAGTAAATGCTTCAAAATTAAAGTCAGATGTCTCTGCCATGGCTACCGGGGCTTCTGCGGGTTCCGCCTGGGCGAAATTAAAATCCAGCCCGGCAACAGCACTTGAATCCTCAGCGACTGATGCTGCCGTCAATGCAGCGCTCTGCTGGTCAGCCGGAGCAAACGAAGGTTCGTCGCTTATCGTGGCAGCACCTTCTGTTGCGGAAGCAAATGTTCCAAAATCGGGGAAGTTGAAATCCATGGAATTATCCGCGGCCGGTTTGTTTTCCGCTGCCGCACTTTCAATGGTATCTACAGCAATGGTATCTGCAGCAATGGCATCTGCTGCAACAACATCCTGGGCATTCGCATTATCACCCAGTCCGCCTAGATCAAAAGACTCAACCTGGGCTGATGCTGAGTCCAATGCAGGCTGGGCTGCACTCTCCAGTTTTGGCTGATCGAAGGAAAATTCCAGGTCATTGCCAAGCCCCGCATCAGCCGTATCAGAAACTACATTCGTTTCCACGGACTTGGCTGCCGGTACTGAAGGTACAATCTGGCTGACGTCATAAAGCGGATTATCAGGCTCAACGGTAATGCCCAACTCAGCAACCTTAGCCCAGGTAGGGTCGTCCGAGCCTAATGTCGTATAAAGCTCACCGGCGATAGCCTCAAATGCAGAAGCATCTTTCCGGGCTGCGTACATTTCCAGCAATTTCAAATGCAGTTCGTAGCGTTTAGGCTCTTTTGAGATGGCATCCTTGAGTATTTCTTCAGCCTGCGCATCACGTCCGTAAGCCATATACACTTCTGCTTCTGCTATCGGGTCGACATCATTGGTATCAATCATGCCGCCGTCAGCACTCTGCGCAAAGTCAGTCAGGAATGAGGTATCCGCTGAGCTCGTGGCATTACCGGTAGTATTACCGAATACCGTATTTGCACGAAGACCGCCAGAAGTCAGGATACCGCGCTCGAAGCTATCAAGCTCTTTTCTGCGCTTATTCCGCAAGTAAACCCAGCCGGCACCCAGCAGCGCCACGCCGCCGGCACCACCCAGCATGAACAGGTTGACACTTTCCAGCAGGCTGGCAAGGAATGATGGTTCTTCTTCCGGTGGAGCCTGCACCGGAGCTTTCACAACGGCAGGCTTTTTGGCTTCTGCAGCAGGAGCCACCTGCTTGGCAGGCTCTGCTGCCGGCTGATCGGCATTAGCAACCTCAGGCGCTGCCGGAGCTGCATCAGGAAGCGCGGCCGCTTGTGCAGGCTGCGCCTGCTCAACAGGCTTGGCATCGGCAGGTTTGGCAGCAGCATCCGCAGTCTTTTGCATATCTGCCATCGTCTGACTCTTTAAAGCCAGCAGTTTCTGCATGTCAGCAATCTGGCTTTCCAGCGCCGTGGTTCGTTCGTGTGCCTCTTTCAGCGCTTTTTCACGCGCAGTCGCTTCTTCCTGCAAGGCCAGCACTTTTGCATCTGCTTCCGCACTGGATTTACCGCCTTGCTCTGCGGTTTTACCGCCGGCTGACAGTTTCACGACATCCTGAGGGCCGGACTTGACTGGTGCCGCCTTATCTTCAGCGGATGCGATCTTGCCCGAGGCTGACTGCTTGCGCTCTGACTCTTCAGTGGCAGGTGCAGCCATCACATTGCCAGCAAGGCTGTTACGGTATGCATTCCAGTTTTCGGAATGTACTTTAACCTCTTGTGCAGCCTGCTTGGGGCTGATAGCAGACAACGTTTCTTTAGATGGGATCTTGACAATCTGGCCGACTTTCAAGCGGTTCATATTGCCATCAACGAAAGCATTTTTATTGGCTTCAAACAGCCCGACCAGCATCTGGTCAAGACTGATGCCATCTACCTGCATTCCTTTTGCAATCGTATTCAACGTGTCGCCACGCTGCGTTGTCAGCTCATAGGATTCTGTCGCGCCGATAGAAGACTCAGTCGGCTCACTGTCTTTAGTATTTTTGGTACCCGACTTTTTAGATGATTTGGCTTTAGCCGGAGCAGGCTGGGATGCGGTTGCCGCGTACGCGCCGGACTGTGTGCTTATATTGCCTGTTGCAGCGGAACCAGGCTTGTTAATAACGGATGTTGCACGCTCTTCATTGATGGATTGCTTGTATCCCGGGGGGTCAAGCAATATCGTGTATTCGCGCAGCAGGCGTCCCGATGCCCAGTCGACCTGTATCAGCATGTCAAGGTACGGATCATCGATAGGCTGCAGTGAACGCAGCCTTAACACCGGTGACCCATCCGGGTTTTTGGCAAGTTCCACTTTGATATTGCCATGCACGCCAAGACGAGGAATGCCTTGCAGGGCATAAGCCTCTTCAGAGGCAATCACTGCCGTCAGCGATGAAAGCTCATCTGGCGTGACCGACAACAGATCGATTTCAGCTTTTAGCGGCTCTCCCAAGCCTGAATTAACGCTGAGCTTCCCCAAGCCCGCTGCTAATCCGTAAATCGGCATAAATGCCAGGCAGACCGCTAATGATATTTTATTTATTTTAGACTTATGCACATTGCTACCTTTAATCAAACTGATTTCTGCGATATGAAAATAACATCAAATAGTTAGCTATGCAAGCTCATAATGCACATTATATTCATGAGCTATCTACTTGCAGACCATCACAGTTATAACATCACAACGGGCTTAAGTTAACAATTATTTACTTTTCTATTAAAATCCGCAACATACGGCGCAGAGGCTCCGCCGCACCCCACAGCAACTGATCGCCTACCGTAAAGGCAGATAAATAATCATTACCCATATTCAGTTTGCGCAAACGGCCTACCGGGGTAGTCAGCGTGCCGGTAACTGCTGTCGGCGTAAGCTCCCTCATACTGGCCTCACGCTCGTTTGGCACAACTTTCGCCCACTGGTTAGCTTCAGCCAGCATCTGGCTAATCTCATCCAGCGGCACATCTTTTTTGAGTTTGATTGTCAAAGCCTGGCTATGACAGCGCATTGCGCCGATACGCACGCATAAACCGTCGATCAGAACCGGGTTGGTTTCACGACCGAGGATCTTGTTGGTTTCAACACCGCCCTTCCACTCCTCTTTGCTTTGGCCATTGCCCAGGTCTTTATCGATCCAGGGAATCAGGCTGCCAGCCAGCGGCACGCCAAAATGCGCTGTCGGAAACTCTTTATCGCGCAGTGTGCCGGCAACCTCACGATCGATGTCGAGGATCGCTGACGCCGGGTCTTTAAGAAAGTCACTCGCCACACGGTGCGCTTCGCCCATCTGCTTCAGCAACTCACGCATGTTCTGCGCACCGGCGCCGGATGCAGCCTGATAAGTCATCGAAGTTGCCCACTCGACCAGGTCTGCTTTAAACAGGCCATTCAAAGCCATCAGCATCAATGATACGGTACAGTTGCCGCCCACCCAGTTTCTAGTGCCTTGCTGCATCGCATCTTTGATGACATGCATATTGACCGGATCAAGGATAATGACGGCGTCTTTTTCCATACGCAGGGTAGAAGCCGCGTCGATCCAATGACCGTTCCAGCCGCTATTCCTTAATTGCGGGAATATCTCAGTCGTGTAGTCGCCGCCTTGGCAGGATACGATTGCATCCATCGCCTTAAGCGCGTTGATATCTTTGGCATCCAGCAAAGCCGGCGTTTCTTTACCTACATTCGGGCCTTTGCCGCCGACTTGTGAAGTAGTGAAAAACTGTGGTTCAATCAACGCAAAATCATTCTCTTCCATCATGCGTTGCATGAGTACGGAACCAACCATACCGCGCCAACCAACAAAACCGACCTTTAACATTTTAATTATCCAAATTTAAAATTACTGAAATGCTGATTTTCATTCAGCAAACTACGTCCAAGCCAGCACAATTCCTGGCAATTCTGTTATTACAGCGCCGCAACCACTGCATCACCCATGGCAGCACAGCCAACCTTATTGGTACCCTCAGTCCAGATATCTGCCGTCCTGTAGCCTTGGGCCAAGGCTTTTTTCACGGCATTTTCAATGCGCTGCGCATTCGCTTCATCGTTAAATGTATAACGCAGCATCATGGCCGCAGATAAAATCGTCGCCAGCGGATTAGCCACATCTTTACCGGCAATGTCCGGCGCAGAACCATGGCTAGGCTCATACATGCCTTTGTTATTGGCATCCAGCGATGCTGAAGGCAGCATACCGATTGAACCGGTGAGCATGGAAGCCTCATCAGACAGGATGTCGCCGAAGATATTGCCAGTCACCATCACGTCAAACTGTTTAGGCGCGCGAATCAGCTGCATGGCGGCATTGTCTACATACATATGGCTCAATTCGACTTCCGGGTATTCTTTTGAAAGCTCAATCATGACCTGGCGCCAAAGTTCGGTACATTCCAGCACATTGGCCTTATCGACCGAACATACTTTTTTATTGCGCTTCATGGCAATATCAAACGCAACCCGGCCAATACGGCGGATTTCGGATTCTGAATAACGCATGGTGTTCACGCCTTCACGCTCACCGTTTTCCAGCGTGCTGATTCCGCGCGGCTGGCCGAAATAAATATCGCCGGTCAATTCACGCACGATCATGATGTCCAGGCCGGAAACCACTTCAGGCTTCAGTGTAGATGCAGATGCAAGCTCAGGATATAGCAACGCAGGACGCAGGTTTGCAAACAGATTAAGTTCCTTGCGGATACGCAGCAAACCGCGCTCCGGGCGCAGGTGACGCTCCAGCTTGTCATATTTCCAGTCACCGACCGCGCCCAGCAGCACCGCGTCTGCGCCTTTTGCGAGCTTAAGGGTCGCGTCCGGCAGCGGATCACCCGCAGCCTCGTAGCCCGCGCCGCCAATCGGCGCCTCGGTCATTTCGATATTCAAATTCAGCGCATTTAAAACTTTAACGGCTTGAGCAACAATTTCCGGACCGATGCCATCACCTGGCAATACTGCGATTTTCATGAACTAGCTTTCTTAAACTTAAATGTAATCAAATAGCAAACTTATGGGTGCTTATGCAAACAACCAAGGCTGCGACTGGCGATGCCTGGCCTCAAACGCCTTGATTTTATCCTGCTGCTGCATCGTCAGGCCAATATCATCCAAACCATTCAGCAGGCAATGTTTACGGAAAGCGTCAATCTCAAACGGATACACTTCACCGCCCGGCGTCGTCACTGTCTGCGCCGCGAGGTCAACATTCAATGCATAGCCTTCATTCGCAACCACCTGCTTAAACAGCGCATCGACGATTTCAGCACTAAGCACAATCGGCAGCATGCCGTTTTTAAAACAGTTATTAAAGAAAATATCGGCAAAGCTTGACGCGATGATAACTTTGAAACCATAGTCCTCCAGCGCCCATGGCGCGTGCTCGCGGCTTGAACCGCAGCCGAAGTTTTCACGTGTAAGCAAAACACGCGCACCCTGGTAACGTTCCTGGTTCAGCACGAAGTCTTTATTTAACGGACGGCTGGAGTTATCCATCCCGGGTTCGCCGCGATCCAGATAACGCCATTCATCAAAAGCGTTCGGGCCAAAGCCGCTACGCTTGATAGATTTTAAAAACTGCTTGGGAATAATAGCGTCCGTATCCACGTTAGCGCGGTCCAGTGGGGCTACCAATCCTGTTAGTTGCGTAAAAGCTTGCATGTTATGTTCTTAAGTATATTTTTAAAGAAGATGATTTACTTAGTTGAGTTCTGAATGGCTTCGCCACCTTTTTCAATGTCCTTGCCAAGGCCCTGCACTGTATTGCAAGCTGAAAGAGATACCGCCACCATCACAAAAAAGAATATTTTTTTCATAAACTCGAGTTTCCTTATTAGTAATTAATTCAAAGTTCTTACATCAACAAAATGACCAGCTACAGCAGCTGCGGCAGCCATCTCCGGGCTGACCAGATGCGTGCGGCCGCCCTGACCCTGACGGCCTTCGAAGTTACGGTTTGAAGTAGAAGCGCAACGCTCACCCGGCTCCAGCCTGTCGGCATTCATCGCCAGGCACATCGAACAGCCTGGTTCACGCCACTCAAAACCCGCCTCTTTGAAAATCTTGTCCAGGCCTTCCTGCTCCGCCTGTGCTTTTACCAGGCCGGAGCCAGGTACCACCATCGCCAATTTCACATTGGGCGCCACATGCTTGCCTTTGGCAACAGAAGCCGCTGCCCGCAAATCCTCAATGCGTGAATTGGTGCATGAGCCGATAAACACCTTGTCAATCGCGATCTCGGTAATCGGCGTATTAGCCGTCAAGCCCATATACGCATAAGCGCGTTCCCAATCACCGCGCTGCACATCATTCCTGGCGAGGTCGAGACTAGGCACTTTACCGTCAACACCAACTACCATTTCCGGAGACGTACCCCAGGTGACCTGCGGCTGGATATCTTCAGCCTTGAACGCGACTGTCGCGTCAAACTTGGCACCTTCATCGCTATGCAGGGTACGCCAGTAAGCAACCGCAGCGTCCCATTGTTCCGGGCCCGGTGAAAATGGGCGGCCTTTTACATAATCAACCGTAGTCTGGTCTACAGCAACCATACCGGCACGCGCACCCGCTTCAATCGCCATATTGCATAATGTCATGCGGCCTTCCATGCTCAGGGCGCGAATTGCCGAACCTGCGAACTCAATCGCGTAGCCGGTGCCGCCCGCGGTGCCGATCCTGCCGATGATCGCCAGCGCGACATCTTTGGCCGTCACACCGTTTTGCAGGGTTCCTTCGACCGTCACCAACATGGCTTTGGATTTTTTCTGCACCAGGCATTGCGTCGCCATCACGTGCTCAACTTCAGAGGTACCGATACCATGGGCAAGCGCGCCGAACGCACCATGCGTACTGGTATGCGAGTCGCCGCAGACCACGGTCATCCCCGGTAAGGTAGCACCCTGCTCAGGCCCCATCACGTGCACGATGCCCTGGCGCGCATCCATGAACGGAAAATAGGCTTTTGCGCCGAATTCACGGATATTGTCACTTAAGGTTTCTATCTGCAAACGTGCTACAGGGTCAGCAATACCCGCCAGGCCTTTGTCCCAACCGGTGGTTGGCGTGTTGTGGTCGGCAGTGGCCACAATAGAAGATACACGCCATGGTTTGCGCCCAGCCAGACGCAGGCCTTCAAAAGCCTGCGGACTCGTGACCTCATGTACCAGGTGACGGTCAATATAAATTAACGCTGTGCCATTCTCTTCGGTCACAACATGGGAATCAAACAATTTATCGTATAACGTTTTTGCCATAATTCTCTGCTTCAAGCAGCCTTAAATCAAACTTGCTTAGTCTCTGAAATTACCAAATTGCAACGGAAAGTCCGTTACGTTCTTTTTAACAAACGCAATCGCATCCTGCAGCACATCACGCTTGGCACCATTCACGCGCACTGTATCGCCCTGAATGCTGGCCTGTACTTTCATGCCGGAATCTTTAATCAGTTTAGTAATGCGCTTGGCTAAATCGCTATCGATTCCCGCACGGATTTTCAGGTCCTGCTTCACCTTGTTGCCCGATATTTTTTGGACATCCTTATGATCAAGACGTTTTGCCGAATCCGGCTCTTTCTTTTCCATGGCCGGCAATAAAATATCTTTCACCTGGTCAAGCTGAAAGTCGTTGTCGCCAAAAATCGTGATTATGCTATCTTTTTCATTCAGGTCGATTTTGGCTGAAGTACCTTTAAAATCATAACGATTGGTAATCTGCTTACCGGCAGTATCAATCGCGTTTTTCAACGCAACCATATCGACTTCTGAAGAAATATCAAAACTAGGCATTCAAATCTCCAACAAATTTTTCAAGCGATAACTCTGCAAGGCATTTCCGCGCAGACAGTACGTACGGCACGGCAAGCGGAAAAACAACGCAGAGTTGAGCCATAATTATTCAAAGTGGCAGACGTAGTCTAGTGTTTCCACTGTCTCAATATCAAACGAAGAATTACCTGGTACAGTAAACTTTTCACCCGCTGAGTAAGTTTTCCATTCATTCTCACCGCTGAGGCGTACTTTGCAAACACCTGCGTTGATTTCCATCAGTTCAGGCGCTGCGGTATTGAACGTAAGCGAACTAGGGAATATAACGCCAATAGTGCTGCGCGTACCGTTAGGAAACATGACAGTATGACTTACACACTTGCCGTCAAAATAGATGTTGGCTTTCTTTTTCACACTGACATTATCAAATTGCGCCATTTGCTTTAGCTTTCATAAAAAAATCAAAAATATCATTATCGCAGAAAAGCGCCATCACTCCAATAAATGCCTGAAACTCTATACTTTGAAATCAGAACCTCATGATTGTTCATGATACCAAGCTGCTTTTGCCTGCCCAAGCGAGCAAAATCAGCCAGCCATTAAAAAATATTATCCATAGAAACATGGCTATGGTTAAAAATACTTATTGACAAAAAGACAGGTCTGTCTACAATCGATTTTTATCAGCACATGGACTGAGCAACTACAAATTATTCAGCTATAAATTATTTAAGTGTCGTAAAGTGATGACATAGCCGGATTGAATAAAAAATCCGGCAGCCATCCCGGAAATAGTGTTCATTTTTTACTGCATTGCCACGATCGAATTCACAGAAAAACCAGGGAGAGTGCTATGGATGACTTATCAAAAAATGTAAAAACCTTTCACGGCGGCTGTCCGCATGACTGCCCTGATACCTGCAGCATGGTTTACACGGTTGAAAACAACAGGCTGATCTCCGTTACCGGCAACAAAAACCACCCCATGACGCGCGGCGGATTATGCGTAAAATTAAAAGATTATGAAAAGCGCCATTACCATCCGGATCGACTGCTCTACCCGCTCAAGC
The DNA here is from genome assembly GCF_000799735.1 of Methylotenera sp. G11. Taxonomy (NCBI): domain Bacteria; kingdom Pseudomonadati; phylum Pseudomonadota; class Betaproteobacteria; order Nitrosomonadales; family Methylophilaceae; genus Methylotenera; species Methylotenera sp. G11. Next base: position 348,315 of record NZ_JUHH01000001.1, on the reverse strand, counting down.
GCACCGGCCCCAAAGGCAGCAAACAATTCAAACGTATTTCATGGGATGAAGCTTTAAGCGAAATCAGCAGCAAATGGAAAGCGATCATTGCCACTGATGGTCCGCACGCGATCATGCCCAACAGCTACCTGGGCAACCAGGGGCTTGTGCATGGCCTGAACGGCGGCGATGCTTTCTTTAACCGCATGGGCGCAACAGTCTGCGAGCGCACCTTCTGCGGTGAGGGCTCCTGCACTGCATGGCTGCTGACCGTGGGGCCAACCGCAGGCGTGGACCCGGAAAGCTTCAGCCACTCTAAATATATCGTGATCTGGGCCTGTAATTCAGTCAGCACCAACCTGCATCACTGGCATATTATTCATGAAGCACAGAAACGCGGCGCCAAAGTCGTAGTGATTGATTCCTACGCTTCAAAAACCGCAAAAGAGGCCGATTGGCACATTGCCCCCAAACCCGGTACCGATGGTGCGCTCGCCATGGCAATGATGAACGTGATCATTTCAGAAGGCCTGGTAGACCAGGATTATGTAGATCATTACACCGTAGGCTACGCGGAACTGGCGGAACGCGCCAAAACCAGGACGCCGGAATGGGCAGAAGAGATCACCGGCATTCCTGCTGCGGATATCCGCAGGTTTGCCAGGGAATATGCAACGACACCGCCAGCCGCGATTCGCCTGGGCGTAGCGCTGGAAAGAAGCTATGGCGGCAGCCAGGCTATCCGTGCAGTGACCAGCTTGCCGGCACTGATTGGCGCATGGCGCCATGTAGGCGGCGGGGCACTGCAATTCCCGGTATGGGAGCACCCATACAAATTTGATGTGATCTGCCGTCCGGATCTAATTCCCGAAGGCACGCCTGTGGTAAACAACCTGCAGCTGGGCCGCGTACTCACAGGCGAGATCAAGCTCGAAACACCGATCAAATCGATGATGGTATGGAACACCAACCCGATTACACAGGCACCGGAAACCGACAAAATCATCAAAGGCCTGGAGCGTGAAGATTTATTCCTTGTAGTGGCTGAACACTTCATGTCCGATACTGCAGCTTATGCAGACATTGTACTGCCAGCCGCCATGGGCGCGGAAATGGAAGATATGGTGCTGTCATGGGGTCACCTCTACCTCACCTACAATGCCAAATGCATTGACCCGCCAGGTGAAGCGATTCCGAATAATGAGATTTTCAGACAACTGGCAAAACGCATGGGCTATGAAGATGATAACTTCAAGTGGAATGACAGTGAATGCCTGGAACACTACGTGGACTGGAATTCACCCACCTGCGAAGGGATAGACCTGGCTTACATGCGTGAACATGGCTTTGCCCGGTTAAAAGCCTTTGGCGACAAAAACATGCGTGCGCGCCATGCAAATGGCGAGTTTCCCACCCCTAGCGGCAAATGCCACTTTTTAGTGGAAGGTGCAAAAAACTTTGTCGCCGGCCCATTCCGTCAGATGTACGATGGATTCCAGCCAGGCGAAGCCCTGGATAGCCTGCCGGATTACGTAGCCTCCCGTGAAACGCCGGCGACCAATCCGTCACTGGCGGCAAAATATCCGCTTAACATCATTTCACCCAAGAGCCATGGCTTTTTAAATTCCTGCTATGCCAATGTGACAGAGAAAATTAAAGGTCAAGGCGAGCAATTTGTACTGATTAACGCACTGGATGCAAAAGCACGCAGCATTCAGGAAGGTGACACGGTCAAAGTATTTAATGACCGCGGTGCGTTTGAATGTATCGCCAAGATCTCCGATGACGTGAATGCGGGCATCGTAGTCGCAACGCTGGGTTATTGGCGACAGCTTAACAATGGCACGGTCAATTGCATCAGCTCGGCTGAGTTCGGGGACATGGGTCACTCCACGACATTCAGTGACAACCTGGTTGAGGTAGGTCTCGTATAAACCACACTGATTCATTACTGCAATGGTAATGAATCAGTATTCGGCCCTGTCAGGCACTTCGTGGCGAAAACATGATAATGGCCATGCCGATCAAAGCCACGCCTGCGCCCAACAGGTCCCAATACGTAGGTTTGATACCATCCACCAGCCATAACCAGAAAATGGCGACAAATATATAAACACCGCCATAAGCTGCATATACCCTGCCCGCCGCGACAGGATGCAGCGACAGCAGCCAGGCAAACAAGGCCAGTGAGACCGCTGCCGGAATCAGTAGCAAAGGGCTTTTATTCTGCGTCAGCCATAAATACGGCAAGTAGCAGCCAACGATCTCCGCGATGGCGGTGACGATGAATAGCGCTATCGTTTTCAACTCAAACAAGTGAATCCCCAAATCCGTTAATTAATCTTCAATACGGGAAATGACCCGCCCATAGCTTTTCATGCCTTCGGTTACCGGAGTTTTAAATGGCGTGGCCAGGTGAATGTAACAGCAAACATGGCCTGCCGCAAATACGGCCTTCTGCAAATATATCTTTCTGATAGCCCAGCTTAACATTTCGGATGCTTTGCCAAATGTAAAACAAGCTATTGCAATTAAGTATGGTTCCGTACTATACTGCTCCGTACTATGTTGCTGTTAAAAGAATTACCTAACTCGAAAAGCCTTGAACAGTTTCTGGCACGTTACCCTGAAGCTGATATTCAGGCGATCCTGGATTTCGCAATCATGCTGCGCGCCGCGTCCGACATTTCAGACGCGCTGGACAAACTGCTGGCAAAACACGCCCTGCTGCAAGGCAGGTGGTGGGTTTTGGTGCTGCTGTTAAGACAGCCTGACCTCACATCATCGCCTTCTGCCCTTGCCGAGAAAACCGGCGTAACCAAGGCCACCATGACCGGGTTTATCGATGGCCTGGAACGTGAAGGCTTGATAACCAGGTTACTGGACAATCAGGATCGCAGGAAATTCCTGATACGCCTCACTGCTGCCGGCCAGCAGAAACTCGACCAGGTCATGCCAGATTATTACAGCAAAGTCAGTGCATTGATGTCCACGCTCACAGCGGAACAACGCGCTGTCATGATTAAAAGCCTGCAGATACTGTCGTTACATTCGGAGTTGATAAAGTAAGCGCTTAAAAAATTTAACCACTTAGCAAGGCTCCATACCAACAAACCCGAATTTTAAGACCTATGCCTGACCAAACACACCAAATCCAAAGCAGGAAATCACTGTTAAAAATATATGCAGTATGCAGCTGCATTTTGCTGCTCAACGGATGTGTCAGCATGTCGGGCATATTTCCACAGGCAAAAACCTTAGATCCAGCGCAGCTAAAACCAGACCAGACAATCGCTTCGGCTCCGGCCATTGCGTGGCCGGATGAACAATGGTGGCTTGCTTATAACGATCCCCAGCTTGATCGTCTCATCATGCAGTCCATTCAAGACAGCCCTGCCCTGCACGCAGCGCAGGCCAGAATCACACTGTCAAACGCGTTTGCCGACTCAATGCTGGCGGAAACAAAGCCTAACCTGAGCGCCGACGCATCCATGGTACGCGAACGATTTACCGAGCTGCAATTCATACCGCCGCCCTGGGGTGGCCAGTTCGACTGGAATAACAAAGCGACCTTATCGCTGGCATACGACCTGGATTTATGGGGGCGCCAGGAAAGCATATGGCGCGCAGCGATAGGCGAAAGCCGCGCAACAGCAGCAGAAGCGCAGCAGGTCAAACTGGGGCTGGAAACAGCGATCGTACGCACCTATGTGCAGCTGGCAATGGAGTTCACGCTGCGGGACATTGCAGAAGAACAGTTGCATGAACTGGAGGAACTCATTTCCATCACCAAGCGCAGCTATAAAGCCGGGTTAAGTACAAAAATGCAGCTGCTGGAAGCGGAAACGCCACTGCCGCTGGTTCATGCAAAGATTGAAGCCATCGATTCCAGGATCAAGCTGCTGCGCAACCAGCTCGCAGCACTCTCCGGGCAAGGCCCCGGCGCAGGTGAAACCATCATGCGCCCGGCGCTCGCATTGAATGCTGAGGCTGGCTTACCTGACAAATTACCGGCAAACCTGGTAGGCCGCAGGCCTGATGTACTCGCTTACCGCTGGCGCGTAGAAGCTTCCCGGCAGAATATCGAAGGGGCAAAAGCGGCTTTTTACCCGAATATCAACCTGATTGCTTTTATCGGTTTTCAGGCACTGGGCTTTGGGCAACTCATCAGCAATGCGGCAGCGATTGCGGGCGCTGGCCCTGCCATCAGCCTGCCGATCTTTGATGGCGGACGCCGCCGCGGCAACCTGTCGGCAAAAACTGCCAGCTATGACATAGCCGTAGAGAATTACAATGAAATACTCATCAAGGCGCTGCAGGATGTTTCGGATCAGCTGGCGGTGCTGCAATCCAATGCCAGGCAACGCGCAGAAACTGAAAAGGCGCAGGCCACGGCACTGAAAGCACATGAATTGGCACAATCCCAATACAAAGCGGGATTAAGCAACTATCTGCATGTGCTGGCTACCCACGAAACCATCTTGCGGCAGAAAGAAATCATCGCTCACCTGCAGGCAAGCAGGCTAGACACTTATGCAGGCCTGATGCGCGCATTGGGCGGCGGCACCATGCAAGCTGCTGCAGAGCAACCGGCATTATCCCAGCCATGACTGCGTACCATCATTTCAGGTCGTTATGCAGGGTTGCGTTGCCGCCACTGCGTTCAGCATGGCGGGAGTGGCTGAGCGAAGACGCCCCCGTGATTGGCTACATGCTGAAAGTGCTGCTTGCCTGCCTGCTGGCAATGTGGCTGTCGCTACGGTTTGAGCTGGACCAGCCGCGCACAGCCATGCTCACCGTTGCGATCGTGATGCAATCCCGCTCCGGCATGGTATTCGCCAAAAGCTATTACCGCCTGATAGGTACGCTGGTAGGCGTTATCGTATCGTTCATACTGGTTGCGTTATTTGCCCAGGAGAGAATCCCGTTCCTGCTTTACATGGCTTTGTGGATCGGTTTATGTACGGCAGGTTCCATGATCTACCGCAATCACCAGTCTTACGCATTCGTACTTGCCGGCTATACACTCTGCATCGTTGGCCTGCCTGCGACACTCGCTCCCGGGCAAACATTTAACATAGGCATCACCCGAATATCAGAAATACTGATTGGCTTATTCAGCGCAACATTAGTCAGCGACCTTATCTTTCCGCAGCGCATGTGGAATATGATGCTGACTTCTGTACGGCGCCGTTTCAGTGATTTTTCCGACCTGCTGCGAACGGCTGCCGTTAACCCGGCAACAGTGCGGACACCGGAAGCAGTGTCAGAACCGGCGTTACTGCGCTTTATCGGTGATATTTTCAGGTTAGAGACATTCCGCGCGTCTGCCGTCATGGAAAATGACGCCTCCAGGCAAAACCGGCTGCACCTGAGCCAGATGAACAATGAGTTCATGCAGGTATCAACCAGCTTTCACGCGTTCGAGCAACTGTTAAAACGCCAATCCCGACATGGTCGCCCCGACATCGGAGCAGCGTTGCTTGGCATTTACCGGAAGCTCGCTGATAGCGTGTCCCTGGATGGACGCAGCGCGCATAACGAACAGGAAGCATTGCAGATCAGCAGGCAGCTATCCGGCTACAGGAAACGGTTTGCACAAATAGCCGCAGACGCCCGCAGTGAGCTCGCGCATACACTCAGCGACCGGGATAGAATCGAGCTTGATACAGGGATCGAACTACTGGAACGGCTCAGTGACGAACTGTACACATATGCAAAAACCTACAGCGCTTTCGCTGCGCCAAAAGACCGGAAACCCACAACCAGCCTGAACCAACAGGCTCCGCAGCAGGAAATGCATTTTGACACACTGGCCGTAGCGCTTGCCGGATTAAGGGGCGCACTGGCATTAGCCATACTGTCTGCCGTATGGATACTGACCGATTGGCGCTCCGGCATCGAGGCCATTACACTCGGCGTAATCACCAGCACTTTATTCGCAACCTCTCCATCCCCTGGCCATACCGTCAAGCAATTCTTTATCGGCGCAGTGCTGGGCACTATCCTCGCCTATTTCTGCAACTTCCACTGGTTAACGCAGGCACAGGGTTTCCTGCTGCTGGCAATCGCGGTTTCCCCTGGCATTATGCTGGCGGCCTGGCTAACAACCCGCCCCTCAACCGCCGTCGTCGGATCGGGCATGTTTATGGTCTACCTGATGCACATCGGGTTCAACAGCACCTACAGTGCCAATCCGGTTACATTCATGAACGACGCGATTGCTGACTTGCTCGCTGTACTTTTATCTGGTGTGCTATTCAGCCTGATCGACCTCAGCAACAGTCGCTGGTCAAAACTACGAACCGCACAATCCCTGCGCCGGCTTGTGGTGTCTGCCTGCAGAGATGCCCTGCCATTCAGGCGTGCCCGCCTGGAAAGCGCAGCTCGCGACCTGGTACAGCGCGCCGGCAGCGCCCAGCGCATTGCAGAAGAACAGGATCAATTGATTGTCGACTGGCTGCTGTCTACTCTGGAAATCGGGCATGCGGTCATTGCATTGCGGGAATATCTCCAGGAAGTACATGATTCAATCGTACCGCCGCCTATGCTCAAATGCCTGGATGCGATTGCAAACCTATACGATGACCCGACCCCGGCACACCGCCAAGACGCAATCAGCAGCATCGATCTGGCAATGCAGCATCTATCTACCGATGCCATGAGACTGGTATTGATGCAATCAACCAGGCACAAACTGATGACCATGCTGCACTTTATACACAGCGCATTGCTGGACGAAGAATCAGTGCTGTCGGTAAATGCCATTAAAAGATTGGAGAACCGCTAACGATGCCACGCGAAATTGCACTCTTTGACGCTCTGGTACCTACCCTGCTGTTTGCATTTATTGCGGCGGGGCTAGGGTCACTGCTGCTGGACTGGGCGTTTACCCGTTACGACATCTATCGCCATATCTGGTATCCGGCGCTATTCAGGGTCAGCTTATTTGCCTGCCTGTTTGCGGTGTGCGGCCTGTGGATTTATTAAAAGGAACACTTTAAGGAATATTTGATGAAAACCCTGACTAAAAAACTGCTGCGATTATCAATTACCTTTGCGCTATTGATTACCGCCATTATCCTTGGCCATACGCTCTGGGTACGTTATATGGATTCACCCTGGACACGGGATGGGCGCGTGCGCGCGGATGTAGTCAACATCGCGCCCGATGTCGCAGGACTGGTAACCGAAGTGGCAGTAAGGGATAACCAGTACGTGCATCGCGGAGACGTGTTATTCCAGATTGACGCAGAACACTATAAGCATGCGCAGGCACAGGCGCAGTCGCTGGTAGAACAGCGAAAAGCCCTGCTGGAAATGAAGCGCGGACAGGCAAGGCGTCGCGCTGCTCTTGATGACCAGGTGATTTCCCGTGAGAACCGCGAAGATACTGACCTGACCGCAGTCAGTGCCAAAGCGGAATACCAGGCAGCATTGGCAGAACTTGACCAGGCTAAATTAAATCTGCAGCGCACCACTGTGCGCTCACCTGTAGATGGCTGGGTTTCGAACCTGCTGGTTCGCCCTGGCGACTTTGCCCAGGTCGGAACCTCCAAATTGGCCGTCATCGACCAGCACTCGTTCTGGGTTTACGGTTATTTTGAAGAGCATAAACTGGCATTGATGAAAGTCGGCGACCCGGCAGAAATACGCCTGCTCGGCTCCGACCGCATCCTGCAAGGCCATGTGGAAAGTATCGCGCGCGGCATTACCGACCGCGATAACCCTACTGATGTACGCCTGCTGGCCAATGTTAACCCCAGCTTCAACTGGGTAAGGCTGGCACAGCGCGTACCGGTACACATTGCCCTGGATGAAATACCAAAGGACTTAATACTGGTGGCAGGCATGACGTGCTCGGTCATTATAAAGTCGCCTGCAAAAACACATGGCTGAACAAACGTACGAACCGTTGTTTAGCAGTAAAAAAGCCACTCAATTTGAGTGGCTCTTAAAAAAATACTAAACGTTTAGAAATAGTAATTCAGCCCTAAATTTATCAGAGTTAATTCATTTTCCAATTTAACCCTGCTTGGATTAGCAGTAGCACTGCCAACTACACCATGCGCATTACCGCGGTCTTTTCCAAGATCAATATATGAATAATCAAAGTTGACACCCCAATTCTCATTAATCTTCTTTTCTACACCAAAGCCAATGACATAACCCACCTTAGTATCGTTATCACTGCTCTCATACAGAGTAGGGCAACATGTAATGGTTTGATGCTTGTTTTCAACATCAGCCACTGCGAGACCGGCTGTTACATAGGGTAGAAAGCCGTTTAAATCAATACCTGCCTTGCCGCGAACAGTGGCCAGCCAATTCAGCTCATCCACTCTTTTGTAGCTGTAAAAACCATCATGGATTCCACCAGGCGTTTCACTTTTAATTTTAGCGTCAATGTAAGTTAAGTCTGCCAAAACCCCATAGACAAAATTATCAGTTTGCCAGTTATATCCGCCTTTAATACCGACACCAACTCCATTGTCTGACTTTTTATCATTGGTAGCCGCCCATACACTTAATGCCGACGGGGATGTATCGTCGAACGAAGCACCATGTCCCTTATTTTCATAATCATATGACGAGATACTCAACCCCACATTTGCCCCTGCCCAGTTTTCAGCGGCATTGAGAGAGAAACTTGTGGAAAGTAATAGAAGTAGTGTGAGGTTGCATTTCTTAGAAATCATGTTGGTGCCTTTCATTTTGTTATTTATTTGCTTGAAATTCTACAATTTGTACAAGCAATTTTCCAGCACTATCTCACCGCCCCATTGCTTAAGTTGGAGCCACATCCGGATACACGCCCACTAATAAAAGCTTTTCTTTACCAGCATCACGGTATTTGAAACGCCACTAGCCTCCCCATTCGCCGTAACTTGCAACATACAAGCCATGGATCGTCATGGATACTACAGGGATACCCTTACCTGCTTCCTCTTTATATATTTTAACCTTTAGGGTAACGCCTGACAGCGTCATCTTGGGTATGTCAGGCAACATCAAGGGAAGTCAATAGACGTAAAAAAAGCCTAGAAGGTTGAATTTACTAGGCTTTTGATACTTTTTAAAACATGGTGATACTTAAAAATGGTGGAGCAGGCGGGAATCGAACCCGCGTCCGCAAGCCCTCCACAGACAGTTCTACATACTTAGCTGTGTTGTTTAATTTAACCACACACCCACCAACGAGCAAGCAAATGTGAAGCGAGTCACCTTGGATTTAGTGATGTATTAAGTAACCCAATACAACACGAGTCTCTCTTTATGACGCTGCTGCCAGTTGCCTGGCCCGACCGAGAGACCCTTCGGTGCAGCGTTCAGCCGGGATTAAGCGGCTAAAGCGTAAGTTTCGTCGTTTGCGACTATACTTTTTTCTAGTTTATTTACGAGGTGACTAGGCCTCGGTATGCCCTGCACTGCTTTGCAACCCACGTCGAAACCTGGTCAGCCCCTTTGTGTTTTGTAAACAGGTGTTTTTTCAACAGTACGCGTGTGACACCTTACTTTTACATAAAGTTCAGCGCGTGTTTCAATTATACGCGTTCAGAGAACTCGCAGCTAGCTTATTTGTTATGCGCGCGCATGATCCGGCCTTTTTCGCGTTCCCAATCACGTGCTTTCTCGGTATCGCGCTTGTCATGCTGTTTCTTGCCTTTGGCAAGACCGATCTGGACTTTAACGCGACCTTTGGAAAAGTGCATATCCAAAGGCACCAGCGTGTAACCGGCACGTTCGACCTTGCCGATCAGCTTTGCGATTTCCTCGTTGTGCAATAAAAGTTTACGCGTTCTGATGGCGTCGGGGCGTATATGGGTTGAGGCCGCACCTAAAGGCGTGACATGGCAGCCGATCAGGTAAATCTCCCCACGCTGGATAATCACGTAAGCCTCTTTTATATTGACCCGGTTTTCTCGAATAGCCTTGACCTCCCAGCCCTCAAGAACGATACCGGCTTCATATTTTTCTTCAATAAAGTAATCAAAGAATGCTTTTTTATTTTGTGCGATGCTCATAAAACTGAATATTTCTTGGCGAATAGCTTAAAATCAGCATTTTACTCTACTTCTTAACTTGTTCGTTTTAAGGTTAAAAGTTTTGAACTACAAAACCTGCATGACCGCATACTCGCAGGTTTGGTTTATTGAGTCGTTTCAGGGAAAAGCATGGCGCAAGTTAAAAAAACCATCATTATCAACCATTCAGCTGGTGAGATGTTTCTATTGGTAGACGATGTACTTAAATATCCGGAGTTCCTGCCTTGGTGCGGCGGCGTCGATTTAATCGAGCAAAATGACCATTCAACGACAGCAACCCTGCATATCGCCTATCACGGCCTGCATCAGAAGTTCACCACCGAGAACACAAAAACCTTTCCAAGCGCCATGACGATCCAGCTTAAAGATGGCCCTTTCAAGCATCTGGATGGCAACTGGCAGTTCATCGCTCTTAACGACGAAGCGTGCAAAATCGAATTTTCGCTAAACTACGAATTTTCGAATCAGTTTCTGGAAAAAATTATCGCGCCTGTCTTCAACCATATTGCCAACACTTTTGTTGACGGCTTTGTGGTCCGTGCAGATAAAATATACAAATAAATGTAAGCGTTTTATAAAGGTTCCAAATGAATAGCCCATCTGAAATTACTGTTGAAGTCGCTTATGCTTTGCCGCATGAGCAATTGATAGTCCCGGTTAAAGTAGAGGCCGGTACGACCGCCGAAAATGCAATCCATGCATCAGGCATTATTAGAAAATTTCCGGAGATTGACCTGGCCACCAATAAAATAGGCATCTTTGGCAAAGCGACCAGGCTGGATACTGTGCTCAGGCATTTAGACCGGGTGGAAATTTACCGGCCGCTGATTGCCGACCCTAAAGAGGTGCGCAAACAACGGGCGGCAGATGGAAAGATCATGAGAAAAGGCGGCGGCGACCTTCCTGAAGAATAACATCTGCACAGCCGCGTACCGCCGGCGTGCCCGGGGCCTCCCCCCCTTGGCACAGGCAAATACAAACCTGCCTAGTCACAAAACTTTTCTACATCACGCTGCGCATCAGCCTTACCCTTGCTGATCTCTTCATCACCCATATAGCGGCGCTCGCCCTTATCGTCCGTCGTCATCATCCTGCCGCCGTTACCGAACATCGCCTGGTTTTTTCTGGCTGCCGCACAGCTCTCCTGCCTGTACTTTAACTCTGCCTGCTTGACTGCATCAGCCTTTTTCTGCGCTTCGGCCTCCTGGGCACGTTTGGCAGCCGCCTCTTCTTTAGTCAGTGGAGCCCCGCCCTTCGCTGCCGCATCACCGCCCTTGCCGGAAGCCGGCGCAGCGGCGCCTTCTACTGGTGCCGCAGCTGCCGGCGGTAATGCTTTAGGTATTTTTTTACCCATAGACTCATTCTTGATATTGGATGGCGGCGGTACATCGCTGTAACGGGTCGTGCCGTCTTTATCTTTCCATTTGTAAATTTCCGCATGCGCCAATGCCGGCAACATGGCTGGCAGAAGCACCGCCCACACGAATAACGAACCTGCTCTCATCACATTACCTCTTTTGAATTAATTAAGTCTATGTACATGTTATTGGTTATCAGGGCGACAATCAATACCGCAATAAACATAGTGGTTTTTCATCAAGAATACATTTTAATTATTGAAAATATGTCCAGCATACTCGCTAAGACGCACATAACTCTGTATAATTTCGTTTTGGGTAAAAGGATTTACGAATGCGTTTACTGCAACAAGCACTTACATTTGACGATGTTTTATTGGTTCCGGCACATTCTAACGTGCTGCCACGCGAAGTGTCTCTTAGAACACAACTGTCTCGCAACATCCAGCTTAACATTCCCCTACTGTCTGCGGCCATGGACACTGTGACCGAGGCTCCGCTCGCGATTGCGCTGGCACAGGAAGGCGGCTTGGGCTTTATTCACAAGAACATGACTGCCATGAAGCAGGCGGCACATGTCGCGCGTGTCAAGCGCTTCGAATCCGGCATAGTGAATGACCCCATCACCATTCAAAGCCACATGACAGTGCGCGATGTGCTCACACTGACCCGCACACACAAGATTTCCGGCATTCCAGTAGTGGATCACGGCAAGATCGTCGGCATCGTTACCAACCGCGATTTGCGCTTTGAAACCAATCTGGACCAGCCAATCAGCAACATCATGACCCCGCGCAGCAAATTAGTCACTGTGCGTGAAGGTGCTGCCAAAGAAGACGTGATTCGTTTACTGCACCAATACCGCCTTGAACGCGTGTTGGTCATTGATGCAGATGACACACTCAAAGGCTTGATTACCGTAAAAGACATACAAAAATCAACCGACCACCCTAACGCATGCAAAGATGCGCAAGGCAGGCTGCGTGTTGGTGCAGCTGTAGGTGTAGGCGAAGGCACTGAAGAACGCGTAGCCGCGCTGGCTGAAGCAGGCGTGGACGTCATCGTGGTGGATACGGCACACGGCCACTCGCAGGGCGTGCTGGACCGCGTAACATGGGTTAAAAAGAACTATCCTAACATTGACGTGATCGGCGGCAACATTGCCACTGCGAGTGCAGCGCTTGCTTTGGTAGATGCCGGTGCAGACGGTGTGAAAATCGGTATCGGCCCAGGTTCGATCTGTACCACTCGCATCGTCGCTGGTGTCGGCGTACCGCAGATCAGCGCTATCTCAAATGTTGAAGAAGCATTAAGGGGCACTGGTGTACCATTCATTGCTGATGGCGGCATCCGCTTCTCAGGCGATATTTCCAAAGCCATCGCCGCAGGCGCGCACAGCGTGATGCTGGGTGGCATGTTTGCCGGTACTGAAGAGGCTCCCGGTGAAATAGAACTGTTCCAGGGCCGTTCATATAAATCCTACCGTGGCATGGGCTCTATCGGTGCAATGGAAAAAGGTTCCAGCGACCGTTACTTCCAGGACAACAACAGCAACGCCGATAAATTAGTGCCGGAAGGTATCGAAGGCCGCGTGCCTTACAAAGGCAGCGTACTGGCAGTGATTCATCAATTGATGGGCGGCTTGCGCGCTTCCATGGGTTACGTAGGCTGCTCAACAATTGAGGAAATGCGCAACAAAGCAGAGTTCGTGCAGATCACCTCTGCCGGCATGCGCGAATCTCATGTACATGACGTGCAAATCACCAAAGAAGCACCGAACTACCGCGTTGACTAATAGCATCTTACCGGGTGGGCGGTTATGTTAACCGCCCACTTTTCATTTTAATCATCTCAATCGCACACATTCTATGCATTCAAAAATCCTCATCCTAGATTTTGGCTCACAAGTTACCCAGCTTATCGCTCGCCGCGTGCGTGAAGCGCATGTTTACTGTGAGATTCACTCATGCGAAGTAACAGACGACTTTGTAAGGAATTTTGGCGCTGACGGCATCATCCTTTCCGGTAGCCATGCCAGCGTGTATGAAGAAGAGACAGACAAAGCGCCGCAGGCCGTATTTGAATTAGGTGTGCCGGTATTGGGCATCTGCTACGGCATGCAAACCATGGCGCAGCAATTGGGCGGTAAGGTTGAAGCCGGCCATAAACGCGAGTTCGGTTATGCCGCAGTGCGCGCTAGAGGCCACTCTGCCCTGTTCCGAGATATTCAGGACAGCACCAATGCAGAAGGCCACGGCTTGCTGGATGTATGGATGAGCCATGGCGACAAAGTAACGGAATTACCGCCAGGCTTTAAAGTGATCGCCAGCAATGACACCACGCCGATTGCCGCAATGGCCGATGAAACACGCAAGTTCTACGCAGTGCAATTTCACCCGGAAGTCACGCATACCAAGCAAGGCCAGGCCATGCTTAACCGCTTTGTACTGGATATTTGTGCCGCCAGACCAGACTGGATCATGAAAGACCACATTGCTGAGGCTGTAGAAAAAATCCGCAGCCAAGTGGGTGATGAAGAGGTCATTTTAGGCTTATCGGGCGGCGTGGATTCCAGCGTTGCCGCTGCATTGATCCACCGTGCGATTGGCGACCAGCTCACCTGTGTATTCGTAGACCACGGCCTGTTACGCCTGGACGAAGGCAAAATGGTCATGGAAATGTTTGCAGGCCGCTTGCATGCAAGAGTGATTCATGTCGATGCGACAGCACAATTCATGGGCAAGCTTGCTGGCGTCAGCGACCCGGAAGCCAAACGTAAAATTATCGGCAACGAGTTTGTCGAAGTCTTTAAGGCTGAAGCTGCAAAACTCAAGGCTGGCGATAGCGGCCATAAGGGCGCAACCTTTTTGGCACAAGGCACGATTTATCCGGACGTCATCGAATCGGGCGGCGCCAAATCCAAAAAAGCGGTCACCATCAAAAGCCACCACAATGTGGGCGGCTTGCCGGAACAATTAGGCCTGAAGTTACTGGAACCATTGCGCGACCTGTTCAAGGACGAAGTGCGCGAGCTGGGCGTGGCTCTAGGACTGCCGGCAGAAATGGTATATCGCCATCCATTCCCAGGCCCTGGCTTAGGCGTGCGCATTTTAGGCGAAGTGAAAAAAGAGTTTGCCGACCTGTTACGCCGTGCCGATGCGATTTTCATTGAAGAGCTGCGCAATACAGTGGATGAAAAAACCGGCAAAACCTGGTACGACCTGACCAGCCAGGCATTTACCGTATTCCTGCCCGTGAAATCAGTAGGCGTAATGGGTGATGGTCGCACCTATGACTACGTGGTTGCCTTGCGTGCTGTGGTTACCAGCGACTTTATGACCGCCCACTGGGCTGAGTTACCTTACGCATTGCTAGGCCGCGTTTCCAACCGCATCATCAACGAAGTGCGCGGCATTAACCGCGTCGTCTATGACGTTTCAGGCAAGCCGCCGGCGACCATAGAATGGGAATAATGGAAGGACTGGTTTATGAGCCGTGCATTTGTAAATGAAGAAAGATTTGAACAGGCAGGCGGTGAAGAGCTTGTAGAGCGCCCGATCAGCGAACACCCTAATTATGTCACGCCGACCGGCGCACTTGAGCTGCAAACGCAGGAAGAAGCACTGGTCGCACAGCTCAATAGCTTGAAAGATGTGCATGACGATACTTTTGCAAAAGACAAAGTATCAGAGATCGAGCGCGATTTGCGTTACGTGCGTGCGCGCCTGGATTCGATCATCCTGGTCGACCCCAAGGCACAAAACCACGACACGGTGCTATTCGGCGCCACCATTGAAGTTGAAGATGAAGAAGGCAGCCGCCATACATTCCATATCGTGGGTGAAGACGAAGCCAATGCATCCATCAACAAGGTGAGCTGGGTTTCCCCGCTGGCGAAATCGCTAATCGGTCACAAGGTCGGCGAAACCGTTAACTGGCAACGTCCTGCCGGCAATATTAATTTAGAAATTCTGGATATTCATTACAAATCATGAAAGTTAGCCAAGCCATTTTAGAACGCCGCTCAGTCAAGGCGTATGACCCGCAACACCAAATGAGTGAAGATGAGATCGCCAGGCTGATGTCATTAGCGATGCTTTCCCCTACTGCATTCAACATCCAGAACTGGCGTTTCGTTGTTGTTACCGACCCGGCACTGCGCAAGGAAATCCGCGCCGTGAGCTGGGACCAGGCACAGGTTGAAGAAGCCTCGCTACTAGTCGTACTCACTGCGGACTTGCACGCTTGGGCAAAACAACCTGAGCGTTACTGGGAAAACGCATCCAAACCGGTAAAGGATTACCTGGTATCAGCGATTGACCAGTATTATGCCGGTAATGAACTGGTACAGCGCGATGAAGCGATGCGCTCATGCGGCATGGCCGCCATGACCATCATGCTGGCGGCCAAAGAAATGGGCTATGACACCTGCCCGATGGATGGCTTTGACTTTGACGCGGTAGCCAAGCTGTTAAACCTGCCAGACGACCACACCCCTGTGATGTTTGTTGTTGTAGGCAAGGCTGCAAAAGAAGCCCAGCCGCGTGGTGGCCAGCTAAAAATGGATGAAGTTGTGGTTTACAACAAGTTCTGAATAGAACGAGAAGTCTGTTCAACCGCCGATAAACGCCGATGAACACAGATAAATGATTCTCACGCATTTGGTTTTTAATCTGTGTTTATCCGTGTTCATCTGTGGCTATATAGTATTTTTAAAGAAAGTAATACATGTTAATCAGTAATAACATCACCATGCAGTTTGGCGCCAAGCCGCTGTTTGAAAATATTTCAGTCAAGTTCGGCGATAACAACCGTTATGGCCTGATAGGTGCCAACGGCTGTGGTAAATCCACTTACATGAAAATCCTCGCAGGGGTACTGGAACCGACTGCCGGTAATATTTCAATCGACAACCATGAACGCATGGCATTCTTGCGACAAGACCAGTTTGCCTACGAAGACCAGCGCGTGCTGGACGTAGTCATGATGGGACACGAACAGATGTGGAACGCAAACGTAGAGAAAAATGCGATCTACGCAAACATGGAAGCCACCGAAGACGACTACATGCGTGCAGCGGAGCTGGAAGCCGTATTTGCAGAATTTGATGGCTATACCGCTGAAGCACGCGCCGGCGAGCTGCTGTTAGGCGTAGGCATACCGATCGAACAGCACAATGGCCCGATGAGTGCGGTTGCACCAGGCTGGAAACTGCGTGTATTGCTGGTGCAGGCGCTGTTTGCCAACCCGGATATCCTGCTGCTGGATGAGCCGACCAACAACCTGGACATCAACACCATTCGCTGGCTGGAAGATGTGCTGAATAACCGCAACTGCACCATGATCATCATTTCGCATGACCGACACTTCCTGAACCAGGTCTGCACCCATACCTGCGATATGGACTACGGCAAGCTGGCGGTTTACCCAGGCAACTATGACGATTACATGGAAGCCAGCACTGCGGCGCGCGCGCAGCAGGCTAAAGACAACGCTAAAGCCAAGCAGCAAATTGCTGATTTGCAAGACTTTGTGCGCCGCTTCTCAGCTAATGCGTCAAAAGCCAAGCAAGCAACCAGCCGCGCCAAGCAAATCGATAAAATCAAGATCGAAGAATTCAAGCCGTCTTCACGTCAGTATCCGTTTATCCGCTTTGAATATGATGACCGCGAAAAACTGCACCGCAATGCAGTTGAACTGAAAAAACTCAGCCATGGCTTTGACCATCTGCTATTCAACGACGTCGACATGATGTTTGAAGCCGGTGAAAAAGTGGCGATCATCGGTGAAAACGGTATCGGTAAAACCACATTCCTGCGTTGCCTGGCCGGTGACCTGCAACCCAAGCACGGTGAAGTGAAATGGGCTGAAAAAGCGAAAATCGGCTATTTTGCACAAGACCACGAATACGAATTTGAGCAAGGCGAAGATTTGTTTGAATGGATGTCAAAATTCACGCAGCAAGGTGATGATGACCAGACGGTGCGCAGCATGCTGGGCCGTTTGCTGTTCTCGGGCGAAGACACCAAAAAGTCGGTCAAGGTACTGTCAGGTGGAGAGAAAGGCCGCATGCTGTATGGCAAACTGATGCTGGCGCACACCAACGTATTGCTGATGGATGAGCCGACCAACCATATGGACATGGAATCTATCGAAGCATTGAATACCGCCCTGGACAAATACAAGGGCACCTTGTTCTTTGTCAGCCATGACCGTGAATTTGTAAGCTCGATCGCTACGCGTATTCTGGAAATCAAAGCAGATGGCATTGTAGACTTTACCGGCAACTATGAAGACTACCTGCTCAGCCAAGGTGTGGAATAACCTTAAGCTGGCATCTTTAGACTTTCCAGTAAGGCACCATGGAAACCATGGTGCCTTACTAACATTTTCACACCACAATTAGCGGAACATTACGCATCTATGTCTTACTCGTCCGCCCGGCATTGCCTGCAAGAAGTATTCGGTTACAGCGCTTTCCGCGGCGAACAGCAAGCCGTGGTTGAACACATCGTCGCAGGTGGCGATGCGCTGGTGCTGATGCCTACCGGCGGCGGAAAATCTTTGTGTTACCAGTTACCCGCACTGCTGCGCGATGGTGTGGCGATTATTGTTTCACCGCTCATAGCGCTGATGCAAGACCAGGTAGACACGTTGCAGCAACTGGGTATAGCCGCGGCGTTTCTGAATTCCAGTCTGGATGCACAACAGGCCAATACGATTACTGACCGTCTGCTGCAAGGCGAATTAAAAATCCTCTATGTCGCGCCGGAGCGTTTGTTGACAGGCAATTTCTCATATTTGCTGGAACAGCTAGACCAGCGCGTGGGCATTGCCTTGTTTGCCATTGATGAGGCACACTGCGTATCGCAATGGGGGCATGATTTCCGCCCCGAATATCGCAAGCTCACGGCGCTGCACGAAAGATTCCCCAAGGTGCCGCGTATTGCCTTAACGGCAACAGCCGATGCACCGACACGTGCCGAGATTGTGGAAAGACTCAATCTGGAACAGGCGCACCAGTTTGTTTCCAGCTTTGACCGTCCCAATATCCGCTATCGCATCACACAGAAAAACAACGCTCGCCAGCAGCTGGAAGCATTCCTGGAAGCAGAGCATCCGAACGATGCTGGTATCGTGTATTGCCTGTCACGCCGTAAAGTGGAAGAAACTGCCGAATGGCTGCAATCTCGCGGCTGGAATGCACTACCCTACCATGCCGGCCTGGATGCCAGCATCCGCAACACCAACCAGCACAGATTTCTGCGTGAAGAAGGCATTATCATGGTGGCGACCATCGCCTTCGGCATGGGCATTGATAAACCGAATGTACGCTTTGTAGCGCACCTGGATTTACCTAAAAGCATGGAAAGCTACTACCAGGAAACCGGACGTGCCGGACGGGATGGGCTGCCTGCCAATGCGTGGATGACCTATGGCCTGGGCGATGTCGTCAGCATGCGCCAGATGCTGGATTCCAGCGATGCACCCGAAGAACGCAAACAGGTTGAAAGGAAAAAACTGGACGCCCTGCTCGGCTTCTGCGAATCGACCGGTTGCCGTCACCAGACCATATTGCGCTATTTTGGCGAGCAGCACGATGGCAACTGCCGGCAATGCGATAATTGCCTGGAACCGGTTGACACCTGGAATGCCACTCAGGCAGCACAAATGGCGCTGTCATGTGTTTACCGCACGGGTCAGCGCTTTGGGGTTGTACACCTGATTGATGTGTTACTTGGCAGACAAAACAGTCGCGTCGAGCAGTTCCAGCATCATCAGCTAAGCACTTTCGGCATAGGCAAAGCATTGTCACAACAGCAATGGAGCAGTGTATTTCGCCAGCTGGTGAGCGGCGGCTTTCTGCAAACCGACATTGAAGCTTATGGCGGCATCAAACTCACAGAAGCAAGTCGTCCAGTGTTACGCAATGAAGTAGAAGTCTGGCTGCGCCGCGACGAAGACACAAGTAAACGCAGATCCAGCAAAGCCGAGCGCGGCGCCCGCGTGAAAGAAGGCTATGCCGAAGCCAATGAAGACCCGCTATGGCACGCACTCAAAGCCAAACGCACTGAACTTGCAAAAGAACAAGGTGTACCGCCTTATGTCATATTTCATGACAGCACTTTATTGGAAATCCTTAACCAGAAGCCCGGCAGCCTGACGGATATGGGTAATATCAGCGGTATAGGCCAGGCCAAGCTCACGCGCTATGGCGACGACTTTTTACAGGTGCTGGAAGATTTTGCCAATGGCGCCGGGTAGATAAACACAAGTCTTAATAAAAATATCCGATTTTAGATTACCGTGAACTTGGTAAAGTGTTGTAAAATTACGTCCGGCGGGCCCCCCCGCATTGTGAAGTAGCCAATCTGGTCAGGTGCGGAAGCAAGCAGCCACAACTATTGAGCAAGTGCCGGGGTAAAGGCTCGCCACTTCTTTTTCTGCTTGCATTTTAAAAGCATAAATCACAAAAAAATACACCAAACTTACAGACGGAAAGATGTTTTTCAGCTAAAGTTTAGGCTATGTCATATCAAGTCCTGGCGCGTAAATGGCGCCCAAAATCCTTTGAAACACTGGTCGGGCAAGACCATGTAGTGCGCGCGCTCACCAATGCCCTCGAGCAGAATCGCCTGCATCATGCCTACCTGTTTACCGGGACGCGCGGCGTCGGCAAAACCACCCTGGCACGTATTCTGGCTAAATCTCTCAACTGCGAAACCGGCGTTACCGCCAGGCCCTGCGGCGTTTGCAACGCCTGTACAGAAATCGACAAGGGCCGTTTTGTTGACCTGATCGAAGTGGATGCGGCCAGCAACACACAAGTCGACGCGATGCGCGACCTGCTCGATAACGCTCAATATGCCCCGACTGCCGGCCGCTTCAAGGTGTATATCATCGACGAAGTACACATGTTATCCAAAAGTGCTTTTAACGCGATGTTAAAGACACTCGAAGAACCGCCAGCGCACGTTAAATTCATACTGGCCACCACTGACCCGCAAAAAGTGCCTGTGACAGTGCTGTCGCGCTGCCTGCAATTCAATCTGCGCCAGATGGCCGGCACTTCTATCATTGGCCATTTACAGAACATCCTCAGCCAGGAAAACATTCCATTTGAGCCAACCGCGCTACACCTGATTTCACGTGCCGCCGCCGGCAGCATGCGCGATGCGCTGTCACTGACTGACCAGGCCATTGCCTACGGCGGCCAGGCAGTCAATGAAACCGAAGTCCGCGCCATGCTGGGCGCTATCGATCAAAGCTATCTGTACCGATTATTAGACGCGCTGCTTGCCGGTGATGGCAGCAGTATCATCAGCCAGGCCAAGCTGATGGAAGAACGCAGTATTTCATTTGAAGCGGCACTCAATGACTTTGCGCAGCTGCTGCATCAGGTGGCAATTGCACAGACTGTGCCTGAAAGCGTGGCGGATGACTTGCCTGAACGCGAGGTTTTACTGTCACTGGCACAGAGAATATCCGCTGAAACTTTGCAGCTTTACTATCAGATTGCATTGCTGGGGCGCCGTGACATAAGCCTCGCACCAGACGAATACGCAGGCTTCACCATGAGTCTGCTGCGCATGCTGGCATTCACCCCCAACGAAACCAGCAGCACAGCCAATACCGTCAAGCCAGCACCAGCGGCCCTTGCAGCGCAACGCGCCACTGCAGCCATCAAGGCTGACAGCCAGACAAGCAAGCCGGCGGCCAGGCCGGTAGCAACCGCTGCCGCAGCTGAACCAGCCGGACAACAAGCCATTACGGTTGAACCCCCTGTTCAGCCACCGCCCGCAGAGATGCAGATTCAAGCTGAGGTTGCTGAGATTAACGCACCATCAGAATACGTTGATGAACAAGGCAGCAGTGACTTCAACGGTAACTGGCGCGGCCTGGTGGATGAATTGAAACTCGGCCTTGCGCGCGAACTGGCAAAACACTGTGAACTGGTCGCTTATGATGACAGCAGTATTTCACTAAGTGTACCGGAAGCGCAAAAACACCTGCTATCCCCGAACTACCAGGAAAAACTGGGTGCTGCGATTACGCAGTATTTTGGCAAAAAGATCAAGCTCCAGTTCAGCATCGGCGGCACAGGCAACACGCCGGCCAAGCAGATTTCCCAGGAAAAGGCGCAGGCACAGGCCAATGCCGAAACAGCGATTGAGGAAGACGGTTTCGTGCAGGCACTCATCAATGATTTTGGCGCAACGATTATCCCCAATTCAATCAAGCCCATCTGACGGGTAAGCATTTAAGTTCTTTAATATCGATATTTTTTGAAGGAGAGACACATGATGAAAGGCGGCATGGGCAATTTAATGAAGCAAGCCCAGCAAATGCAGGCAAATATGCAGAAGGCCCAGGAAGAACTGGCCAATATTGAGGTTGAAGGCATTGCAGCCAACGGCCTGGTAAAGGTGCTGATGACCTGTAAAAACGAAGTAAAGCGCGTGACACTGGATGACAGCGTCATGGACGATAAAGAAACGCTCGAAGACTTGCTGGTCATTGCGTTAAAGGATGCCACGGCAAAAGCAGAGGCAACTTCTTCAGCACGCCTGTCCAGCTACATGCCGGCAGGAATGAAACTGCCTTTCTGATCCTGGATTGACGCATCACGATGAAAAACCCGCCCGCGCTTGAACAGTTAATCGAAAGCCTGCGCTGCCTGCCGGGCGTGGGCCCGAAATCGGCGCAGCGCATGGCCTACTACCTGCTGCAGCGCGACAGGAAAGGTGCCAGCGGCCTGGCACTGGCCCTGGATAACGCATTGCAGGTGGTTGACCACTGCCGTCTCTGCAACACTTTCAGCGAACAGCCGGTATGCCCGTTATGCGAGTCGGCACAACGCGACAATAGCGTGCTGTGTGTCGTAGAAATGCCGACAGACCTGATGATGCTTGAAAATACGCGCGCCTATTCCGGCATGTATTTTGTGCTGATGGGGCGCCTGTCACCGCTTGATGGCGTCGGCCCTAAGGAAATTCATTTAGACAAACTGCTTAAACGTGCACAGGACGGTGTTGTGCAGGAAGTGATACTCGCCACCAATTACACGGTGGAAGGCGACGCCACCGCACATTACGTCAGTGAACTGCTGCGCGCGCGCGGCATCAAAGTAAGCCGTATCGCCCGCGGCATGCCGATGGGCGGCGAAATCGAGTATGTCGATACCGGCACGCTTGCCCAGGCAATGCTTGAGCGGCGCAGCGTATAGGGGCTACTTGCCGTTGATGAGCCGCAGCAACTCCAGGGGGGCATTCACGGAAACATCTGCGCCCCACTCGTCCGGACGATCGTCAGTACCCAGATAACCATATAGCGCCACCACTGTCTTCATACCAGCGGCCCTGCCCGCCTGGATATCGCGTTCAGCATCACCGACATACCAGCAACGATGCGGATTGATACCAGCCTGTTCGCAGGCAAGAAACAAGGTATCAGGATGCGGTTTGGGGCGTGACGCATCATCACCGCTCACGACACAGGCAGCACGTTCCAGCAAACCGATATTTTGCAGCAAAGGCTGTGTGAAACGTCGCGGCTTATTGGTCACGACCCCCCATGGCATGTTTTCCTCATCCAGCGCCGCCAGTAGCTCCGCCACCCCTGGAAACAGGACTGGCTTGCGCGTCAGCACCTGGTCATACAACGCCAGGTACTCTTCGCGCATCACATCAAAACGCGCATCTTCGGGCGTCAGGTCAAAACCTATGGACAACAAGCCTTTAGAGCCATGTGAAGCATAAGGGCGAATGACATCCAAAGGCAAAACAGCCATTCCATGCCGTTCGCGCTGCAAATTCAGCGCATAAGCCAGATCATGGGCGGTATCAACCAGGGTGCCGTCTAAATCAAATAGAATCATTTTAAAGCCACTATTATTCACTAAGGTGAGTATGCATCAGGTAGTTTACAGAGACATCATGCCCTAGGGAATAATGCTGGGTGATCGGGTTATAACTCATGCCGCGCAAGCCGGAAACATCCAGTCCTGCATTTCTGGCCCAGGTTGATAACTCAGATGGCTTGATGAACTTGGCATAATCGTGCGTGCCTTTTGGCAGCATGTTCAGTACGTATTCAGCACCGATCACCGCAAACAGATAAGCCTTGGGCGACCTGTTGATGGTGGAGAAAAACACTGCGCCTCCAGGTTTCACCAACCTGGCACAAGCCCTCACGATAGCTTCCGGATCAGGTACATGTTCCAGCATTTCCATACAGGTCACCACATCAAAACTGGCAGGCTGCTCATCGGCCAGCTGCTCAACCGACACCAGTCGGTAATCAACCTTTGAACCGCTTTCATACTGATGCAGCCTGGCAACATTAAGCGCCTTTTCTCCCAGGTCAATGCCAGTCACATCAGCGCCTTTGAAAAACATGGATTCGGACAGAATGCCGCCACCGCAGCCGACATCAAGCACTCGCTTGTTTTCCAGGCCTGCCATGCTGTCAATATAAGCCAGACGCAATGGATTGATCTCATGCAGCGGCTTGAATTCACTGTTCTTATCCCACCATTTGTGTGCCAGCTCACCGAATTTTTTCAATTCGATTTCATCGGCGTTCACTGTTTGTGCTGTTTTAGTTTCGGTTGCCATTTTTTAATAATTTCCTTTAACTCCAATGGTTCTATATTGGCATAGAGGCCATTGCTGTAACGCAGTTCTCCAGCAACCCATGTATGGGTTACATGTTCACGGCCACAGGTATAAACCAGATGTGAAACCGGGTCGTAACATGGGGATATAGTGAGCTCGTCTAACTTTACTGCAACAAGGTCAGCCTGTTTACCGACTTCAATCGTGCCGATTCTGTCATCCAGCCCTAACGCTTTAGCGGCATTGACCGTTGCCATCTCCAGCGCCTGATGCGCAGGCAGCGAAGCTGGGTCTTCGCTGGCACCTTTTGCCAGCAGCGCAGCAAGCCGCATCTCTGCAAACATATCAAGCCTGTTATTGCTGGCGGCACCATCAGTGCCGATCCCAACATTCACGTTGTTTTTCAGCAACAAAGACACAGGAGCGATGCCACTGCCTAATTTCAGGTTGGAACTTGGGCAATGGGCAATGTGACAACCATGCTCACGCAGCATGTCAATTTCGGACGGCAGCAAATGTACCCCATGCGCAGCCGTGAAATTAGGTCCCAGTAAACCGAGCGCAGCCAGTCTCCGGATTGGCCTTGCTCCAAACTCAGTTTCACTCTGGCTGATCTCATCACGCGTTTCGTGTAAGTGCGTGTGAATGCCTATGCTTAACTGCTCTGCATAGGTAATGATTTTTTCAAACGAGCGGTTGGATACCGTGTACGGGGCATGAGGCGCCATCGATGACGAAATCATGAGGTTGCCGCGCCAACTATCATGCGCTTCGAAGCCTTTTTGCAGGCAGTCATCGGCATCTGTGGCGTAACTGTTTGCAAATTCCGATACCAGCAAGCCCAGGTTTGCACGCATGCCGGACTGGTTCACAGCGGCAGCCGTCGCCTGCGGGAAAAAATACATATCATTAAAACAAGTAGTGCCGCCGCTTAACATCTCGGCACATGCATGCAGCGAGGCATCCTTCACATAATCATACGAGACCACAGCCCGCTCAGCAGGCCAGATATGCTGATTAAGCCACTGCATCAAAGGCAGGTCATCTGCGATACCGCGCATCAGATTCATTGCCGCATGCGTATGCAGGTTGATTAATCCTGGCATCAGGATATGCCCATCCAGGCTCACCCTGTCAGCACTTGTATACTGCGCCCTGGCCTGCTCCGTAGGTAACAGGTCGATGATAGTGTCATTCCGCACCATCACCGAGTAGTGCTCCAGAAACGGTACATCTTTAACAACCGTTGCCAGCCAGCGGGCCTCAATAATATGATCCACCTCGGCTGGCGCCAGATTTAAGTGTTTTAAATTCATGGCACCCATTTTACCAATAAAAAAGCCCCGCAATTGCGAGGCTTTTTACTAAAAACTTAAATTATTAAATTTAAGTATCAGATTGTATTACTTGCACTCATTCAATGCGTGCTGTCTTTCACCGCTAATCACTACGCGACGGTTAGGTGCCAGGCACTCAACCAATGCTTTCTTGCCTTTGACGCCGTCACAAGCAACTAAAGGTTGTGATTCACCTTTACCAACTGCGCGGATACGGCTAGCTTCGATACCATGTGATACGAGGTGTTGTTTAATCACTTCAGCACGTTTTTCTGAAAGTTTCTGGTTGTATTGCTCTGAACCGATACGGTCTGTATGGCCTGTCACTACAACTACGTCAAACTCTGGGTGAGCTTTCAATGTTGCAATCGCTTCATCCACTTCAGATACTGCATCGCCGTTCAGTTTGAACTTGTCAAAACCAAACAATCTTTCAGCCTGTAAAGTGATCGTTTCAAATTTTGGCTGGCATGGTTCTGGAGCAGCCACTGGAGCTGGTTCTGGAGCCGGTGCCGGTTCCGGTGCAGCGACAGGAGCTGGAGCCGGTGCTGGTTCAGCAACAGCAACAACCGGAGCTGGTGTACCGAAACGGAAAATACCGCCGATGCTTAACAATGTGTTACCGATTGTTTCGCGTGAATTGCCTGCAAAAATATTGCTGGTATTGATCACGTCTGCACGTGTCCATTGGTGACGCAAATCAGCTTGCAAGCCGAAATTGTCACTGAACAGGTATTGTGCACCCACACCGACGTTTGCCAGCCATGATGTGTTTGAATCGCTTACATCAGCTGTAGGATGGCTGTAATCAACGTTGTTGCGTGCAACACCCAAACCAGCCAGCAGGAATGGACGGAATTTATCGCGGCTGAACATATAAAGCGCATCTGCACTTAATGTCGTTTGTTTATAACGGCCGCCTACGTTTGCAATGTTGCTGTCTTCGCTGGCACGGTTGTAACCCAAACCAGCCTGGATGTCCCAATGCTCAGACAACTCTTTACCTAATTTCAGGAAGCCACCGCCACCGTTGTTAGCTTCTAAATCGCTATCTGTGTCCATATAGCTAAGACCTGGCAATGCATACCAAGCACCACGATACATATCTTCAGCGCTTGCTGCGAAGGCAGCCAAGCCCAATGAGGCCGCTACTGCGATATTGATCATATTTTTTTTCATTATTTACTCCTGGTTAAAGATAACTCCACACTCGAATAATACGCACAGATACGAGCTAACGCAATGCGAAAACCCATATAAACACGACAGAAAACCAAGCATTGTTGCATTTTCACAACATATCTACATGATTCTGCGAATCGCCCTGATTTTACCGGAATCAAGTGCTGACTTGCGCTGGTGTTCCATGCAGACGCCGCCCCTGAAACCTATATAATCCGGCGCTATTTCGCTGGCGCTTGCCACATGCTGCAAGTTAAGCGAACCGGCCAGACCGAATAGCAAACCCTGAGCCTGCACACGCTCAGCAAAAGCTTTAATTTCATCGACAGAAAAATAATCCAGAAAAGTGTTGCCGTTTTTTTCAGCGGTATCCAGCATTACGCCATAAAAACCGGCATTCCCGATTGCAGATATTACCGTTGACGGGTACTCGTATTCAGCAAACAATACGGCAACCAGCTTGGCACCGCTGCGGGCAATCGGCATCAATGCATCGATGCATGGCTGATAATCGGCCAAACCGGCGCTCAAGTCAGCAAAAAAACCGATTTTAATAATGTCCGCTTTAGTCTGCAGCAATGCCAGAACCCGCTCTCGCAGCAACTCCGGCTGCATCGGCAGATCACCCACCGTGGCACTGGTCAGCCTTCTTGCAGAAGGGCCTTTTGCATGGATAAAAGCCACAACCTCCGTGACGACTTCCAACGGCAGTGCGCCGAGGGCGCCCTGAACCGGATCTTTCAGATCAATAATATCGGCACCGCACTGCAATGCCATCTGCGCCTCTTGCAAAGAGGTAACACTGATTAAAAGCTGCGGCATATTCAGGCCAGATTCTCATTATTTAAGACAGCCTGGTGATTACTGACGGCCTCAGTCAGCCATGACCACGCCTCCAGCTCACGTTCCCCGGCTGTCTTATCTATTGCGATACGCAGGTAATCCATTTCCTGCTGGATTTTCTCCATCGGCAGCCTTTTCAGCCTGCTGACCAGCACCGCCAATTCAATAACAGCGGCCTGCGCGCGGTTGAAGCCCTGAAAAGCAGCATGCTGCGCCTCGTACACCACTTCCAGGAACAGCTGCGGCCTGAGCGGGTCATCTTCAACTTTGATCAGTTTCAATTCCTTATGGGCCAGGGTATCCGCCAGGCGAAATCCATGCACCTTTACTGCTGAGATAAGGTTCCATGGCTTGCGCCCGGTCAAGGCACCGGCAAACACACGCACATCGTCCGTCAAACTCAGTACGGCATGCCCTGTCGATAATATATTCTCCAATGTCGCTGATGGCTTATAAGGCGAAATGACCACCAGTCCATCCTGCATGCGTATGCCAAATGGCGTTGTATGCGCGGCACCTTGCGGGTTCACAGTGGTTACTATCGTTTCGTATATCATTTCATTACCTGTTTTTATCACGCTTTTCTTTCAAAGACGCTTCACGGTGGGCAGTTTTGGCAACCTTGTTCTGCACCTCGCTGGCAACGCCCCAATCAAGTTCCTGATCCTGGACATAGCGTTTTTTCAGTTGCCATGCAATCTGCGCACGCGCCAGCTCCACCCCAAGATAAAAGGCGTGCGAAGCATCATCATCGACTTTAAGGTGTGGATACAGCGCGAACGGGTCGGTGTGCTCGAATATACCGTCGCGGTTATAAACATGCATGCCGCTTTCACTCACCTGGATACGGAAACTGGGGTCTTTAATCTGCGCCGCAATCTCTTTGATTTCATCTTCGCTATAGGTAAATGGCCGCCTGTCATGCAAACCCAGCAAGCCATTGGTATAACCGCGCGGCAGCCTTTCGTCCTGCTTTGCCGCATACATCGTGCGCCTGGCAATGTCGGCTTCTGCAATCGCATTGACCGCATGCGGGCTCACCGAGGTTGCGAGCACGGCATTGATGTTCAGTTCGCTGATCATGCCGAACAGCATGGCATTAATCCCGGTTGTGTCCGCATCGGTAAGCTCAGTCAAATTACCGATGCCCATCATGACCTGAATATCGGGATATTTCTTACGCAGCTTCTGGTAACGCACAATAGAATCGGTCAAGCCGAAATGGATAGGATCCAGGATCGCATCCGCGATAAAAGGTTTTCCGGCCCGGAGACAGGCATCAATCGCACGATACAGCGATGGCAGGCTATGCGGTTTTGCCGGGATCAGCACTGGCGTAGCAGCCACTTCGCCAGCGATCCACAGCGTTTCTTCGGTAAGACTCAGCAGATAGTCTGCGCCGGCGCGGCCGGCAACGAGCAGATCATCGGTATTCAGGGAATCCACGCTAACCTTGAACCCAGCTGCCTTCAGCGCCTTGACCGTATCCGCCAGATGCGGGAAAGGCACGCTGGGCAAGCAGCCAATATCAATCACATTGGCGCCTTGTGCCTGAAAGTGCTTCGCTTTGAGGATAATCCCCTCAATGCTCAGGTAAGGTGCGTCAACGATTTCAGCAAAAATATCTACGCTGTAACGGCTCAGGTCGGGTGCGACGCCGGCGTGGCCGAAATACTGCGGCAAGTCTTTCAGGTCATTGGGGCCACGCTCTACCGGTATCCCATATTGCGCCTCCAGCCTGGAAAGGTCGCCCTGGCATAAACCGGGAACGATCACCTTGTCAGCATCACCGGTTTCTTTAAGCCTGCGCCCGATCAGATCCGAAGTCATTAATGCTGCAACCGATACGCCGATCTGTAGAATACGATATTTGAACGGAGGAGTTTTCGGATTACTCTGTACCTCGCTTAAAACCTTATTGAGGCTTTTTTCCGCAAGCTTGCCGGTCAGAAAAAGGAGATTCTGGGTCATGAGCGGGCACTATGCCAGTGTTTTCAACCTGTCCTGAACAGCCTGGGACAGGCTTTGCATATCTGCGACGACCGTAGTCACTTCGAACCTACTGAGCTTGCTGACATTTTCCAGGTCAATACCGCGCGGATATACCTTCACCACGTTCTCACGCGGCGCTTCAGACTCCAGCTCGGGTGCGGTATCGCATGCGAACACGATACTGGGCACCCGGGTCTTGCCGGCCTGCGCGTAAAGATTGGTGACCAGGCTATCAGAAAATCCGTAAGCCATCTTGGCAATCGTATTCGATGTGGCGGGCGCAATCACCAGCGTATGGTATTTGCCCTCATAAAACAGCTCTACCGGCACGCTGCTCGCGGTTTTATCCTGATAGACACGGTGGCCGGTATTGATCAGCTGTTCCTGAAACCCGTATTGCTGAATAATTTCCGCTGCGGCTTTGCTTAAAAAAACGTCAACATTTTTCAATGTCTGCAATATTGCAAGTGACTCACGCAGATAATGACCAGAGCCAGTAATGGCCCATGCCAGGCGTTGATTCATTCGTTCACCAACTTTCATACCGACACCAGCATCGCTGGCTATAAACTTACTGATTAGTCTTAATACTTGTCAGTTCTGGCGTTTGCATGCGTCGAGCCCATGCAAACGCTTAACATGCACTATGCTGCAAAAGGATGCTCAATAACTATCGTTTCGTCGCGCTCCGGACCCGTAGAAACAATCGCGATCGGCACGCCGCATACGGCTTCCAGACGCTTGAGGTAGTTCTGTGCATTTTTCGGCAGGCCATCCCAGGTCTTAACGCCGAACGTGCTCTCAGTCCAGCCCGGCAAAGTTTC